>NZ_CP095550.1:0-366875 GCF_023078335.1 Metabacillus endolithicus | reverse complement strand
AAAATTAAAGAATTTGTTGAAAAGAACTCTGATACTAAGCTGTTAACGACCGAATATCACGGTTTTTCTCAAAAGTTACTTTTTAAATGTTCATGTGGTAACAATTTCGAAAAAACATTTACAAAATTTAAGAATAACAACCAACGTAAATGTGAAGTATGTCAACCGCCAAAACTATCGAGGTAAACAAACGTAGTGCTGATTAACATAGAATCAGCACTATTTTTTATTTTATAAGAGACCTAACATAGAAAATTAAAATTATGAACCTGTTCTTCTTTTTTAAAACGTCTAATAGTTGGAAAGGAGGTTATGAGATGTGAAATCTAATGGGGAAATGCTTAATAAGGAGTTGAAGTATGCTAGTGCTGACGATTTAGATCTAATCTTAACGGAGTTAATGGTACAGTATGGAACGGATCTCACTACACTAGCTTATACTTACACAAACAATACAGAGGTAGCTAAGGATATCGTACAAAATGTATATATTAAATGCTATGAAAAATTACATACATTTAAAGGACAGTCTGCCATTAAAACATGGCTTTTTCGGATTACTATTAATCAATGTAAAGACTATTTAAGATCTTCATATTTTCGGAGAGTGATTCCAACTGGGATGAAGCCTAGAGAAGAAATAGAAGAAAGAAATAGTACGGAAAAAGTAGTTTTACGAAAAAATATGAAAAAACAAATCCAGGAATGTATAAATAAATTACCAACAAAATATAAAGACTCCATTTATTTATACTATGTACAGGAGCTAAGTTTAAAGGAAACTGCTGATATTTTAGGTGTCCTGATTGATACTGTAAAAACGAGGTTAAGAAGGGCAAAAGAAAAACTCCTACCACTCTTAAATGAGGAGGATATGTTTTATGACGAATAAATTAATTGAGCTAAAGGAAATTCTTATAGAAGAGGAAGTAAGAAAAGACTTAGAATTTACCTCGAAAGATAGAGAGAAAGTGCTAAATAGCATACATCAGCCAATAAAACAAAATAGAAAAATAAACGCCCCAGTTGTCATTGCTTCATCATTATCAGTTGCATTAATCTTTTTACTTGTCATGAGCTCAACACCAACTGAACGTAAAAATACAGGTCATGAAGAACAAATTGAATTTGTTGATCAAACAAATTTATTTACAGAACTAAATCAGACAGTTGAGAATAATGGAATTAAAGTAACTCTACAAAAAGTGATGTATGATGGATCGCGAATATTAGTAGAGTATGGAGCGGAATCTACCACAGGTGAGGAACTTGAAAGAGTGACAGGTCATTATCGACTAACGGTTAATGGTGAAAAAGGAAAGGATTTAACTCTAAGTCCCCAGGAAGGTGATGAAAAAGATACTGCTATTGTAGCTATTGAATTGTATAAGGAGTTTCCTGAACAATTTGACCTAGGTTTTAATATAAACAAAATTGAGGAGCAACAGGGTACATGGAATTTCAGTATTCCTGTACAGCAAGTGCCTGGAAAGATTAAAAGGTTTGAGCCAAAAACTGTTGTCAAAAAAGATCATTTACAATTATCAATTAACGAAGTGATTGCTTCTCAAAGCGCCATTAAAATTAGATATGAAGAAAGTGGAAATGGTAATATTGATAGAAGCTCACCTTTATATAATAAATCAGTCATATACGAAATACTTGATCCAAAGGGGAATGAAATAGTACCTATATCTTCCCGCGGACTACGTTTAGATTGGATTTCATATGGTAATGGAAAACATTCAACAACAACATGGTATCATGCTCCAAAAGAATTGCCTGAGTATCTTGTGTTAAAAGCATATATACCAAAACAGGAATCCCAATCAATCTCAATCAAAAAATCAATTAATGAATCATTACCGATTGTTTTAAATCAAGATGCAACTAATAAACTAGTTATTTCAAAAATTGAAAAGAAAGAAGGACAGGTCTGGCTACATTATTCTATTGATGGAAATCTAAAGCAAGCACGAAATTGGCTAAGCTTAAAGTTGGAAAAAGATGGGGAAGAACAATACTTTCAACCTATTTCTTACCCTGATTATAAGCCAAATCAAGAAAATATCGCAAAATTTGATGTTAACTTCTCAGAAAACCTATATATTGTAACGGAAAAGATAAGCTTTGAGGAATTTGAAGAATTAGATATGAAAATTCCGTTAACAGATCCTCAGTAACACTTTTGCATGCTCAACGATAAAAAGGCAGCGTTATGCTGTCTTTTCTTATGTGGGAATTTTCAATAATTTATGGTAATCAGAATGATCCATTCAAATATTTAATGGTAAAAGGGTATATATGGTAAACTAAATATGATTACTCGAATATCATAAAGAGAGATTGTTAGAAAGCTTAAACCTAATACAAGAGCGGAAAATGACTATAGTATAAATCTAACTTAAAACTTTGTATCATTCATAATATGACTTTAAGTGTATCTGCACAGAAATGTAATCTATGGGGGGAAATATGCTAGTAGTTTTTTTGATCCTATTATCTTTAATAATGATTGTGCTGAGTTTAACTTTAACGAAACAAGAAAGAAAGAAGAGGATAGTAATAGGTATAGGGTTAATCTTGTATTCTATTATAAGTTATCCTTTATTAGTCCCAATTTTTGGTGAACTTATGGCTCTAAACGGAGTGGCAAGTTTGATGGTTATGAACTTCATTTTATTAATTGGAGGTGTACTCACAAGCATAGTAGGTTTGTTTACTAAGGACACAAAACTATGAGTTAATGGATAATTGTTATGATTTGGTTATATGTTTTGCTACCACTTATTGTAATTGGTACAATCGCTATTTATTTTTAAAAAAATCCGGAATGACTACACCTGATGAGAATGTGCAAGGTGAACAAAGAGGTCAAGTAATGAAACAAAATGGTGTGAACAATAGTGGATCTGGTACATGAGAAATTTCTTATAAATAAATCATGGATCTTGAATAATAATTTGATGATAGATAAAAGCCTTTATTAAGAAAGGAAAGAGTTATGAATATAGAAGCTTCATTAATAACATTACCATCATTTGAAACGAATCGACTACTATTAAGAAAAATAAACCTTAATGACGTAGATGATATATTTGAGTTTTCATCTGATCCAGAGGTTGCCCATCATATGACGTGGGAAGTAAATAAATCAAAAGAGGAGACATTAAATAATTTTATAAGTGTTGTGATGAATAGCTACAAAACGGGTCAATCAGCAGATTGGGCGATTGTACACAAAGAAAGGAATAAAGTCATTGGTACTTGTTCTTTTGTTGATTGGTCTAATGACAATCAAAAAGCTGAAATAGGATATGTTTTAAATAGAAAGTACTGGGGGCAGGGTTTAGCATCTGAAGCAATTAAGGAAGTCATTAAATATGGGTTTGAGACTCTTGAGTTAAATCGAATTGAGGGTGGATGTGATACAGATAATATTGGATCTGAAAAAGTACTGTTGAAAGCAGGATTTAAGTATGAAGGGACTCTTAGAAAAAATGAATACATCAAAGGAGAATTTCGAGATACTAAGCTTTTTTCCATTTTAAAAGAAGATTATCAAACTAACTATTGATTTACCTTTATGAAGGTGATATGATATTCATCGTCCCTTTAAGAGAGAAGAGACAAAGCTCTAATAATAAGAAACAAAAAAGATTTAAAACGTCATTGACTTCTGCGAAATGAGATGATAAGATATATCTTGTCGCTATGAAATGTTACATCTACATTAAATTCATAGAAGTTGACAAATGAGAAATCGTTTGATAAAATAATCTCTGTTACTGATTATCTATCAGTTGAAAATGGTTCTTTGAAAACTAAACAAAACAGAAACGTCAACGTTTTAAAAGATTTAATTATGAGCTTTATCAACTCTTTATTGGAGAGTTTGATCCTGGCTCAGGACGAACGCTGGCGGCGTGCCTAATACATGCAAGTCGAGCGGACCAAGAGGAAACCTAGTTTCCTCTTGGTTAGCGGCGGACGGGTGAGTAACACGTGGGTAACCTGCCTGTAAGATTGGGATAACTCCGGGAAACCGGAGCTAATACCGGATAACATTTTGAACCGCATGGTTCAAAATTGAAAGACGGCTTTTAGCTGTCACTTACAGATGGACCCGCGGCGCATTAGCTAGTTGGTGAGGTAACGGCTCACCAAGGCAACGATGCGTAGCCGACCTGAGAGGGTGATCGGCCACACTGGGACTGAGACACGGCCCAGACTCCTACGGGAGGCAGCAGTAGGGAATCTTCCGCAATGGACGAAAGTCTGACGGAGCAACGCCGCGTGAACGATGAAGGCCTTCGGGTCGTAAAGTTCTGTTGTTAGGGAAGAACAAGTACCAGAGTAACTGCTGGTACCTTGACGGTACCTAACCAGAAAGCCACGGCTAACTACGTGCCAGCAGCCGCGGTAATACGTAGGTGGCAAGCGTTGTCCGGAATTATTGGGCGTAAAGCGCTCGCAGGCGGTTTCTTAAGTCTGATGTGAAAGCCCACGGCTCAACCGTGGAGGGTCATTGGAAACTGGGGAACTTGAGTGCAGAAGAGGAGAGTGGAATTCCACGTGTAGCGGTGAAATGCGTAGAGATGTGGAGGAACACCAGTGGCGAAGGCGACTCTCTGGTCTGTAACTGACGCTGAGGAGCGAAAGCGTGGGGAGCGAACAGGATTAGATACCCTGGTAGTCCACGCCGTAAACGATGAGTGCTAAGTGTTAGAGGGTTTCCGCCCTTTAGTGCTGCAGCAAACGCATTAAGCACTCCGCCTGGGGAGTACGGTCGCAAGACTGAAACTCAAAGGAATTGACGGGGGCCCGCACAAGCGGTGGAGCATGTGGTTTAATTCGAAGCAACGCGAAGAACCTTACCAGGTCTTGACATCCTTCGCTACTTCTAGAGATAGAAGATTCCCCTTCGGGGGACGAAGTGACAGGTGGTGCATGGTTGTCGTCAGCTCGTGTCGTGAGATGTTGGGTTAAGTCCCGCAACGAGCGCAACCCTTGATCTTAGTTGCCAGCATTCAGTTGGGCACTCTAAGGTGACTGCCGGTGACAAACCGGAGGAAGGTGGGGATGACGTCAAATCATCATGCCCCTTATGACCTGGGCTACACACGTGCTACAATGGATGGTACAAAGGGCTGCAAGACCGCGAGGTCAAGCCAATCCCATAAAACCATTCTCAGTTCGGATTGCAGGCTGCAACTCGCCTGCATGAAGCCGGAATCGCTAGTAATCGCGGATCAGCATGCCGCGGTGAATACGTTCCCGGGCCTTGTACACACCGCCCGTCACACCACGAGAGTTTGTAACACCCAAAGTCGGTGGGGTAACCTAAGAGTTTGCGGAGCAATCTTGCTTCGTAAGCATTGACTAGGAGCCAGCCGCCTAAGGTGGGACAGATGATTGGGGTGAAGTCGTAACAAGGTAGCCGTATCGGAAGGTGCGGCTGGATCACCTCCTTTCTAAGGAAAAATGAAGAACTAGATTCTTCATAAAAAGACGTTTCTGATTTTGTTTAGTTTTGAGGGAACTATTCTCTCAAAACCGTTGTTCCTTGAAAACTAGATAACGAAAACAATTCAAGTAATTCACTGAGTTTAAACGCTTAGTTTAGTGATTCTCTTAATAAATGTTAATCAAGATATTAAGTTTGATCTTATGTCTTGAGACAAAGGAGAAGCGAGAAGTTCGAGGCGACGACCTGATGAGGAGCGGAGTGTACGAGAGTACATGAGCACCGGAAGATGAGAAGTCAACGAAGAAATTCGACGCTTATCGTTTGTCGAAGGTTAAGTTGTTAAGGGCGCACGGTGGATGCCTTGGCACTAGGAGCCGATGAAGGACGGTACTAACACCGATATGCTTCGGGGAGCTGTAAGTAAGCTTTGATCCGGAGATTTCCGAATGGGGAAACCCACTGCTCGTAATGGAGTAGTATTTTTACCTGAATACATAGGGTATTAAAGGCAGACCCGGGGAACTGAAACATCTAAGTACCCGGAGGAAGAGAAAGCAAACGCGATTTCCTGAGTAGCGGCGAGCGAAACGGAAGAAGCCCAAACCAAGAGGCTTGCCTCTTGGGGTTGTAGGACACTCATGTACGGAGTTACAAAGGAACGGAGTAAATGAAGAGGTCTGGAAAGGCCCGTCAAAGAAGGTAACAACCCTGTAGTTGAAACTTCGTTCCCTCCAGAGTGGATCCTGAGTACGGCGGGACACGTGAAATCCCGTTGGAAGCAGGGAGGACCATCTCCCAAGGCTAAATACTCCCTAGTGACCGATAGTGAACCAGTACCGTGAGGGAAAGGTGAAAAGCACCCCGGAAGGGGAGTGAAAGAGATCCTGAAACCGTGTGCCTACAAGTAGTCAAAGCCTGTTGATATTTCCTTGCGGAAAATCACGGGTAATGGCGTGCCTTTTGTAGAATGAACCGGCGAGTTACGATCCCGTGCAAGGTTAAGTTGATAAGACGGAGCCGCAGCGAAAGCGAGTCTTAAGTAGGGCGAAAGAGTACGTGGTCGTAGACCCGAAACCAGGTGATCTACCCATGTCCAGGGTGAAGTTCAGGTAACACTGAATGGAGGCCCGAACCCACGCACGTTGAAAAGTGCGGGGATGAGGTGTGGGTAGCGGAGAAATTCCAATCGAACTTGGAGATAGCTGGTTCTCTCCGAAATAGCTTTAGGGCTAGCCTTGAAATGAGAGTCTTGGAGGTAGAGCACTGATTGGACTAGGGGCCCCCATCGGGTTACTGAATTCAGTCAAACTCCGAATGCCAAAGACTTATGTTCAGGAGTCAGACTGCGAGTGATAAGATCCGTAGTCAAGAGGGAAACAGCCCAGACCACCAGCTAAGGTCCCAAAGTATACGTTAAGTGGAAAAGGATGTGGAGTTGCTTAGACAACCAGGATGTTGGCTTAGAAGCAGCCACCATTTAAAGAGTGCGTAATAGCTCACTGGTCGAGTGACTCTGCGCCGAAAATGTACCGGGGCTAAACGTATCACCGAAGCTGTGGATGCTAGAGGTCAGAAGTGGGAAGTGAGAAGTGAGATTAAATAAATCTCAATAAGCAATTTGCTCCTTCGGAGCAAGAGCTGAAATTCTCTGACATCTCACCTCTGACTTCTGACCTCTAGCGTGGTAGGAGAGCGTTCTAAGGGCTGTGAAGCCAGACCGTAAGGACTGGTGGAGCGCTTAGAAGTGAGAATGCCGGTATGAGTAGCGAAAGAGGGGTGAGAATCCCCTCCACCGAATGCCTAAGGTTTCCTGAGGAAGGCTCGTCCGCTCAGGGTTAGTCGGGACCTAAGCCGAGGCCGAAAGGCGTAGGCGATGGCCAACAGGTTGAAATTCCTGTACCACCTCCTCACCATTTGAGCAATGGGGGGACGCAGAAGGATAGGGTAAGCGCGCTGTTGGATATGCGCGTCCAAGCAGTTAGGCTGACAACGAGGCAAATCCCGTTGTCGCGAAGGCTGAGCTGTGATGGCGAGGGAACTAAAGTACCGAAGTTCCTGATTCCACACTGCCAAGAAAAGCCTCTAGCGAGGTGAGAGGTGCCCGTACCGCAAACCGACACAGGTAGGCGAGGAGAGAATCCTAAGGTGAGCGAGAGAACTCTCGTTAAGGAACTCGGCAAAATGACCCCGTAACTTCGGGAGAAGGGGTGCTTTTTAGGGTGGATAAAATTTCCGGAAAAGCCGCAGTGAATAGGCCCAGGCGACTGTTTAGCAAAAACACAGGTCTCTGCGAAGCCGCAAGGCGAAGTATAGGGGCGACGCCTGCCCGGTGCTGGAAGGTTAAGGGGAGAGGTTAGCTGCTGAGCGAAGCTTTGAACCGAAGCCCCAGTAAACGGCGGCCGTAACTATAACGGTCCTAAGGTAGCGAAATTCCTTGTCGGGTAAGTTCCGACCCGCACGAAAGGCGTAACGATCTGGGCACTGTCTCAACGAGAGACTCGGTGAAATTATAGTACCTGTGAAGATGCAGGTTACCCGCGACAGGACGGAAAGACCCCGTGGAGCTTTACTGTAGCCTGATATTGAATTTTGGTACAGCTTGTACAGGATAGGTAGGAGCCTAAAGAAGCCGGAGCGCTAGCTTCGGTGGAGGCGTCGGTGGGATACTACCCTGGCTGTATTGAAATTCTAACCCACAGCCCTGATCGGGCTGGGAGACAGTGTCAGGTGGGCAGTTTGACTGGGGCGGTCGCCTCCTAAAATGTAACGGAGGCGCCCAAAGGTTCCCTCAGAATGGTTGGAAATCATTCGTAGAGTGTAAAGGCACAAGGGAGCTTGACTGCGAGACCTACAAGTCGAGCAGGGACGAAAGTCGGGCTTAGTGATCCGGTGGTTCCGCATGGAAGGGCTCGCTCAACGGATAAAAGCTACCCCGGGGATAACAGGCTTATCTCCCCCAAGAGTCCACATCGACGGGGAGGTTTGGCACCTCGATGTCGGCTCATCGCATCCTGGGGCTGTAGTCGGTCCCAAGGGTTGGGCTGTTCGCCCATTAAAGCGGTACGCGAGCTGGGTTCAGAACGTCGTGAGACAGTTCGGTCCCTATCCGTCGTGGGCGTAGGAAATTTGAGAGGAGCTGTCCTTAGTACGAGAGGACCGGGATGGACGCACCGCTGGTGTACCAGTTGTCTTGCCAAAGGCATAGCTGGGTAGCTATGTGCGGAAGGGATAAGTGCTGAAAGCATCTAAGCATGAAGCCCCCCTCAAGATGAGATTTCCCATAGCGTAAGCTAGTAAGATCCCTGAAAGATGATCAGGTTGATAGGTCAGAGGTGGAAGCGCGGTGACGTGTGGAGCTGACTGATACTAATCGATCGAGGACTTAACCTAATTAAAGCGTAAGCTTAGTGAATTGAATTGTGATTCGTTATCTAGTTTTGAAGGAATATCCTTCAAACTTAATTTTGTCTGGTAATGATGGCGAAGAGGCCACACCCGTTCCCATGCCGAACACGGAAGTTAAGCTCTTCAGCGCCGATGGTAGTTGGGGGATTCCCCCTGTGAGAGTAGGATGTTGCCAGGCAAACCTTTATAGGTTTAATTTTATTATATGGCCCATTGGTCAAGCGGTTAAGACACCGCCCTTTCACGGCGGTAACACGGGTTCGAATCCCGTATGGGTCACCAAAGTTTTTTCGCACCAGCTAAAATAACTTACCATAAAAGAAATAGCATACCTTATATTCGGAGGATTAGCTCAGCTGGGAGAGCACCTGCCTTACAAGCAGGGGGTCGGCGGTTCGATCCCGTCATCCTCCACCATAGTATTTTCGTATTAACAAAAATAACATACCAAACCCATGTTTAATTTTATTTTATAGCAATTGACTTTTTAATTAGATGAGTGTTAAAATTTCTAATTATTATGGAGGAATACCCAAGTCCGGCTGAAGGGATCGGTCTTGAAAACCGACAGGGGTGTCAAAACCCGCGGGGGTTCGAATCCCCCTTCCTCCTCCATTTAATTCTTTATATTTTTATCATCGCGAGGTGGAGCACGTGAATAAGCTCCATTGAGTTACATCAGCGTACCGATTGAGCAGCATCTTGAATCTTCTTTCTGAAATCGGGACGGTCCGTAGAAGATAATAAGCAGAGTTCATAGAAAAACTATTTTATTTTTATCATCGCGGGGTGGAGCAGTCTGGTAGCTCGTCGGGCCATAACCCGAAGGTCGCAGGTTCAAATCCTGTCCCCGCAACCAATTTCAGTTGACGATGCTACGTCGAGTAATCATCTTAGCAAGTCAATATAGTAGTGCTGTTAAGTGCAACCAAACTTTAAACAACTTTTCACTACGTGAAAAAACTTTGGTCCGGTAGTTCAGTTGGTTAGAATGCCTGCCTGTCACGCAGGAGGTCGCGGGTTCGAGTCCCGTCCGGACCGCCATATAAAATGGAGGGGTAGCGAAGTGGCTAAACGCGGCGGACTGTAAATCCGCTCCTTAGGGTTCGGCAGTTCGAATCTGCCCCCCTCCACCATCATAGTAAAGAATTAAGTACGCGGGTGTAGTTTAGTGGTAAAACCTCAGCCTTCCAAGCTGATGATGAGGGTTCGATTCCCTTCACCCGCTCCAAAACTAGGGCCTATAGCTCAGCTGGTTAGAGCGCACGCCTGATAAGCGTGAGGTCGATGGTTCGAGTCCATTTAGGCCCACCATTATTACTTTTTTATTTGTTCCGCAGTAGCTCAGTGGTAGAGCTATCGGCTGTTAACCGATCGGTCGTAGGTTCGAGTCCTACCTGCGGAGCCATTCTTATTGTATGAGAGATTATTCATGTGGCTAAAGAGCTAGCGCTATCAATAGTATAGGAAAAAGCCGAGTGAATAGTTTCAGTCTTTTTTCTATTAAATTTTACATATTTTTAAAAAACATATCGAAGAACTAATCCAAGTTGGGTTAGTTCTTTTTTATTTTCGATTTTGAGTAATGGATTTACTTAATAAAAACAATTAATGTAAACTGAAGTTACTTGAAATTTTTAAATAATTCATTTAGAGCAATAGAGTATTTAATCAAACTATTAAAAATAATATAATAAGATGGGAGCTACCATGACAAAAAAAGAGTTGTTATTAGAACAAAGTGAAGAGTTACTCAAAGTATTAAAAGACCGTTTTGAGAAAAATATGAATCGTCATAAAGGCCTTGAATGGGGTAAAATTCAAGCAAAACTGGCTGAAAATACCGAAAAACTATGGTCACTCAATGAAATGGAAAAAACTGAAGGTGAGCCTGATGTTGTTGGTTTTGATGAAGAGAGGAATGAATACATTTTTATTGATTGTTCACAAGAAAGTTCCTAAAGGCCGTAGAAGTGTTTGTTATGACCAAGAAGCGCTAGAGTCTAGAAAGAAACATAAACCTGAAAATAGCGCTATTAATATGGCGACTTCTATGGGAATCGAACTATTAACTGAAGATCAATATCGAGAGTTGCAGAAGCTTGGAAAGTTCGATATGAAAACATCGAGTTGGGTGCAAACACCAGCTGATATTAGAAAACTAGGTGGAGCACTATTTTGTGATTTTCGGTACGGAAACGTGTTTGTGTACCACAATGGTGCAGACTCGTATTATGCTGCTAGAGGTTTTCGTGGGTCGCTAAGAGTATAAAATCTATAAAGTCTTCTAGAGGAGTAAAGATCAGTAGAGATACTGGTCTTTTTTTGAATAATTTTAAAAATATGTTGGGATTTCCTTTGATACCTATTATAATAAAGTTGTAAGTACAAGATTGATTTATCATCTGATGATGTTGTAAGTACATGTTATTTAAGTTCCAAATAAAAAGTAATAGTTCAGCAAAGGAGATTATCCATGACAGAAATTAAAAATAGACTCATTGCTCATTATGGTTTTAATGATGCAGAAAATATCGGAAAAGATCTCTCTGGTTTTGGGAATGATGCAACACCAGAAGGAACATCAAAACCAATAATAGAATCCGTAGGTGGAAGATTAGCAATAACGCTTGCAGGAGGAGAACATGGTTCTTCTTTTATGAAACTTCCAGTTGGTTTTCTAAAGGATATAAACGATTTAACAGGAATTACTGTCTCTACTTGGGTTTATTTAAGAAAAGGTACAAATGTATGGGAGAGGCTTTTTGATTTTGGTGAAAATTCATCTGGACCGTACCTTTTCTTATCACGAAATTTACGCGGTGTGTGTTTTTCAGACGGAGATCTTGTGGCAGATGCGGGAAGAACTTACTCATCGGGAGAATGGTTACATGTTGCTATGTCGGTAAAAGGTACAGAAGGTGGGACTTTAAGCAGCGCTGGACCTGTTATATATGTAAACGGCGAAGTAGTTGCGGATGGATCTATTAGCCAAACTTCGAGTGGTACATATAAAAAATTACGGAACTGGTTTGAAACGTTTTCAGATTCAACAGGTTATAGTAATAATTATATTGGTCGTTCACAACATGATGTTGATCCAGATTTTAATGGTTCTTTAACAGACTTTCGTGTATATAAAGCAGGTTTAACGCAAGATGAAGTGATTGAGGTTATGTGTGAGTCTCTTACAGATCGTGAAATTGTCCAACTCGCTAAGGACAAATATTTATCTTTTCCAATCACCGTCGTTACAAGTGATGTTTCTTTATCATCATCACTAATGGGTGGGAAAGTTTCTGTAACTTGGAAGTCAAGTGAAGAAGCTGTGTTATCAAATGATGGTATAGTAGGAGACGTTGACATTCCAAAAGGTGTGACATTAACTGCCATATTAAACAAAGGAGATGACACGTCTGAAAAAGATTTTTCTGTGTCAGTACTTCCTAAAGGAGTTCCATCTCACCATCTCACCATTGACGGAAGCCAAGAAGTTTTAGATATTAGCAAAACATTATATGGATTGTTTTATGAAGATATTAACAATGCAGCAGATGGTGGTATTTATGCGGAGCTTGTTCAAAATCGCTCATTTGAGTCATTTGTTTTCGATACCTATTCTCACGCTTCAGGTGAATGTGGCTGCTCTTCAGGTAGAAACCATGAACCACTTCATGCTTGGTTTGGTGATATTGAAAAAGTAATCGTTAATAATACGGGAGGTCTAAACGAGTTCTTTGGGATTACCGACCAAGATGTGAACTCTCATTATATATCCGTACCGAGTGGTAGTACGATAACTAATAGAGGATTTACTGATTCTAACAATCATTGTGCTATGTTTATTAGAAATGAGAATTTATATGATTTTACCATTTGGGCTAAAGCTGAACATGGAGGATCCATTACACTGCAGCTACAAGATCAGGATGGTGAGGGGATTAGTGATAGTATAACAGTCCAAATAGAAAGCGGTAACACTTGGAAGAAATACGGTGTTGATTCCAAAATTACTTTAACTGGTAGAAAAACCATACTAGGTCAGCTTGCTTTAACCTTTAATGGTGAGATTTCCATCGATATGGTTTCATTAATGCCGAGAGATGTTTGGGGAGCTGATGAAGAAGAACGATCAACTACGGCTCATTCAAATTATAAGGGAAACCCGAATTATCGATTAAGAAAAGATTTAGTGAATGCTCTAGCTGATTTACATCCTACATTTCTTCGTTTTCCTGGCGGATGTATATCTGAAGGCTCCTATATTTGGGATAATGTATATGAATGGAAAGACTCTGTTGGTGATATTGAGGTACGGAAAGAAAACTTCAATGTATGGGGTTATATGATGACGATGGGGTTAGGGTATATGGAATATTTCCAGTTAGCTGAAGACCTTAATGCAACTCCATTACCTGTTATGGCTTGTGGTGTACTTTGTCAGGCTCGTTCGGATTATGTCCATCCTGCAGGGGGAGAGCTTAGAGATGCATTTGTTAAAAGTTTTACAGATTTAATTGATTTTGCAATTAGTACTGATTTTGAAGAAAATGAATGGGCAGCTTTGCGTAAAAGTATGGGTCATGCAGCACCGTTTGATCTTCATTATTTAGGTGTTGGAAATGAAAACTGGGGTACGGAGTTTTTTGCGAACTTTGAATACTTTAAAGCGGCTATTGATGAATATATGGACAAGCATTATCCGGGTTATGAATTGCACATTCTTTCGACTGTTGGGGCACAAGCCGATGATGATGCTTATCAAGAAGGATGGAAGTTCTTAAGTGGGAATTTATCTGGATCTGCAACCGTGAATTTTACAGACGGTAAGACGGTAACAGAAGAAACAGTTACTTGGTATGAAAAACAACCAAACTATATGGACACAATAGCAGACGAACATTATTATCGTTCTAATGAGTATTTGTTAAACAATGCTGATCGATACAATTATTATTACAGAGCTTATCAGCCGGACGGAAGTCTTGATGAGAGAGAGACCTCGAAGGTATTTGTTGGCGAATTTGCTTCAACAGATAAAAATACATTAGCAGGAGCGATTGCTGAAGCAGCCATTATGACAGGGTTTGAAAAGAATTCAGATGTGGTAAGATTAGCTGCCTATGCACCGTTATTTAACAAAGTGTTAACAGATGGAACATATCGCTGGACACCAGATTTGATTTGGTTTGACGATGAAAGTGTCTGGTACACGCCGAACTACTATGTTCAACATTTGTTTGCCAAATATATTGGAAATAAATTGCTTGGTACTTCGTTTTCAGCTTACCAAAATGGAAATCTAACAGAGCTCACGCCACGTGGTGGTATTGAAATAGCTGCTGGTAATGCTGATGTTCATGTTAAGAGTGTAAGAGTGATAGAAAATAAGAGTGAAAAAATACTACTAGACCAGGACTTCACAAAAGAATTGAATGCTGAGTGGGAAATTATCCCTGGATCAATTGGTTATAAAATTGACTCCGATAAAGGTACTGGTTTTACAGGCTCAAAATGGTGGATTAAACGGGTTATATATCATAAACGAAAGTTGGACTGACTATAGAGTTGAAGTAAATGCAACAAAAGCTGGTGGTTCCGACGGTTTTTATGTTGGGGTAGGTCTTACTGATATTTCTCCTGAGAAAAAGAATGTTCTAGAATATGCTGTAGGTTATAACGGAAATGCTACTGGTGTGAAAGTTTATAAAGAGGGAGTTCAAGGGTATATGCTGGGTGACTATTCATCAAGTACAGCAGCTGGAAATTTGCGATCAAGCTGCTATGAAGAGTTGACCGATCATACTCTATACACTATTTCCGTTCAATATGGCGGTGAAACAGGGGACCGTCTTATATGCTCATACACAGATGGGACGTTTACAAGTAAGGTGCTAGATTACAAGTTAGAAGCTTACAACAGTGATATTTTCAACTCGGTTACAAAAGATGATCAACATGTTTATGTTAAATTAGTAAATGCCGATCCGTTTGAAAAAACAACGAAGATTTCATTGAAGGACATCCATGTAGCGGCTGGTGGAAAAATGGTAACAGTGACAGGAGATGAATTTCTTGTTCACACACCAAATGTTAACAAAAAGAACGCTGAGAAGGTTGTGCCTTTTGAAACAAACATTAAAATTGATGACCACTCGACCGTTGTTACGTTAGCAGCAAATTCAGTCAATATCATTGTATTAGATAAACTATAAACAGTATCAGAGGATATGATGTTCCAACTAGGAGCATCTATCCTCTTTTTGTTCAAAAAAGAGAGGAACAACCCTCTCTTCTAATCAATTGTTATCTGCCAACTTCGGCATAGCCTTCATCGCTTCTTTACTTTCAATAATATCATCTGCTTGCTTCGCTCTCTTAATGAAGAATGCTAAGAAAAGGGCAAGTGCAGCAATAAATACAGAAATATAGAATGCAAAGTTAATACCGTCTAATGTTGATTGCATCATAATTTGCTGTTTCATTTGGGAAATTTGCTCAGCTGTTGGTTGTGTTGTCATGCTACTAGCATTTTTTGTTGCTTCTTCAGCTAATTCTTGACCTCTTGTTTCAGCACGATTTGACATGGCTGTAACAAGGAGTGCTGTCCCAATTGCACCTGAGACTTGTTGAAGTGTGTTGTTCATCGCCGTTCCATGTGGGTAATATTTTGCTGGTAATTGATTTAAACCATTTGTTGATACAGGCATCATAACCATAGACATACCAAACATACGAACTGTGTAAAGAATGACTAAATTTGTGTAAGTTGTTTCTAGTGTTAACTGACTGAAGAAATAGCTTGTTATTACTGTAATCGTTAAGCCAATAATCGCTAAAACACGACCACCATATTTATCAAAAAGTCTACCATTAATAGGTGACATGACTGCCATCATAATGGCACCTGGTAATAACATTAATCCAGCATCGAATGGTGTGATACCACGTAAGTTTTGTGTGTAAATAGGCAATAAAAGCATACCTGAAAACATAGCCATTGTGACAACCATAGAGATAGAAACGGATAGTGCATACATCGGGTATCTGAATATCTTAAAGTTTAACATCGGCTTTTCTTGCTTAATTTGTCTTAAGATAAACCATGTTAAGCCAATTACTCCAGCTATGATTGTTCCATAAACATATGGACTGTCCCAGCCTTTGCTTCCTGCCGAACTAAATCCGTAAAGTAATCCTCCAAATCCTACGCTTGAAAGAACCACAGAAAAGTAATCTAAAGTAATATTTACTGTTTGCTTTTTGTCTTTAATTAAGAAAATACCTAATAAGAACACTATTACTGCTATTGGTGTAACAAAGTGGAATAACATTCTCCAATTATAATGTTCTACAAGCCAGCCTGATAATGTTGGTCCAATTGCTGGAGCTCCCATTAAGATCAGACCGAATACTCCCATTGCTGCTCCACGTTTTTCAACAGGGAAGCTTACTAGCATTACATTCATTAATAGTGGCATTAAAATAGCAGAGCCTGATGCTTGCGTCATTCTTCCTATTAATAAAATTGAAAATTCATGAGCAACCCCAGCTAAAATTGTTCCAGTTAAAAATAAGGCTAGCGCAGCAATAAAGAGCTTTCGAACGGAATATTTTTGAATTAAAAAAGCCGTTGTTGGAATTAATATTCCATTCACTAGCATATATCCAGTTGTTAGCCATTGAACGGTTGAAGCCTCAACCTTTAAATCGTTCATAATTGATGGTAGGGCAATATTCAATAGTGTATTATTTAAAAACGCTATGAATGCAGCAACCATTAATACAGCTAATAGGCCATATGGTGGTCGTTGTTCTTGCTGTTTATTTACTGTTTGTTCCATACTTTCCTCTCCTATACAATCAGTATAAATAGTTGAACCGTTTGTTCACATAGACTATATCTTATTACATCAGATCTATTTTTGTCTATAAAAATGTTTTTATGTGTTTGTGTAATCACCATAATTAAGATAGGATAAAAAAGATGTAATTATTTTTGTTTTCTAAAAGGTGATAATATGAATGAACGAAAAATACGAGTGATTAAAAAAGCGCATCAATTATTTATTGAAAAAGGATTTCAAGCGACTTCCATACAAGATATTTTAGAATTCAGTAATATTTCTAAAGGAACATTTTATAATTATTTTTCCTCAAAAAATGAATTATTAATTGCTATTTTTTCATCTATTTATAAAAGAATTGAAGAAGAGAGAAGCTCCTTATTAATTGGAAAAGACCCAGCAGATTTAGAAATCTTCATAGATCAAGTAAAGCTTCATATGGAAATAAACCGAAAAAATAATCTCTTAAAACTCCTTGAGGAAGTTACGTTCATTAAGGATGAGGAATTAAACCAAGCGATTAAAAAGGGACAATGGCTAACGATACGATGGACGTACAAGAGGTTTATTGAGTTATATGGGAAAGAAAAACAACCTTTTCTATTAGATTGTGCGATTATGTTTTTGGGGATTTTACAGCAAAACATGAGGTATTACTCATTAGCTTATGAATCAAACCGTGATTATGATTTTGTTGTAAGATATAGTGTTGAGAGAATGAAATCAATCGTTGATGAAGTATCTGAAAGGCAAGAGCAATTATTTAACCCTGAACTAGTTGAAACGCTAATAGGAGATAAAAATAACAGTAAATATTCAGAGGAATTACTAATCCAAACTATTTCAGACTTGAAGAAAATAATCCAAGCAGTAAAGAACCATGAAAAATACACGGAGCTTCTAGAATTCATACAAGAAGAAATAACAGAGGCAAAACATCCAAGACAACACCTAATCGCAATCTCTCTCGATAACATAAAAGCAAACGAACAAATTGCCCAAACAGAAGAACTCCAAACACTAGAAAAGTTCATAAAAGGGACATAGGGACAGGTGAACTGTCCCGTTTTTAATCATTCAAATCCTATTTTAAAGCCTAATAACCCCTATGCTACATTCATTGAATACATATTTCCTTTTAATTTCTTTTCATGTATCTTAAATTGATTTTAATAAGTTTGAAAGGTTTACTATTTTCTTAAAATATATAAAAATATAGGGGAAAATAGTGAAAGGCTATTAGAACGTTGTTACTCCGAGATTTTTATTGATGTCTATTTCTTATAGAGAGTAAAAGTTTATTATTGTAAAATTAGATACTGAAAGCGCGTTCAAATAAAGTTTCAGAAAATTAAAACTGTTTGTTGACACCCATGATTTATGGAGGTAGAATAAAAGAAATTAATAAACGCGTGTTCACGAGAGAAGGGAAAGACATTGAAAAGAAACAATAAAATTAACAGCACACAAATTGCTCAACTTGCAGGTGTTTCCAGAAGTACTGTAAGTAGAGTCATAAACAATTACAAAAGTGTTCCACCAGAAACAAAAGAAAAAGTAATGAAAGTTATTAAAGAATATAATTACTTCCCAGATATGTCTGCACAAGTTCTTGCAGGCAAAAACATGAGGAATATTGGATTATTTATTATTGATAAAGGCAGTGTTTCGAGTGATCCAACAAGCAATACTCTAATTACTAGTGTGATAGAAGAAGCATCGTCTCAAGATTATTATGTATTAACCAATATAATACAAGACTGCAAATCTCCCAAAAATATCGAACGAATCAAAACTGTTTTTTATCAAAATCGAATTGATGCGGGTATTTTTATGGGTGCTGATAATCATGAACCTTTCATTGAAGAACTGATTGCAGAAGGATTTATTATCGGAATTGTTGATCAAGATTTACCAGGCCGAAATGAACCAAATCGTATTGTTTATAGCTTTGATAATGAAAGTGGTGCTATGAAAGCAGTCGACTACTTAGTTAGTTTAAATCATCAGAAGATTGGCATTATCAATGGTGATATTAAAAGGCACGCCGGATTAAATCGACATGAAGGCTATCTTAAAGCGATGAAGAAACATGGTTTACCGATTAGAAAAGAATGGATCTTACAATCTGACTTTAGCAGTACAAGTGGCTATACAACAATGAAAAATTTCTTAAACACAAATCCGGAATTGCCGTCTGCGTTTTTTGCAGCAAATGATAGCATTGCATTCGGGGCCATTCGAGCTCTTAACGAAAAAAAGATCCAAGTACCATCAGATGTATCCATTATTGGTATTGATGATCACGTGTTAAGTCAGTTATATCATCCTCCATTAACAACGTTTAAAGCAGATTTTACTGGAATGATGCAAAGACTTACTCAAGATGTGATCACCACAATTGAACAAGATAATAAAGAGGGGATTAAAGTGGTAATGGGTTCTGAGTTGATTGAAAGAGAGTCGTGCATTACTCTTTAATCTGCTTCCTTGCTAATAAATGTATGCGTTTACTTTTTTGATTAGCAAGGACTCTAACTTTGTATAAAGTATTCAATATACCCAAAAATAAACGCGTGTTCACAAAAACTTTAAAGGGGGTGTTTACTGGGGAAACATAATTTTCTTGTAAACCATGTCACTTTTTCAATGTCTGGGGGAAATTTTTTCATAAAATAGGGGGTTTAGTCATGAAGAAAATTGTCTCATTGAGTTTTATTTCGTTCCTTGTCTTTATTTTAGTCCTTTCAGGTTGTTCGAGTTCAGATTCTTCCTCTTCATCAACATCTAACGAAAGCTCCAAAGAATTTACATACTGGTATCCGTGGGGAGGAGATTCTGAGAAATGGGATAAAGACCGAATTGCAGCATATGAAGCAGAAGAAGGAGCAAAGGTGAATGCTGTATATGTTCCAGACGGTATCACAAATGGAAAGTTGTTATCTGCGATATCTGGAGGAAATCCACCGGACTTAGTATTAGGAGATGGAAATGACTATCAACTTGCTTATAGTCTAGCAGCTCAAGGTGCTTTAGAACCATTGGATGATTACTTAAAGGAAGCAGGCTTTGATGAAAATAGTGTTTTAGATGGATTCAAAGACTTAATGAAATCATCTGATGGAAAAACATATATTCTTCCACAAGACTCCAATGTAAACTTACTCTACTATAATGTTGACATGTTTGAAGCAGCAGGACTAGATCCTGATAACCCACCAAAGACAATTGAAGAGCTTGATAAGGCTGCTGAAGCTTTGACGAAAGTAAAAGATGATGGAAGTTTCGAAACGTTAGGGTTTATTCCTTGGATTGATGCTGGAGAAGATCCGTACACATGGCCATGGGCGTTTGGTGCAACTATGTATGACACAGACGCGAAAAAAGTAACATTGAATGAGCAGCCTATGGTGGAGGCATTTACATGGATGGACACTTATGCAAAGAAATATGATCCAGAGAAAATTAAATCATTCACTTCAGGATTTGGTGGTGCATTTTCTCCAGACCATCCATTCATGAAAGGGAAAGTAGCTATGACTGTGAATGGAAACTGGTTTGCAAATGCGTTGAAAATTTATTCTCCAGATACTAAATATAAAGTAGCACCAATTCCTAAATTTCACCAGATGGAAGAAAAGATGCTAGTGTGTTTGGAACAAACGTCTTTTTTGTACCAAAAGGAGCAAAAAATCCACAAGCTGCTATTAACTTTGCTTTATATGGAAACCAAGACAAAGTCTTAGCGGATAACATTAATATTTGGCGATCCATTTCCATATGGAAAGAAAAATCAGATGCGATTGAATGGGAAAATGATCCAGTATATGATACCGTTCTAAAGGTTGCTGCTTCATCAGATTCAGGTCATCCTGCCCTTACATCAGTAGCAAGTGAGATGGGTGATGAACTAACTAGTATACGAGATGGTGTGATCTATGATCATGATGATCCTGCACAGCTTCTTCAAAAGGCACAGGATAAATTACAAGAAACTTTAGAGAAAAAGTAAAGTAGAGCCACCGGATTTTGCTAACTAACTCAAAATCCGGTGCTTTTCAAAAACGGTAAGGAGGGAGACATTGAATTATGACACTTCCAGCGGCTGAAACAAATCATCAACGTGACGTTCACCCTAATCAACAGCAAGCAACCACACTAAGGAAAATGAATAAAAAGCTTAATAAGTTAGCAGTATACTTGATTTTGATTCTATTTTCGTTAGCATTTATTGTACCATTTGTTTGGCTCATATCAGGCTCATTGAAAAGCAGTACGGAACTTTTTGCTGATCCCCCCATTTGGATTCCTGAGGTTCTAAATTGGTCAAATTATACTGAGGCTTTCACCGCATTTCCATTCTTTTTATATCTAAAGAATACACTCATCATTGTCTTTTTTACATGTATAGGTGCAGTTCTTTCTAATTCACTCATTGCCTATGGTTTTTCAAGAATTGATTGGAAATATCGTGATGGCATTTTCATCGTTGTTTTAGCAACATTGATGCTTCCTTTTCAAGTTATCATGATTCCTTTATTCCTCTTATTTAAAGAAATTGGTTGGATTGGCACTTACTATCCATTAATTGTTCCACACTTTTTTGGAAACGCATTCTTTATTTTCCTATTACGACAGTTTTTCAAAGGCATACCAAAAGAATTATCTGAAGCTGCTAAAATGGATGGCGCTAATGAGTTTATCGTTTTCTGGAAAGTCATTCTTCCACTATCAAAGCCGATTCTAGCAACAGTTATCATTTTTCAATTCATCGAAGCATGGCGAGATTTCCTTGGCCCGTTAATTTTCTTAAGTGACAATAGTCACTACACCCTATCATTAGGTGTTCAGCAAATTATGTCACAAAATGATCCACGATGGGGCTTACTCATGGCCATCGGTGTGGCTATGACTCTACCAATCATTATTATCTTTTTCTTCCTACAACGTTATTTTATTGAAGGAATTACATTTACAGGGTCCAAAGGGTAGAGAAAGTTTCCTGTTTAAATGAATGAAGCTAGAGAAACGTTCGCAGGCAAGCGCAGTCCCGTGTCCGTGGGTAATTTTAATTAGTAAACTCTTATCAAAAAACAGGAGGTGTTATTTAATGAACTCACAAAAAAGAAATATGAGAAATGGTTTGCTATTCATTTCTCCATGGATTATCGGTTTTCTCTGTTTTACAGCTTATCCAATGTTTAGTTCTCTCTACTATTCGATGACAGAGTATAACTTAATTTCTGACCCATCATTTGTAGGGTTCAACAACTATAAGCAGCTTCTATTTGAAGATGATTTGTTTATAACCGTTCTAGGAAACACCATGTATATGATTTTTGTGGGATTAACACTTACAACTGTCGTGACAATCTTTATTGCGATTCTATTAAACACAAAGGATATTAAAGGAATTTCGTTTTTCAGAGTTGTCTTCTTCATTCCAACGCTTGTTCCATTTGTTGTTTTAGCTATCTTGTGGATTTGGGTGTTACAACCAGATTCTGGAGTGGTTAATTCAATTCTTGGCCTTGTTGGAATCGATGGGCCAGGGTGGTTTTCAAGTCAAACCTGGGCAAAGCCAGGATTTATTATTATGGCCATTTGGATGTCAGGAAACATGATTTTAATTTACTTGGCTGCACTTGGTGATATTCCGAAATCTTTATATGAAGCTGCTTCAATAGATGGAGCGAATGTTCTTCAAAAAGTTTTTCATATTACCTTACCAGGTTTAAGACCAGCGATTTTATTTAATTCCATAACAGGTATGATCGCCGTCTTTCAATCATTCGCAGAAGCGTTCATTATTACCGATGGAGGACCTGATAATTCGACGTTATTCTATTCACTCTATCTTTACCGAAATGCGTTTCAGTATTTCAATATGGGATACGCTTCAGCACAGGCCTGGATATTACTAATTATCGCCTTGCTCATGACAATGACGTTCTTTAAACTTTCAAAAAAATGGGGATTTGAAGATTAATACTCGTGAACGACAATGGTTTTTCCATTGTAAATATAAATGATTTAAAAAGGAGAGGAAAAAGTATGTCAAATCAAACTCAATCTCAAAATGGTGTGTTAGGTACAAATGTAATCGCTCAAATTGGTATTTTAGTTCATGATATAGAAACTGTTTCACAGGCTTATGCGGATTTCTTTGGAGTTGAAAAACCGCAATGGAATTGGACAGATTCAGTGGAAAAGGCTCAAACTGAATTCGAAGGAGCAACTTCTGAAGCACGTTCAAAGCTGGCATTTTTTGATATGGGATCTCTTCAGTTAGAATTAATTGAACCGGATCAACATCCGAGCACGTGGAGAAATCACCTGAATGAACATGGAGAAGGGCCACATCATATTGCGTTTATAATCGATGGAATGAAAGAAAAAGTAGCCGTAATGGAAGGGAAAAATATGCCTCTTGTACAAAAAGGGGAATACACAGGAGGACGCTATGCGTATATGGACACGTTCAAGGATTTAAAGATTATGTTCGAACTTCTTGAAAATGATAAATAGGGAGGAAGTAGTTTTGAATAATATAGATAATAGCAATCTGATGAAAATAGGCTTAGTCGTTGATGATATTCATGCTGCTGCAAAAAACTTTTCACAATTATTTGGTGTTGAAATGCCTGAGATTATGTTGCCACCTGAGGAATATACTCCTGATCCCACAGGTGAAACTTACACCATCTTTCGGGGGGAACATGTTCCAGGCCGAGTAAAATTAGCAAATCTTCAAATGGGACCTGTTACAGTCGAGCTTTTAGAGCCACTTGACGAAGCAAGTCCTTATACAGAGTTTAAGCAAAAACATGGTCAAGGCGTTCAGTTTATAACGTTTACGGTTAATGGGTTTGAAGAGCATATTAATTTTGTAGAAGATAAGGGTGTTCCTTTAGTACATAAAGGAGAATATGGAGTTGGTCGTTATTGCTTCTTCGACTCGGTTCCACAGCTAGGTGTTATGTTAGGACTGCAAGAACTAGGAAGAAAACCAGTGAAAAATTAAGGAGGCAATTATGAAATTACTCATCACAGGTGCTAACCGCGGGTTAGGCCTGGCACTTACGACAGAAGCGGTAAAGAGGGGACACACAGTTTTTGCAGGAGTAAGAAATCCGCAGAGACATAGTGATGCCCTTAATCATCTAAGCTCTCTTTTTCCAAATAAAGTTAAGCTGCTACAACTTAATGTAGCCGATGAATCAACCTGTCAAGCAGCAGCGGAAAAGCTGAGAGCAGATCACATCTCGCTCGATGTGATCATCAACAATGCAGGAATTTTAGATGAGCGTTCAAAAACAATTGAAGAAATTGATATTGAAAAGGTGGAGCAAACCTTCAATATAAACCTTTTTGGACCGATGCGTGTGGTGAAGTACTTCTTACCGCTTCTCTACAAAGAGTCAGATTCAACGGTGATTAACATTTCATCTGAAGCGGGAAGTTTTCAAAATGCTTATGGCGGGGATTATCCTTATGCACTTTCAAAAAGCGCATTAAACATGTTTTCCGAACAGCTTAGAAATTATTTAAAAGATGACGAGGTTTCTGTGTATGCGGTTCATCCTGGCTGGATCAAAACAGATATGGGTGGAGAGAAGGCTCCAGGTACACCGGAGGAATCGGCACATGGTATTATGGATATTATTGAAAGAAAAACGAAAATCATTCATAACTCTTCTTTTATTAACATTAAAGGAGAGGCAATGCCACAATAAAAAATTGACCCTCAAACACTGTTTGGGGGTTAAAAAATGATAGGGATTTTATAGGAGGGATTCGTATGAAAAGAATTGTTGCACTATTAGGTGATTACTATCACCCTAAGGAATGGAGTACCGCTGCCTTAAATATGGCGTTATCGTTACTAAATAAAGAAGAAAAATTAGAATGTAAGATCATTGAAACAAGTCAGATACAAGAAGAATTGTCAAAAAAACCAGACGCGGTGATTTTATTTAAGGAAGATCGACTCAATCCAACCGACGAAAACGTTGAAACATGGATGACAGAAGATGTAGCAGAAGCCATTGCTCAATATGTTAACCAGGGAGGCGGATGGTTAGCCTGGCATTCAGGACTTGCTTCTTATTCCATTGAAAGTAGCTATACGAAAATGTTAAAAGGACATTTTGAATATCATCCTGTTAAACATGCTCAAGTAAAATATACTAGTTTAGAAGGAAATGATTTGTTTGGTCCTGTGTCATTTGAAATTCTAGATGAACATTATTTTGTAAAAGTAGACGAAGAGAATACAAATGTCTTTTTAAAATCACAATCAGTAGATGGCAACTCAATTGCAGGCTGGTCTCATCATTATGGTGAAGGTCGAGTATGCTGTCTTACACCTGCTCATAACCAAGAAGGGTTAGTACATGAAGAATTTATTAAAATCCTTGCAAGTACCATTGAATGGGTAAGTGGGACATAGGGACAGGTGAACTGTCCCATTTTTATTATGTAGGAAGGGTGTACACTATTTAACTGTCTTTTGTCTTTTCTTGTTATTCCTTTTGCCTCTGCATTCGATACTTACGATTCAACTCTTTATCTTCAAATCTAACATGATAGATATTTCGTTTAATAAAAACATATCGATAAAAGCTTTTCGCCATAAAGAAAGTAAAAAAGTAAGCAAATGTCCAGCAAAAAAACAGAGACAGTATACCTAGTGGGAAAAGCGGATATGGCCCCGATAAAAGAACAAAAAGAGCGAAAACAACACCTGGGGTAAACATAGAAACATAATCCTGCCAGTAAGGAAATCTAACTTTACGAAATTTTAGCGAAGAGTATTTTTTATGCTCTCTCATACTAAATAGAAAAATGGAGAGAAAATAGAAAAATATCATAATAACAAAATAAAGCGGTGATGTGATACCGATGGAAAAATGTGAAACCATCATTAAGAAAAAATTAATAAAAGATCCAATGAAACCTAAAAAGCCAAAGTAGAGAAGACACTCGATTTGTGTCTGTTTATATTTTTTTATGAGTAGTCGAATCGCCCAAATATGTATTGCACCTAGAATTACAAGAGCTGGATACAAAAATACGGGGTATTTAGATGTTGTTAATAGTAAATTAAAACAAATTGGCACATCAAGCATTAAAAGTGTGACAAGGGCAATATAGTGTTTAACTGAATACATCCCCATATTAAGATCCAAACCTTCTAAAATATGATCTGGTAAACTACTTCTTTTTTGATTTTTGTCTATTATGAGCATGAAAGGGTAGACCTCCATTAGTGCTTATTAATTAAAGCTTTTTCAAGAGATTAAGAAAACGAATGTGAAACAGACTGGAGCGGCTAACATTATTATTTTATAGCTGTTTGCCGTTATAAAGTCAAATAGTGGTAAGCTAAGAAAAGCACATTTCTTGTGGAAGGTGCTTTTTATTTTTTGAATTTTAGGTAAGAGCTATATAAATAATTTAAGAATTAGTAAGGAGTGTTAAAAATGATTAGTGCAATATTGCTGTTTATCCTAGCAGGAATTGCTGAAATTGGCGGAGGATATTTAATTTGGTTGTGGTTAAGAGAGGGTAAGCCCTTTTACTGGGGAGTAGGTGGAGGACTAGCTCTGGCTTTATACGGCGTTATTGCAACTTTTCAATCCTTCCCATCATTCGGAAAGTGTATGCAGCGTATGGAGGTGTGTTTATTATTTTATCTGTCCTATGGGGGTGGGGAATGGATAAAAAAACACCAGATGTCTATGATTGGGTTGGTGCGGGGATATGTTTAATAGGAGTTTCCGTGATGTTATTAGCACCTCGTCATTAATATTGATGTATGCAGAAAATTCCCCTCAAAAAAGGCGACTCTCTGAGTTGACCTAAATAAAAGGTGTAAGTTTTCCGTATCTGAATAATATGATAATAGAAGAGAAATAGCAAAGTGAGGAAAGAGCAACTATGAAAATTTTAGTAACAGGATTTACAGGAAAAATGGGTTCACAAGTTGCAGAATATCTTAAAGATAAAGGTATCCCGATGGTTTGTGGGGTTCGAAATGTGGAAAAGGCCAAGGAGAAGTTCGGTGATTCATATGAATTTGTAAATCTTGATTTTACAGACCCCAGCTCGTTTGACGAGGCACTTTCAAATGTTGACAGGATTTTTTTATTGTACCCGCCTGGTGAAAATCTTCAATTTGAAATCTTTTTAAAAAAGGCAAGAGAAAAAGGTATTCAACACATTGCCTATTTATCATTAAAAGACGTACAATTCATGCCATTTATCCATCATTATAAAATGGAAAAGTTAATAAGAAACTCAGAAATTCCTTATACATTTGTTCGTGCTGGGTATTTTATGCAAAATTTAAATGACTTTCTTTGCAAAGAAATTAAAGAAAGACAGCGGATTTTTGTTCCAGCAGGAAAAGGAAAAACAAGCTTCGTTGATACAAGAGACCTTGCTGAAGTGTCTTGTATATCATTAATAGAGAAAGAGATAAGCACAAAAACAAAGTGTATGTTATTACAGGAAATGAAGCGCTCGATTTTTTCGAGGTGGCAAAAATAATGACCGGGGTTCTTGGTGTAAAGATTCAATATGAAAATCCATCTGTTAAAGAATTTAAACAATTTATGAAAAAAATAGGTGAAGAGGAAGCGTTTGTAAATGTTGTTGTTGGTGTTCATATCCCCACAAAGCTTGGGCTAGCAAAGGGAATCAAGCATGACTATGAAAAAGTAACAGGAAAAAAGCCTACAAATATACGTACATATATTGAGGATTTTAAAGAAAGTTGGATCTAGTAGGATTCTACTTGAAACCTGTGATAACATAAATTCAAATAAGAGCATTCCTTGTACTTAGGATGCTCTTTCCTTTTGCTTAAATTTAATTTGTAGAGCCTGCTTGAACCTACCTAAAAAATTCCGTCAAGCAAATCATCGTAATAAATCCAAAAATAAAGGTAATAGTTGACGCTCTTTCATTACCATCTCCATGACTTTCGGGAATTAATTCCTTGTAAACTACAAATAGCATAGAACCTGCTGCAAATGCGAGTCCATATGGTACAACAGGTTGAAAGAATTCACCAAATAAATAGCCGAACATCCCCGCAAATAACTCTATTAATCCGGTCACAGCAGAAAACACAATAGCCTTCAGCCGATTTATTCCCTGTGTAACCAAGAATAAAGCTACTAAAAAACCTTCTGGAATGTTTTGTAATCCTATTGCAAACGCAACTAAAGATCCTATCTCAAGATTACTACTTACATTGGATATTCCAACAGATAGCTCTTCAGGAAAATTATGAATCGACATAGCGATCATAAATAATAACACATGAGCTTGTCCTACGGGATGTTTAGAGTGATCTAAATCAGTGTGAGGAATAACACTTTCTATTAAAGTAAGAACCAAGGTACCAATTAAGATACCAATCACTAAAGTCGTAATATCTGAGAGCTTTATAGCAGATGGAATTAGCCATATGATGAAGCGGCAACCATGATCCCAGCCGTAAAAGCTAATGTCACATCTTTTCCTTTGTGTGAAAGGTTTTTGATAAACAAAACTGGGAGAGCTCCAATGCTTGTACAAATGGAAGAAACAACGATAGGCAAAAGGGACATAGATCATCCTCCGATAAGGTAATTGATATATATTATGACTGCACTTAGAGGAAAATGTTATTTACTGTAAAAGACCAGTATAAAAAAGCCTTTTTATGGAAAAGAAGGAGCACCAACACAATGTCAACATTTTATGTTGTGTAAAGGAAAGATTTATAACGTTAGGCAAATAAAGCAAGAATCGAAAAGCCGGAAAGAAGATCTACTAGAAATGGGAGTACGTCTTGCTTTTCAGTTAGAAGATGGAATATGGCTGGAATTAAGAAGAATTGATCAAGAACATTTTTATGCCTATCTGACGAATGAGGATATGAAGATCTCTGATCAAAATATTGGCGTAGTTTCAGAAATTTTAAACGGCTTTATCAAATAAAACAAAATAGAAACTAAGCTTCCATGACACACTAAATCGGATGTGTCTTTTATTTTTGAGATTAAAAAGTGAAAAAGGGACAGGTGTACTGTCCCACTTTTAACCAACATACAATTTTGTTTTAAATACCATATCGAACTCCACAAAAAACGATAACGAAGAAAAAATACTATTGCCAAAAAATAGCGTTGATTCTATGTCTTTTCTATACATTTTTATTACTAACATTTTATATTGGAGATTAAAGGTTAGAATAGAAAATTACCTTATGATTCTACAATGTTTTTAGATTATTGGTGATTAATATTTGAGCGGGGGGAGCATTGTTCTTTTTTATTGTTTTTTAGTAGATTAACACCAAACGACTATTCTATAAGGTGATGTCTGAGCCGGGATACTTTTTGTAGCAGGTCCATAGATTACAATTAGATTTCGGTTGCCAGGTTTTTTTGAAAAAGGTTGCCCGTTCGGTAATACGATTTGTGTATACGGAGATAGAGTTAGTTTTAATTGTCCATCACGACTTTCAAACTCATTATTAAAATAGTCTACTTTCACTTGCTGATAAGAAGTTTCTTTTACCATAACAAGTGCACGATATTGTGGAGGGTAAATAAATGGTACTGGTGCGTTTCCATCATAATAACCTGTTACTCTGTCTCCTATATTCAAGATGACATAATCAACAATGTAAGTAGAGGGTGAAACAACGAAATTTGCGATGGAACCCAGATCATCTTGTATTGTAATTAATTTATAACAACCTTCTTCACCAGTTTGACCTGTTATAAAATCACTAATCATTGTAATAGTTCCGTGAAATGAGTAAAAATTAATCATGTTCAATCCTCCTGTCATTTAAAATTGAAAGTTTAACCTATGATCGAGTTGAGTTGGTTGAATTTTATTTAAATAGATTCTCGGATTCCCGTAATAAAGAACCTGCCGATATTCCGGATAATTTGATTCAAAGGAAATATATATTGGTGCATCAAGTAAGGGAGGATAGTTTACGAAAAAGGAAAGATCACCATAAATGATTCCTTTTAAAGCTGTATTCATTTCTTTCTTGAAGATGTTAAATCGAACTTCTGCTATTTCTTTACTGAATTCTCCGCCATCAACATAAGCTTTTCCTATTAAATTTAGTTGGTTTTGCTTTGATCTTCTCCATTCTGCTAATACTTCATCCCGCATCTTCGGGTTAATTTTCTTTTCGTTGAAAAGATAACCAACATCCAAAAATAATTCACCAGTAAGGTCAGAGTGAGTAAGTGTATATTTTCTTCCATCGATTGGCTTAAAAGAAGAAGCAGGAGGGATTACATTAACGAATAGCTTTTCTGGGTTAAAAGAAGGCATTGTTTCACTCCTAACATTAAAATATAAAAGTTAGATATGTCATTCGTTTATTGTTATGTGAAAAATGATGGATTGGACTGTGTATATGCCCATGAAATCTAGCGATGTGAGGATCTACTTCATCATGTATTCGAGGTAGAAGTAAGTGTGGCTTATCTTTAAAAAAGATTCTAGTTTCTAGGTATTCACACAATTTTCCAAGTACAAGTTTATAGACGAATGTCCAATGAATAGAATGAAATTGAGAAAAATATCTAGGAGTGATCTTTTTGTATCCAACTCAAGAGCAGCTATATTGGCAAGGGATGTATGAACAGGATGATTGTTCATGTAATAGGCTCTATCAAGTAAGTGATTATCCATATACTACTTATGATGCAAGACAATTTATGCCAGGTTTTCCTAGTTCACCGCCTCCTTTCACATCTCCAGGTCAGGGGACACCCGGTGGGGCACCAATGTCACCACCAGGTTTAGGAACACCGGGAGGAGGACCAACACAACCTGGTCAAGGAGCACAAGCAGGACCACCAACATCACCACCGCCATCTTTTGTACCTCAACAAACACAGCAAGCACAAGCATTTGCGGTGGATCCAGGTAGTATTAGAAGATGTTTGTTTAGATTTACTTATATATGGCTAAGCGGTAATCAACAATTTTGGTTTTATCCAATCTTTATTGGCCAACAATCCATTTCAGGGTACCGCTGGACCGGCTTTAGATGGGTATTTTTCGGAATAAGCTTACGACAAATTCAATCGTTTACCTGTGTATAAGGAACGTAAATGAAATGGAGGTTCATGAACATGATGACAAATTACTATGAAGGCAATAACCAGTTATATCGAGCAGATGAGAGATTTGGATTTGGTCGACCTGGATTTGGATTTGGTCGTCCGTTTGGTTTTGGTTTCGGTTTCGGAAGACCGTTTGGATTTGGTTTTGGATTTCCATTTTTAACTGGTTTAGCAGCGGGAGCCTTGTTAGCACCTCGACCGTTATTTTACCCATACCCACCATATCCTTTTGTTCCATATTATTGGTAATGATATTGTATAAGAGCTTTGTCTGAAAGTAGACAGAGCTCTTATTTTTTATTTGACGTAAGCAAGTGGAAATCTTCATGATACATATTGACACAAACATATTTTACGTTTATAAATAGTTTATATACATAAAGTGTTGTGGGGGTATCTTATTGCAATGGAACGTGAAATGTATGTAAGAGAAGCATTTGAATTTCTTTCTAAGGTGAATACAAAAATGGTCATGGAATTTAATTCCTTATTTAATCATGAAATTACACAAAAACAGTTATTAATTTTACAAATAGTTCGAGATGTTGAAAACATAACTGTTAATGAAATCAGTCAACAAACCGGATTATCATTAAGTTCAGTTAGTCAACTTATTGGAAGACTTGAAAAAGAAAACTATTTAAAGAGGCAAGTAAATATCAACAATAGAAGAGAGGTATTTGTATCTCTTGATAGCGAGGCGGATCTGTTATTTGAAAACTATAATAGAGTAGACAGCTATCTTATTGAGAAATATTATTCAGAATTTTCCGTTGAGGAAGTAAAGCAATTTAGGAATCTTGTAAAAAAACTTTACAATGTTATGGAGCAAAAAGGGGAAGAAAAATAGAGGTTGATGGGGAGAAAGTGTAAATGGATACTTTAGAATTTATCTGTGATTACAAGGAAAAAGATGACTTAAGACAGAGCTTTAATGAATTAGCAAACAGTATTTTCGGTATTACTTTTGAAAGTTGGTTTGCAAATGGGTTTTGGACAGAAAAGTATATTCCATTTTCATATACTGATGGAAATAAGGTGGTTGCTAATGTTTCAGTTAATTTCATGAACATTTTAATAAACGGAGAAACTAAGCGAGGCATTCAGATAGGGACGGTGATGACTCATCCTGATTATCGCAATAAAGGACTTTCGAAAAAATTAATGAACAAGGTATTGGAAAAATATGAAGGTTCATATGATATCATGTATTTATTTGCAAATCATTCAGTATTGGACTTTTATCCGAAGTTTGGGTTTAAAAGAATAGAGGAAACACAATTTATTTCTAACATCGTTGATTCACATCATACTGATGTTAATGCTACTGAATTAATAAAGTTAAATGGAAATAATTTTAAAGACCTCCAATTTATCTATCAATTTGCTAAAAATCGATCGCCTATTTCAAATGAATTTGCAGTAATGAACACAGAAGAACTGTTATTATTCTACTGCCTAAATGCATTCCCAAATGATATTTATTATTTAGAAGAAGAACAGGTAATAGTTATTTTCAAAATAGTCGAAGAAGAAAATGAACTTCATATTTATGATGTGATTAGCCATAAGATAGTTGACCTATTAAAAATCGTAAATTGTATCTCGCTGGAATCTACAAAGAAAATTCACTACCATTTCACTGTTGATGGTTTACATACAAATACAAAGACATTTAACGGAAGTGAAGTATTATTTATACGCTGTGACAATGAAACAAATCTCCCGAAAAAATTTAAACACCCTTTAACTTCACAAGCATAGGGAGGGACAGAGGGACAGGTTTTCTGTCCCAGTTAAACAGAATCACTAGAAAAATGGGGAGTGGGACAGTGAACCTGTCCCCGTTACTTCTCCATATGACCCCAAAGATCGTGCGCCTCCATCATTCCTTCTTTTATATCTTCTGATGAGTTAATATCACATTTTTTCGCTAGGGCCTTGCCACCGGCTTCCATAATTTGTTTCTTCACCTTATTTACATGATCTAAATTCACATCTACTAAACATACATTTGCACCTTCACTTACTAAACGAAACGCAGTCGCACGCCCCAATCCGGAAACTTCCCCAGTGATAACAGCTACTTTATTCTTAAGGTTATGATTGCTTAACATACCTGTTTTCCTTCTTATTTTTATTAGTATCTTTTACAGAAATTTGTATAGGTAAACCTCATGCTTCTTCTCCTAGTAAATTAAGGACTTTGTATATCCGAGTGGGACAATAAACCTGTCCCTATGTCTCATAGTGAAACTGAACAACGCATTGTGATCACAAAAAATGTGAAGGATTCATTTTTTGTTTTGATAACTTTAGAAAGGATGATAATCTTTTGGTATGTTTGAGATTTTTCATTTTAAAATTGGAAGGGTGGAACAATGGATTTAGAAACGGTTATGCAGGAGCTAGAAGCGCTAGGAACGGAACGAACTAAAAAAACTTACATAAGCAATGGTGCGCACGAGCCACTTTTCGGTGTGCCTACAGGAAAAATGAAACCGATCGCAAAGAAAATTAAGAAAAACCAGCCTTTAGCGGAGGAGTTATATGCTACAGGGAACTATGATGCCATGTATTTTGCCGGTGTGATTGCAAATCCGATTGAAATGACTGTCGCAGATTTTGAACGGTGGATAAAAGACGCCTATTTTTATATGCTATCTGATTATGTGGTTGCCGTCACACTAGCTGAAACAGATATTGCCCAAGAAGTTGCAGATAAATGGATTGCAAGCGGAGAAGAACTTAGAATGTCAGCAGGCTGGAGCTGTTATTGCTGGTTATTAGGGAATCGTCCTGACTCTGAATTTACCTCAGAAAAGATTGAAAGTATGCTCCATCAAGTGGAAAAAACAATCCATGATTCTCCTGCTCGTACGAAATCTTCAATGAATAACTTTGTTTACACAGTAGGGACTTCCTATTTGCCTCTGCATGAAAAGGCAGTTGAAACCGCAAAGGCAGTTGGATCAGTTGAAATAAAGCGCGACAATAAAAAAAGCAGTGTTGTGAACGCATTTGATACTATTCAAAAGGAAATTGATAAAGGTAGAATTGGATTTAAACGAAAATATGTTAGGTGTTAATACACCAATCTTTGTGCTGCCAAAAAGAAAACTGATCACTTTTGTGTGGTAGGTTTTGTTTAGAAGTACAAACTACAAATTACCGTACTATTCGAACGGTGATTCACATTTAATAGCAAAAATGCTTGGAACATTGTGTCTCCAAGCATTTTTTGTATCAGAGACAAGGGGTCAGGTTCCTTGTCCCAGAAATGCATTTGATGAAGACAACTTCACTCACGTAAAAGGAACGAGTACACCTATTTTTGGGGACAACGTACCTGTCCCTATGTCCCTTAATAAAAATTTATTGTAAAACGATAAATATTATGTTAAATTCAATGTGATAACAAATATGTGAGGTGTGTTTTATGAAACTTATGTCAACTCTTTTTCTAAAAATAGCAGTTGTTCTCTTGGGATTTCCAGTTCTTGCTATTTGTATATTTTTGGTGCCTGAGTTAGGGGATGTTTCCTCAGAATTACTGCCTGATGTTGCTTTTATTCAATATCTCGTTTCTGCTATTTTTTACGCATCAGCCATACCCTATTTCTTTGCGCTGTTTCAGGCGTTTAAGCTTTTACGTTATATTGACAAAAATGAAGCTTTCTCTGATTTGTCTGTTAAAGCCCTAAGAAAAATCAAATATTGTGCAATTACGATCAGTGGGTTGCATGTGCTTGTGTTACCGCTTTTCTATCTTTTTGCGGAAATAGATGATGCCCCAGGTGTTATCTTCGTTGGATTGATTGTTCCATTTGCTTCGATGGTCATCGCAGTCTTTGCTGCTGTTCTTCAAAAACTGTTAAAAGAAGCGATTGATATAAAATCAGAAAATGACTTAACGGTTTGAGGTGATAAATATGGCAATTATTATCAATGTTGATGTGATGTTGGCTAAAAGGAAAATGAGCGTAACAGAGCTTTCGGAGCGGGTTGGTATTACAATGGCGAACCTATCGATCTTGAAAAATGGAAAGGCAAAAGCCATTCGCCTATCAACTTTAGATGCAATTTGTAAAGCGTTAGATTGTCAGCCTGGAGATATTTTAGAGTACAGAAGTTATGAAGATACCGAATAAGAAAAAGATACTTAAAGAAAGTTGGAGGCAGAAAGTATGAGAGTACTAAAACAACTTGTTCGTTTTGGGTGGGAGCAGGCATTATCTTGTTTGTTTCCTGTCGTTATTTTTGCCTCTTTGGCTATTACACAAGTTATTCCACTTCCTTTTATTCCACGTTACGATTGGCTGCTTATTATTTGTCTTTTGATGCAGTGGTGGATGGTTCGTTCTAGACTTGAAACAAAGGATGAATTAAAGGTAATCACAGTGTTCCACCTTATTGGACTTGCACTTGAACTTTTTAAAGTACATATGGGTTCTTGGTCTTATCCTGAGGAAGGGTACTCAAAAATCCTTGGAGTGCCTTTGTATAGTGGATTCATGTACGCGAGTGTAGCGAGTTATCTTTGTCAGGCCTGGAGAAGACTTAATGTTGAACTCGTGAAGTGGCCTCCGTTAAAGATGGTAGTACCACTTGCGGCTGCAATTTATTTGAATTTCTTCACTCACCACTTTTGGATTGATATCCGATGGTGGTTATCGGGACTTGTTATTATTGTCTTTTGGAAATCATTAGTCTTTTATGAGATAAATGGAACTCGCTATCGCATGCCAATCGCACTATCATTTGTGCTCATTGGATTTTTTATATGGATAGCAGAAAATATCGCAACCTTCTTTGGAGCTTGGAAATATCCAAACCAAACAGAAGCGTGGAGTCTTGTTCATTTAGGAAAGGTGAGTTCATGGCTGTTACTAGTGATTGTGAGTTTTCTTATCGTAGCTACGTTAAAGCAGGTGAAGGGAAAGAGCTTGGCTAAAGATGATTCCCGTCAATCTTTTAGCTTAAATTAATAAGAATTATTCAAAAAGACATATCCCCTAACCAAGGAAATGTCTTTTTTTACAAGGTACTACCTTAAAAGAGGTTGTACTATTTAAACTAAGTACATGATTAAAATGTTATTTGGATAAGCTAGATATTATTGAAAAATGTAAGGTCGGTGTATCGTATGACTTCAAAGAAACACAAACTATTTAATTTATCGATAATCGTCATTCCATGGTTATCTGTACTATTTATAGGTAAGCAAAGTTTGAAGAGATATTCTCTTTCGAGTGCATTAATAGGTATGTATGAAATTTTTAGTCATATCAATGGACGTAGAAAAAAGTATTGGACCTTTTATGATAAGCCCAAAAATTTTGTAAGAGATGAACTTCCTTTTGATGTTGGTCCATACATACCAGCTTCAATGTGGATACTTAAGTATACATATGGAAACTTTAAAAAGTTTGTATTAGTAAATGCTATTTTTAACGGTTTATTCGCTTTTCTCTTTATTCCATTTCTTCACAAAATAAAAATTTTCCGTTTGAATCGATTAAGCTATCCTAAATTTTTTCTGTATATTCACTATAAAGCGTATTTGTTGTATGGAGTACAATATTTAATAGAAAAAGTAAGAGGAGAAAAAGGAGGAGGTGAAAAATGATGAAAAAAACAAAAGAAAAGTTCCAAGAGGGAGCGCAAGTAACAGCCGATAATCAAATTTTTGGTACTCCTAACAGCAACGCTAAAAACGAAAGGGACACCGGGACAGGTTCACTGTCCCGGTGTTTAAACATGGGACAATGAACCTGTCCCCTCGTCCCACTTTAGGCAAATCGATAATAAATCAGCAAGAAAGTAGAGAGAACAAAGATGAAGTTTAGGAAAACAAAAATCATTTGGTCCCATCTTGTTTTATGAATTTTAATTGGAGGTTGATAGAAGGATACACCTTCAATAATAAAGATGACAAGAATTACGTGAATCATCGCATGTCCAATTACTTCGGTAACTCCAAATAGCATGGTTGTTAGAACAAATACAATCGTCACAACCAAACCTAATAAGCGATTTAAAATTCCAATAACTAACAAATATCCTATTAAAAACTCGATAAATGCTGCCAACACTGTGAAGGAAACAGGGTCAAAGCCAAATGTAGGCACTCCATGGTGATGAATTATGTCCAAGGTCATTGAAGGATAAACCCATTTTTCTACCGCAACCCAGCATAAGCTTAAACCAGTTCCTAAATATAAAAAAGGAAATCCCCAGTTTTCAAATTTTGTTTGTCCAATTAAAAGAACCCCAATAATTGCAATATAAAATCCGTAATCCAGCATATGAAACCAGCCAGTATTCATCCATATATAAGAAAATAAAACAAACATCATTGTGGCCCCAAGCTTTGTCGCGTAATGAGAAGGAATGACTAAAGCTACAATCGTCATCCACATAAAGAACATTTGCCATGTATGTTCAATATGAAATTCAGGTGCGAACATTGTTCCACTTACAACTTGTATCGTTAAACATAAAGCGGTACCGTATTTTAAAATATATCTTGAGTATTTTCTCCAATCAGATAGCTTTGTGTCTAATTTTTCAGCAAAAGGAATAACTAGCAATTTATCCATAATTTGTGGAAGTAATGCTAAAATAACTGCGCTAATTAAAGCAACAACTATAAATAAAGGTGATAAAATCTGTTCAATTGAAATTTTCTCTGGCGCTAACTTCGTAAACCACTTCACATGTGCTCCTGCCAAGCTAGGTGTTAAGATTATCATGATTAAAAATAAAATAGATAGAAATGACTTTTTCATTTATAAATCTCCTCTGATGTAAAAAATATAGTAAATTAAAATGATAAACTGATTATAGCTTGTAGGCTAGAATAAGAATGTGACAAAAGTCACTCGAGGGCACACGAGGGGACAGGTACTTTGTCCCAACTCACTCTCAGCACAGTAAAATGAACAGGGACGAGGGGACAGGCACTTCGTCCCAACTCTCATACCCAACTCAATAAAATGAATACCACCAATTGTCTAGGTTGAAATATACTGACGTATCTCGACATCTCTAGTAAAATAAATTTAGTAAAAGATTGTTATTTTCCTGAGGTGAGTAGTCATGAGAGAAATTATCAAACAAGGGCTTTTAAATTATGCAAAAAAGACCATCAGAATAGAAGAACTCGAAACATTTATCCCCGTAAATACTACGTACGAGCAATTTTCTCAAGTAATCCTTGATTTTGAACGTGAAGGTGTATTAGAGATCGTGAAATCCAAGGGACGAAATACCCGTACACCTTCATTAGCTTATTTCTATCGTATTCACAAGCAACAGCTAAAAAGAGACTATCACGAGAAATTAAAAAAATATCGGCTACAATTACACCCATCTATTAAACTAGATTCTTATTTTGGATCTGATCCTTCTCAATGGGAAAAGGACCATCATTATCTCCTCAAAATTCATCAATATATAGAAAAATTCGGATTTCCAAAATATGAAGTGCCAGCTCCTGAACGAAGTGTAGAGCTTGTCGGTGATGAAAAGTGGATGACTGATAAACAGGGAAAAGAGCTACTAGAAAGAATCGGATTATGGTCAAGAATGAAAGTTATCCCAGTATCAGATCCGTTAATGTTTGCCGTGAATCCTGCTACTCTATCAAACCAATCTCTTAAGCATCTTATCGTGGAGAACAAAACAACCTTTCAAGCATTAGTGGATACGCTAACTCAAACGGATTTTTCAACACTTATCTATGGAAGTGGTAATAAGATTATCAAAAGTATTGAGCAATTCGAACGGCAGCTTCCTATCTCAAATGTTGTTCATATCTTTTATTATTTCGGAGACATCGATCGTTCTGGAATATTTATTTGGGAGCGGCTAAACGAAAAAAAACCGATTCAGTTAGCGTTGCCTTTCTACCGCGCATGTCTAGACAAGACTTCCATCAAAGGAAAAATAAATCAACGAAGTGATCAATCAGCAATTGAAGCATTCTTGAAGTTTTTTACAGAGGAAGAAAGTGAAAGAATTCAATCTGTTTTAAATAACGGTCACTACTACCCGCAAGAAATACTGAAAACAAGTGAATTACAAGCTATATGGAGGCATTCTAAATGGAACTAAATGAATTATCCGATATAACAAGTGGTTTTCGAGAGAGAATGCGCCGTCTTGCTTTATTCGATCCGTTATATGAGCTAGACCGAAAGAAAATGAAAGATCAGCAAGGAGAGCCCATAGACATGAAAGGCCTTGGCTTGCTCACTCTGTTATTCTTTTTTGAGCAAAAAATTATGCGAAATCATAAAGTCGGGAAAAAGGAACTGGCAAAATTTCTAAAGAAACTCACTGAACGTCAATACAATTTAGACGAACAAGTCTATGAAGAGATGGCATCGACCATTATTCAAACGTTTCGTCCAACAACTGGTAAAAAGCGAACCTATCCATACTATGACTGGGAAACCTATGAAAATAAAGAGCTGGAATATTCCTTATTAAAGGCAAAAGATTTTTATTCTAAAACGAACACCCAATATTATACATTAGATGAAGATGGGTTAGAGCTCGTGTTTGCAACAAAAGAATTTTATAGTGAATTTCAGCTTTCAATCAATCAATTAATGCTTAGAAAACAATTAGAAAAAGGAGAATTTCGCGGGGCATTAAGGCAAATCAATGAAATGCGCATAGATGTAGAATCATTAAACGAACGAATGATAAAGCTACGTCATGAAATACAAAGAAGCATCGTTTCTGAGGAAACATTCGAACGATATAAGCAGCTTCTTGAAGATATTCATGCTCGTCTTGAAAGAGAAAATGAAGAGTTCTCAGAGCTACGACAATTTGTCAAAGAAACAAAAAATCGACTTTATGAAAAGGATTATCATCAAAAAGAAACGAAAACGTATGCATATGTTCTTGAGATTACTAACCAATTAGAAGAAGTTCACTATGATCACTCAAGGCTCCTGGAACAAAGTATTGAGCTGAAAAATCATACATTAAAATCGGCGCAAGAGTCGTTATATTATACCGGAATTGATGCCTTTAACTTTGATCAGGATATAAACGCAAGAGTGATCGGAACACCGTTACCGCTTGAAGCAATGAAAGGACTACTACATCCTTTCTTACAAGTTCAACAGGAGCAACAATGGTCACCCTTAACAGTTTTTGCCGAGCAAAACATTCGTGAAGAACGAGATGAGCTAGTCGATTATGGGTTTATGACAGTTGGTAAGGAAAGTGAAAACACCTATCAGGAAGGCTTAAGAAAAAATTATGGCTATGTGATGAAGCTATTGTTACTTGCAATAAAATCAGGCTGTGTTGAGCTTGCTAGTGTAATAGAGTATGTGAGAAAAACAGAAGACAAAGTCCTACTACATCAGCGTTTTTTCTATGACTTTTGGATTGTACTTCATCAACGCTCACCGATCATTTCAGGAAAAATTGAAAATGAGGAAGGCGAGCAAAATCATATTTTAGATGATGCGTTACCACAGCTAGGAAGACGAACCTTACTATTAAAAGAAAGAGCAGAAAACTTACATGTAACAGAGCGCTTTTCTATCCAAAATATGGATATAACGTTAGAGGAGGAGATGCTAGATGAATTATAGTGAAAGCAAAGTGATGCAGGCCTTTGAACTTTATACTGTTTTAGCACGAGATGGACAGGCTGATACTGAATGCTTGTCTTTATATATCGCCGATGATGATATTCGTGGTTTAGTAGATGGATTTGCTCATCGTGTTGATTGTGTCATGATCATAGCAGGAGAAAAGTTGTACATGATTCCTAAAACAAAGCTATCTCCCTTTCATGTGAACAATGATTACATTAAAAAAACGTATTTGAAGTCAACCGCGACAAATGCAGATATTTATTTACTTTATTTTACATCAATTATTCTATTTGGTGCATTTTATGATAGCTATCAAACGCTAGAGCCAACGAGAGATTTCATGAACATTGATGACTGGGCCCGACATGTAAACGAACGAATCAGTGTTTTAATGGAACATGATGAGGAACAGCTTCGTGCTAGAGAACAAGAGTTTTCATACAACTGGAAAAGTATTATTGAAAAATGGGAAGACATGAATGACATTAAAGAAACGGCGAAAAAGCAGAGTGGTAATACGATTAGTCGTTTAAGTTTTATGGATACGGCCAAACGATTTTTAGTGGATCAAGAATTAATTAAGGAAATTGGAAATAATGAGATCATTTTGACGGAAAAAGCGAAAACAATTGTACAGCGCTTTTTTATGGAAGTGGAATATAACAAAGGAATACTGGAGTTTATCTATAAATGGGAGGAGGAAGCTGAAGATGCCATCGATTAGTAACATTCGATTTACAAATGTGGTATATGAAGAAGGGAATAAACGATATAACGATGAGATGTTTAAATTTGATGGATATAATGGGGCGATCCTGCTTGAAAATGGAGGAGGAAAAACTGTTTTTATTCAAACTGCCCTTCAAGCAATTATTCCTCATACCAATCTTTCAGATCGTAAAATCAAGCAAACACTGCAACTTGATAACTATCCAGCTCATATAGCAATTGAATGGTTATTATCAGAAAACCCTCGCCGTTATTTGGTCACCTGTGTAAGTTTATTCCTAACAAAAGACGGGTTAGGGTCGTATCGCTATGTGTATCCTTACCAAGGGGGGACCGACATGGTATTGAAAACATTCCGTTTGTGAGAAAAGATACAAATCGTCCATCTGATCGTGGTGAAATTTTAGATTATTATCAGCAGATGTCACAGCAATATATGAATGCACATACCTTTCCGACGATTAAAGAGTTTCAACAACATATAGAGGAGCAATATCATATTATTGCCAACGAGTGGGAAAGCATCGTAAAAATCAATAGTACAGAAGGTGGAGTTGAAGCTTTTTTCGATGAGTGTAAACAAACAAATCAGTTGTTCGATCGCTTACTAATTCCAACAGTAGAAGGTGCAATAGCTGGCCATAACGAAAATACCTTTGCAGATACATTCGAAAAACATCGAGCAAGCTTCAAGTTATATAAAGAGCTGAAGGAACAAATAGAAGAAAACAAAGCGGTTGAAGAAGAGTTAATCCGATATGTAGCTACCTATGAAGGTTTGCATAAAGAACAGCAAGCATACGAGCAAAAGAAACAGCGTGCAAAAGCAGTGCTAAACCTCATTAATCAGCAAGAGCAGGAAAAAACGGTTGAGTTGCAAAATCTAGAGTCGAGAATAAAAGAATGGGAATCTGATAGAAGAAATTTTTATAAAAAAGAGCTCTCCCTGGGAATTCAGAAAGAGCAATCCTTCTTAAATACATTGCAAGTTGATCTACAGGATTATTTACAACAACTAAACATTGGAAAAGAAGACCTAGTTCAAGCAAAAACAACCTTTTATTCTTTAAAGCTAGCGGAGTTAAATGAGCAACAAAAAGAAGAGCAAGATCGGCTTTTTTCCTTACAAAAACAATTAGAAACCTTTGATGAAAATCAAGATATCCAGGAAATAAAGGGAAAATTAGAAGAAAACAGCCAGGAGATAAACGGATACTTCACAAATGAATTAGAAGAAAGCAAGAAACGGCAGCAGGAACTAAACATTGAAAAGCAACCAATTGTTCATGCGATTCAAGAATCTAATAGTAAGGCAAGAGCCCAAACTGAACAACTTGAGCAAGCCAAAAAGACATTTAATCAAAACCAAGGAATCATCCAAAACTTAGAAAAACAGTTGAACCGCATTCGAAATAAAATTCTTTCAAAACCAGATCAGGAGTCTGTAAGTGATCAGCTTCAACAATGGGAGAAACGCCTTGTTCACCTTGATGACCAAATTGTTCACTTGAAAACAAATAATAAACAACTTTCTTTAAAAATGGCTGAATATAAGGAACAGAGCGAATTAGTAAGTAAAAAGAAAGAAGAAAAAGAAAGTGCTCGTACCAAATTAGCATTTGAAATTGATCAAGTAGAACGTGCACATTATCAACTAAAAAATGTACTAGCAGCATTACGATCACAATGGGCAACCTATGATTCTATTTACTTAAAACAAGATTCGCTAACACAACAAATTCATGATTTTATTCAACGCTTAAACAAACAACGAGAAGATTCTTTATTTAAAGAACGTCTCGCACACCGATTTATAGACGATTATGGTCATCAAGATCTATTCTTTGCGGATCCATATATAGAAAAACAAATAAAACAATGGAAAAATCAATTTCATTTAGTAGAAACAGGTGTTCAGTTTATTCAGTCATTAGAAGGAACTTCAAAAGCAGATGCGATGAAATATCCACTATGGCCGATGACGTTAGTTACAATTGAAACTGAAAAGATCCAGCTAAAACAAAAAATTCAAAACATAGATCAGCATCTTCAATTTCCAATTGATGTCTTATCAATTGAGCAAGCTCAGGCAATTGTTCAGGGAGAACAACAACAACAATCTTCTCCGGTCATACCAAGACATTGGATACAAAATCAACAGCCTTCAAGTTTTCAGGACTGGATACAATCAATGAAGAAAAGCGCTGATGAAGCTACTTATGCTCGAGTAGAGTTAGAAGAAAGGGTAGATGTATGGAACCGTGGTGCTGATAAACTAGCCACATTTTTATGTGAGTATCCTTATACTGAATATCAAGAAAATAAAGATCATAAATCTAACCTTGACCAAGAGATACAAGAATTATCTTTAACACAACAAAATATACAGTCACAATTAGACGAATGCGAACGTCTGCTTTCTACTCAGAGGGAGACAATTGAAACGTATGAAAAAGAATATCAAGGTTTGCAAGGAAGATTAGAGTCTGCCTATGAATTTCTATCTTTAGAAAAAGAAACCATCGAGCTGAAGAAGTTTCTGGAGCAGCTTTCTAGTAAAATAGAAGAAATCAATAAAACGATTAAACGATTTGAAATTCAAGCTCAGCGATTAAATGATGAATTGAATATAATGAAAGAACAAGAGAGAGAAGAAAACTCATATTTTAATAAATTAATGGATGATTCCTTATATCTTGAAGTGAAGGCGTACAGTTTAACATTTACGAATAAGGCGATCAATATATTAAAAGAAGAACGGGAAGAGCTCAAACATCAGTTACGAAAATCGTCGAGTTCACGTAGAGAAATTGAAATTAAACTAGAACATTCTCAAAAGGAATATAACCGCATTTCAATAGCGAAGGACGACACCATTTTGGACTATGGACCTTTAGATGAAGAGATGATCTTCCCACCAAATGGAAAGGAACAAATTGCTTTTTACCGTGATAAAATGAAGAACTTCGAGAAAAGTGTTGATGAAAGAACGACGAAGTTTAATCAAGTTAACGAGAAGAAAATTAAACAGGATAAAGCGGTTGAGATTGCTTATGAGCTATTTTCTAAAGAATTCCGTGATGAAGAGCCAATAATATTTAAGGATTCTTTATCAGAAGTACAATTACTATTAAAACAAGAAAAGAAAAAATTAAATGAAAAAATAGAGTTTTTACAAAGTGAACAAAGGCGTAAAAATGATGAGCTTGAATCAATCAAAACAGCTTTCCATGTGCTCGATCGTTATGAAGAAGCACATCACTTTAAAGGACCTTCTGTTGTGGCTACCGTATTATCCGAACAAGAGATTTCAGATTTCACTTATGAACGAACTTCTTTTGTAGAACATGTAACAAAGGGATTAAGGCAAGGAAAAAATAATGTGTCAAAAGAGTGGGAAAAGGTTGAGCGTGCAAAAGAGCTTTTTAAAACCTTTTGTAAAACGAAAATTACTAATGTGAAAATGCAAAAAATGGCACAGGATGGAATAGATTCCAAGCGAACGTATAAAGAAGTTGTTGAATTTCAAACACATATGCAAAAACGAATTACAACTGCTATTAAATATAATGAAGCAAGCATTATCGACCATGACAAACAATTAGAGCAGTTTGTCACACATATTAATAGTCATTTATTCACAATTGCAGGAGAACTAGAATTAATTCCAAAGAAAACAAGAGTAAAAGTAGTAGATAAATGGCGAGAAATCTTCAAATTCAGTATTCCTGAGTGGTCAGAGGAAGAAGGAAAAGGTCGGATCCGGAAACATATTGAATGGATTCTAGAACAACTAGAATCAGAGAAATATGTAAATTCAGAGGGGATCGAGGACTTCGGAAGGGTACGAAAAGACATTGAAACATGGATTCAATCAAAACAGCTACTCCGTGTGGTGATGAACAACGAAAGTATGAAAGTAACTTGTCGAAAGGTAACAAATGATAACGAAGTAACAACAAGTTCGTATTCATGGGAACAATCCAACGTTTGGTCTGGTGGAGAAAAATGGAGTAAGAACATGACGCTCTTCCTGGGAATCCTTAATTATGTTGCCGAGAAACAAAAACATATTGAATCAAACATGAAACGACACCGTGTTGTGATATTGGACAATCCTTTCGGAAAAGCATCCAGTGATCATGTGTTAAATCCAGTCTTCTTTATTGCTGAACAATTAGGCTTCCAAATTATTGCACTAACTGCACATGCAGAAGGAAAATTTCTTAGAGACTATTTCCCAGTTATTTATAGCTGTCGCTTACGAAAAGCAGCAGATACAAATAAGCAAATAATGACCAAAGTAAAACAACTACATCAGGCATATTTTCAAGATCATGAGTTCCCCAGGCGCTAGATCGACTCGGCGAAGTTGAGCAAATGGAGCTATTTTAGGGACAGGTACACTGTCCCTTTTTTCGTGAATTTTACACCGATGGAACAGGACATTAGCTCAATTATGGGACAAGGAACCTGTCCCTCTGTCTCTCCCAAAAAAGCCTTCTATCGAGTAAAATAATTGTAAACACAAAAAGTAAACTAGGAGGTCAACAATGGAACATACGCTTTCCATCACAATCAGTTCTGATCATAAAAAGATGCTCCATGAAATCGTTAATTGTACAAAAATGAAGGAAAATGAAATTTTACAAAAGCTAGTGGAAGATTATTATTCTAGTATTAGTGGAAGCGTTGGCTCACCTAAATCAAAGCTAACATCTAAGCCTGTTATTATCGATGGCTTTGACATCGGTGATGAAGTATCAGATGGAATTATCGTGATTGATAACAAAGGAATTGTTCTTCGCATTAACAAAGCCTACTCAAAAATAACAGAAATACACGAGAAAAACATCGTTGGAAAACATGTTCAAACATTTGTTGATCAAAAGTACTTTAGCAACTCTGCCTCATTATTAGTATTAAAAGAGAAAAGAAAGGTGTCTATTTTATCAACCGTTACGGCTAATAAAAAAAGGTTTTATTAACAGGAACCCCTATTTTTGATAATAATGGTGAAATACAGCAAGTTTACACGATTATGAGAGATTTAACCGAGCTCATACGATTAAAAGAACAACTTGAAGAAAAGGAAAAGGAAAATATTCGATATTATGAAGCTCTAAAATACTTTAACGAAAACAAAAACAAAACCGATTTTATTGGTCAATCTCCCGCGATTTTCCAGATTAAAAGCTTAATTGAACAGGTTTCACAAACAGATGCAACAGTTTTAATTACAGGAGAAACTGGAGTAGGAAAAGAAGTCATTGCAAGTGAGGTTTATAAAAATAGCTCCCGAAAAGATCAGCCTTTTATTAAAGTGAATTGTGCAGCTATTCCTGAATCACTACTAGAATCTGAATTATTTGGGTATGAAAGGGGTGCGTTTACAGGAGCACAACAAAAGGAAAAGTTAGGATTGTTTGAATTAGCAAATAGAGGGACCCTTTTATTAGATGAAATCGGAGAAATGCCAATAAAGCTGCAATCAAAGCTACTACGCTGTCTTCAAGAAAAAGAAATAACTAGAGTAGGAGGCACTCGTCCAATCAAAATTGATGTACGGGTCATCGCAGCAACTAATCAAAACATCTTAAAGCAAATAAAAGAAGGATTATTTAGAGAAGATCTTTATTATCGATTGAATGTGATTCCAATAAAAATTCCACCATTAAGAGACAGAAAAGACGATATTTACTTGTTACTTCATTATTTTCTTGAAAAATTTAACAAAAGGTATAATAAACAGAAAAAAATAGACCCAGAGACTGCTGATTTTCTAACAACCTATCATTGGCCAGGAAATGTTAGAGAATTGGAAAATACGATCGAGAGGTTAGTTATCATTAGTGAAAATCAATACATAAACGTTGATCAAGTTATCTTAACATTAGGTGATGAAAGCACTTCAAATAAATTGTCGCAACACTCAACTTTTTCCTTGAAAGAAGCAGTGGAAAAAGTTGAAAAAGAACTTATTTACAATGCACTTAAAAAACACGGTAGTACCCACAAGGCAGCGAAAGTACTAGGAGTGACGCAACCTACAGTCGTGAGAAAGGCAAAAACATTAGGTATAACAGAATGGTAAAGTGTAGATGTGATACAAAATCGTATCAGTTGATACAAATTTGTATCAGTTAAAAGAGCTTACTAGATATACATAAATCAAGCGTAATAGAGACAAGAACCTGATACATTTTTGTATCGGGTTTCTTTTTTTATCATGCTTCTTTCAAAACTGTTAGAGGTGGTTAGAACATTGAGTTATAAGGGTTTAATAAATTTTTTAATGTGAAAGTTCGATTTGGCACACTACTTGCTATTAATAAAAGTGTAAAGAGAATGTTGCTTCTATTTGTCCGGTACTTACAAAGTACATAAAAATAGAAAATCGTTCTTGAAAGGAGGTGAAGGAAATGAAAGCGGTTAAATTCAGCGAAGTAAATCCATATAAAGCACCCTTACATTTTGATTGTTCCACTTTAAAGCTACACGGCACGGAAGAAACGGGAGCTACAAAGTTTTGGATGGGAATGACTCATTTTCTTCCTAATGGTGGAGCTGACTATGCTTATGAAGATTCACCAACCGAGAAAATCTATGTGGTGTTAGAAGGAGAGGTTGTTATCGAAACAAAGACGGAAAGAGTGGTCTTAAAAAAATATGATAGCATCTTTATCCCGCCATTTGAAGGTAGATCGATTATTAACGAGACAAATGAACCAGCCACAATGTTGGTTGTTGTTAATTACTAAAAATGATAAAGGATGATTATTGTGGTGAATCAAGATTTCGTGAACAATCTTTATGATATTAAAGGAAAGGTCGCTATTGTAACTGGTGCAACTGGAGCACTCGGAAAAGCAGCAGCATGGGGCTTTGCTTATGCAGGTGCAAAGGTGATGTTAACAGCAAGAACTCAGTCTAAACTTGAAGCTCTCTATGATGAGATGAAGGCGCAAGGACTAGAATGTGCCTATCAGATAGGAGACCCAATAATAGAAAGTGACGTTGATCATGTTGTTGCTGCAACGGTGAAAGAATTTGGTGGAGTTGATATTTTACTTTGTGCAGCAGGAATGAATAATCCAAAGCCTATCCTAGAACAGCCAACCGAAGAATGGGAAGCAATAATGGATGCCAACATAAAAGGAACATGGCTGTACTGTAAAAAGGTTGGGCAAGTCTTAAAGGAACAAGCTAGAGGTGGAAAGGTCATCCTTGTTTCTTCAACTAGAGGAAAGCTTGGTATGAAAAATTATACCGCCTACAATGCATCAAAGGCAGCGATTGATTTGATGGCAAAATCACTGGCTTGTGAGTGGGGTGAATATGGAATTAATGTAAATGCCATCGGTCCAACTGTATTCCGTTCAGATCTAACAGAATGGATGTTTACGGATGACACAGCACGAACAAAGTTCTTAACACGAATTCCAATTGGTAGATTAGGAGAACCAGAAGACTATGTGGGTGTTTGTAATTTCTTAGCTTCATCTGCTAGTAACTTTATAACAGGAACTACCATTTATGTGGATGGGGGATACTTGGCTGGTTAAAAACATAGTAGCCAATCGGCCAAGGAGGGAACATCTTGAATACGAACTTAATTAAAGTAGCCATTTGTGGATCAGGGTTAATGGGTAGTGGAATTGCCCAAGTATTTGCTAGCCATGGAGTTTCTGTCTCGATCTATTCTGTAGAAGATTCAGAAGCTGAGGTTTTGAAAAAAGTAGACTCTAATTTACGTATGTTAGTAGAAAGAGAGTCAATTACGGCAGAGAAAGCACAAAAAGCCTATCCCGGTTAAAGGTCACGAATGAATTGGAAAAGGCTGTGGAGAATGCTGAATTAATTGTTGAATGCATTCCGGAAGATATGGAATTAAAACAGTCTCTTTTTGAAAGATTGGATTTGATTTGTGATCCACATGTTATTTTAGCAACAAATACATCAGTTATGAGTATTACTGAAATTGCAAAAAAAGCGAAAATAAAAAACCGTATTCTCGGCACACATTTTTGGAATCCAGCGTTTTTAATACCGTTAGTAGAGGTTGTACGTACAGACGACACTTCAGAAGAAGTTATAGAGCGCACGATAAACATTTTAAATGATGTTGGTAAACATCCAATTCGTGTAAATAAAGATGTTCCAGGTTTTGTTGCTAATCGCCTTCAGCATGCCTTATGGCGAGAAGCAATCTCGATTGTTGAAAATGGAATTGCTGATGCAAAAACCGTTGATGAATCGATTAAATATAGCTTTGGCATGAGGCTTCCCGTGCTTGGACCAATTGAAAATGCTGATATGGTTGGGACCGATTTAACCCTAGCCATTCATCACTATCTATTAGAGCATCTCGAAAATTCAACAAAGCCTTCTCCATTATTAGTAGAAATGGTTGAAAAGGGAGAGCTTGGTTTTAAGTCAGGCAAGGGCTTTCAGCAATGGCCAAAGGAAGAAATCGCAGAATCTAAGCGAAAGTTAAATCACTATTTAATAGATGTAGAAAATAAAAATCAATCAGATCAAAAGATAAATTAGGAGGAATTTACAGTGGGTAAAAAAGTATTAGTTGATTTAAGTCATCCTTTTCATGCAGATATTCCGGTATGGCCGTATTTTGCCAAGCCTAAAATTGACACGATGCATAACCTTTCGAAAAGTGGGGTTCTTACTCAAAAAATAGATGTTGTGATGCATTGCGGTACCCATGCAGATGCTCCGCGTCATGTAATGGAATACGAGTTTGACGGCAGTCGAGCACGTTATACCCATGAAATGCCTTTGGATGCTTATTATGGCGATGCCGTTTGTCTTGATATTCAGGTGGAGCGTTGGGGCCTGATCAAAGCATCACATCTTGATGATGCATGCAAACGAGCAAACATTAAACCAGAAGAACTTAAGAACATGGTTGTTTGCTTACGAACAGGTATGCACCTAAAGTTTGATGAAAGCAAGGAATACTATCATTATTCCTGTGGTACGGGAAGAGAAGCTGGAGAATGGTTCGAAAAATATCAGCCAAAATGTGTCGCGATGGATATGCAAGCTCTTGATCATCCACTTCATACAACAATGGGCAAAAATGGAGGATCACTTGCTATGGATCTTGATGGTTATTCTGGTAGAACCATTACAGAAGAATACATTGAGCAGTTTGGAATTGAGGCTTTTGCCGAATTTAACAAAAAAACGTACATCGAAACATTTGGATCAGAAAAATATATGCAAACCTTCGGGAAGCTTGAAGAACATGGCTTAGAAGGAACTTGGGAGCCGTGTCATAAACTCATGTTAGGAAACGGAATCGTAGGAATTGAAAATCTCGGTGGAGATCTTGATAAAGTTGTAGGCAAACGCTTTAAGTTTATGGCTTTCCCAATTCGTTGGTGGTTAGGCGATGGTTCAATGGTTCGTTGTGTGGCAGAAATTGATGAAGATGATGTAAATGATGCTCCAGAGCGTGTTTATCCATTCGGAGCGTTTTAATAAAAATTTTCTATAAAAGGTGGGGAAGAGAAATTGGGAGAGTTTGATTCAAAAGTCATTTTAACCGTAGCACCTACTGTACTTTGGCCAACAAAAAAAGAAACACCGTATGTTCCCCTGCAGCCTGAGGAAATCGCGGATGAAGTTTATGCTTGTTATCAAGCAGGAGCCTCCATTGCTCATATTCATGTCAGGGACGATGAAGGAAACGCCTCGATGAGCTTTGAAAAGTTTAAAGAAACAGTGAAACTAATACGTGAACGTTGTGATATCGTGCTGAATTTGACCACATCTGGTGGAATCGGATTGACTGACGATGTGCGAATAAAGCCATTTGTTGAGTTAAAACCTGAAATGGCCTCGTTTGATTGCGGATCAATGAATTGGCAGCACTCAACTGTATTTGAAAATAGCCCTAAGTTTTTAGAAAAACTCGGGCAAACCATGCAAGAACATGAGGTAAAGCCGGAAATTGAAATTTTTGATGCAGGAATGGTTTATAATGCCCTCTATTATTTGAAAAAAGGAATTTTAAAGGCACCACTACATTTTCAATTTGTATTAGGTGCTGCTGGTGGAATGGCGGCAACAGTTGAGAATCTAGTGTTCTTAAAAAGCTTAATTCCTGAAGGATCAACGTGGAGCGCGTTTGGAATTGGGAAGGGACATTTACCAATTCTTTATGCAACATTAGCATTAGGAGGACACTTACGCGTTGGTATGGAGGATAATATCTTTTTTGCTAAAGGGCAATTAGCAAAATCGAATGTAGAGTTTGTAGAAAGAACAAAAAGAACAGTAGCTGAAATTGGAATGGAAATTGCTACTCCAGATGAAGCAAGGAGTATGTTAGGTCTAAAGGTACCATCAAATATGAACCAATAATACAAAAGGTACAATGATTACAAATGCCTCTTAGTATGACTCATCATCGTTCGTTTTCTAAGAGGCATTGATTGTACCAGCATTACCTTGGGTGAAGAGGAACAGTCATTCGAACGGTTTGGAGGAATGATGATGAATTATACAGTGTTAGCTGTTGTTCTTTTGTATGAAATCATTTCGGTAGTTGGAATTGGGATCTATTTAGCTCGTGTTTCTAAGAAAGGACAGGACTCCTTTTTATTATCAAACCGAGATTTGCCAACCGCAATCGTCGGGGTAACGCTTGCTTTAACTGTTTTAGGTTCAGCTCATGTATTTGGATTGATGGAGATGGCGTGGAATATCGGAATGGCGAGTATGTGGTTTTCGTTTGCTCATGTTGCATTAATTTGTGTAATTTGTTTAGGTACGGGAAGATGGGTAAGAAGATTGCACATTTCTACTGTCCCTGAGCTAATTGAATTGCTCCTGGGAAAAAGATTGAGAATTGCCGTAGCCTGTGTGATGGCTGGCTCTATTTTCGGATTGCTTTCAATGGAAACACAAACGATCGGAATTGCTTTTTCAGCGATGACAGGCTGGTCGATCCATCAAGGGATGGTATTAGGAGCTGTACTAGGGATTTTATATGTCATTATTGCTGGGATGAAGGAAATTGGCTGGGTTAATTTAGTTAACACAATTGTGATGTATTTGGGTGTGATTGTTGCAGCAATCTATCTCACCTTTGCTTTACCGGGAGAAGGGTGGAAGGAAGTTTCCGACTTTCATACCTTAAGTCAAGGTCAAGAATTTATGGTGAATATAATGGGTAATCCATCTATATGGCTTACTTTTGCATTAGCAAATATGATAGCGGTTCCATTCGCTCAAGGCATCAGTCAAATGGCTTTGCAAACAGCGATGTCGGCTAAAAGTGAGAAAGTAGTAAAAAAGACGTTATGGATTGCTGCACCGATTAATGGTATGTTTGGAGTGTTTGCTGTTCTTGTCGGCTTAGCAGCAAAATCGATTCCAGAATTTGCAGCGTATGGCCCCAAGATGGGTGGACCGATGCTTTTAGTTACGTTATTACCCGATTGGTTAGTAGCTTGGTTGTTAGCTAGCTTCCTTGGTGCGTTACTCTCTACGTTTGCTATGAATGCAATGGCACCAGCCACAATTTTTGTGAAGGATATTTATGAAAGATTATATGAACCTCATTTAAGTGAGGAAAGGACGACAAAGTTCGCTCGTATCATGATTGTGATTTTAGGGATCGTATCTGTTGCTGTTGCCTTTACATTGCCGCAAATCATTAATGGTGTAACATGGTTGTTTGGTTGGCTTGTTCCTGTATTTTGGGTGGTTATTTATGCTTTATTTTGGAAAAGAAGTACAAAAGCTGCCGGGATAACCCTAGCAATTACATGGGTTATCAATCTCTTATGGTCTTTTTCTCCTCTACCAACAATTCTTCACCTGCAATTTTTGCAAAATGCTGTTGTAACATTCATTTTAGCTATTGTTTTGGGAGCTGCTCTTCATTATTTTATGGAAGGAAAGCCTGGTTTTTTTAGAATGGAGAAAGAAAAGCAAGAACATGAGCGTCAAAAGCTGAATGAGCAAACTGCCTAAATAGGGGGAAAAGCATGCTATTAGTAGAAGCCACGATAGAAACGGCTGTAATCATCTGTATCATTTGTGGAATTGCAAGTTTTGTTGGATTTCTGGTAGATAAGAAGGCACAGAAAAAAATAGATTATGAACAGGAAAAGGTGAGATTGGATGGGTGAACTATTATGGATGTTAGGAATCGTAGGAGTTATGTTAGCTTATGCAGTTTGTGCGTTTTACTTTTCATTTAAAGCGAAGAAGAAATCATAATATGATACCTTTCTCCAAAAATATCAATACTTTTATAGTATATTGAAAGGGCTTACATCGCTATACAGATTATATTTTTACTAAAGGAGAACGAAATAATGAAAAAAATAGATTTTGAAAATCATTTTTATGATAAAAGCTTTATTGATGTTTTAACAAAAAGACAACAGCCACCTCTCTATGATCCAACAACCCAGGTTCTTACTTGGTCGGAAGGAATTACGATGCCTCAAAATGTCCTTTTACCTCAGCTATTAGAAGTAGCAGAAAAGCGTAGTATGCTGATGAAAGAACATGGTATCGATATGGCTGTATTAAGCAGCTCGCCAGGTCTGGAGCAGCTTGAAATTGAAGACAGCATCTTTCTGTGTCAGAAGGCAAACGACACTTTAGCAGAAATAATCAAAAAATATCCAACACAATACTTAGGAAGCGCCGTTCTACCTGTAAAAGATCCTGTAGCGGCCTGTAATGAATTAGAAAGATGTGTGAAAGAATATGGATTTGTGTGCTGGCACACCCATTCTAATTATGGTGAAACGTCTCCTGATGAAGAGCTGTACCGACCAATTTTCAGAAAAGCAGTGGAACTTGGTGTTTATGTATATTTACATCCGCAGCTTCCAAATGGAGGAAGAACAGATGGCTATGGCTTTACCGTAGCTGGACCTGGTCTTGGATTTACATTAGATACGATGGTTACCATTACGAAAATGATTGTTTCAGGTCTTTTTGACGAGTTACCAGATTTAAAGGTAGTTCTTGGTCACCTTGGCGAAGGAATTCCTTTTTTACTAGAACGTATGGATAATCGATTGAATTTCCTCCCTAACCCGCAAATTAAATGCAAGGAAGAAGCTAGTTATTATTTTAAAAATAATATTATGGTAACAACTAGTGGGAATATGTGTAAAGAAGCTTTTGCTTGCACAAAGAATGTTCTGGGGATAGACAGCATCCTTTTTGGTAGTGATTATCCATATGAATCTCTTCCAGATATGATGGAGTTTTTAGCGAATGTTCCACTTACAGATGTAGAAAAAGAAAAACTTTACTATCAAAATGCCGTTGATAAATTGGGGATTAACATCTAGTTTTTGACAGAATAGCAAAGCACTAGCTCATGATCTAGTAACTTGTCTACTATTGTCCTTCATTTTCATTATCAAAATAGTTGATGAAAAAATGTTAATAGAGAAGTGAAAGAACTTATAAAAGCTTACTCAATTTAAGGAGGAAAACAATGTCCACGATGAATGGTTATGAAATCATTGCTAAAAGTAAATTTAGTAAATTTCATCTTTATATGTTTCTCTTATTTTTCATCATAATGTCTTTTGATGGATATGATATGGTCATATATGGTGCGACTCTGCCAGTCCTATTCGAAGCATTAAAAATGGATCCGGCACAAGCTGGGTTAATTGGTAGCTGTGCACTTATAGGTGCCGCCGTTGGAGCCTTATTCTTTGGCTTCATGGCAGATAAAATCGGCCGAAAAAAAGTAATTATCATCTGTACCATTCTTTTTAGTGTTGGAAGTATTTTATCTGGTTTATCAAGTACAATCTATACATTTGGTTTCTTTCGATTTGTTGCCGGCTTAGGGGTAGGCGGAGTTATGCCAAATGTTGTGGCACTAACTACAGAATATTCTCCACGAAAAAACAGAGCGATTATGGTGGCAGCTATTTTCTCGGGTATGCAGGTAGGTGGAATACTGGCAGCCGGAATGACGATGTGGCTATTAGGTGAAGTAGGTTGGCGGGTTTTATACTTTATTGGAGGCGCCCCATTATTTATTGTTCCTCTCTTACTCAAATCATTACCAGAATCAGCAAATAGTTTAGTTAAAGGTAATAAAATAGATGAACTAAAACGTATTTTAAATAAGCTGGATCCCACTTTAATTTTACCAAAGGATGTAACCTTTGAAGGAAATGATGAAGAGAAAAAATCTTCTATTAAATCATTATTCAGTGAAAATAGAACACTGAGCACAATTTTTATCTGGGTTGTATTTTTTATGAATATGTATATGATCTTTGGCTTAGGTACTTGGCTGCCTCAATTAATGATCAATGCCGGATTCGGACTTGGTTCAGGTTTGTTGTTCCTACTTACGTTAAATTTAGGAGCTCTTTTTGGTAGCAATATTGCTGGTGTCGTTGCTGATAAAATTGGATACAAACCTACACTAGTAGGATTATATCTCATTGCTTTTCTATCTATCTTGTTATTAAGTATAACGACAAATTTCTACGCTGTTATTATTCTTGTCGCGCTTGCAGGAATTGGATTTTATGGAGGGCAAAACGTTGGAAATGCATATGTTTCTCTATTTTATCCTCCGTCGATGAGATCAACTGGCATGGGATTTGCCTTTGGTCTAGGAAGATTAGGTGCCATCTTCGGCCCTGTTATCGCGGGATTTATCGTTTCTTGGGGAATGGCTATACAAGTCAACTTTTTAGCTTTAGCTATCCCTGGTCTTATTGCTGCCGTTTCTGTATTAATGATTCAAGAAAAACATAGTTATCTTTCACAAGCAAATGATGTTCAAAATTTAGGAGATGATGGGATAAAAGCTATTTAATACCACTTAAAAGTGTTAAGGTGAATTTTAATGATGGATGGGTAAAAACAACGGTACCGCACAATGCAATCATTGTGCGGTTTTTCGTCTTTTCTTAGAAATAACAAACTACATAATGATGAAATTCTTTTATAGAATAAATCCGCTTAGGATTTAATTGTGCCTTGACCTTCCTTTATATGGAGTACGAAGGGATTATTCTCATTTTTCTTGTTGGGACAGGGAACCTGTCCCTTGTTAAATTAATTTATTCTAGTAAAATAAATTTCTACCAATTTTAGTTAGTTAACATAAGGTAAATATATATGTATAAAGGAGGATTCTTATGTCTTATAAATGCAATGATTCTGTTAGGAAAAAAGATGACTTTAAACTTGACTATGAAAACATTGCCGAAATTTCTGATAGTGGTAATTCAGAAAATGAGATTAATATCTTCTCTCAATCTGATGCCGATTCAAAATCAATCGTAAAGGCAGATGCAGAGCAAGAGCAAGAACAGGAACAAGAAATCATAATTGAAGAAGAAGGATAACTTTAGAATATAGTTAATAGGAGGAATATCAATGTGCGGAAATTATCGTGACTCTAAGGATGATGAGAAAGGGAAAAACGCTGCAATTATTCAAAATAGCGGTAACTCAAAAAACTGTATTAATGTATACGCAGATTCTAAAGCAAAGCAAAATTCCATTGTTAAGGCTAAGGCGGACCAAGAGCAGGAGCAAGAGCAAGAAATAGATTTTTAACAAGGAGAGGTATAAAGCAATGAGCAATGATCATGAAGAAAGCTATAAAGCTCAATCAAGAATTGAGAAAAGCGGAAATTCGGATGTTGATGTGCACATTACAATTGATCTTGATGTAAAACCCGTTGCATTTGCCATGCTTTATTCACTTCTAGCGTCTCAACAATTAACATCTGATCAGTTTGAAGAAGCCATAAAGAGATTGCAAGAATTATAGTGCTTATTTAATAAAAAGGAGGACATCCTAAAGTATAGGAGCCGAGTCGAATATATGAAAACAATTGGTATACTCGGAGGAATGGGGCCATTTGCAACAGTTGACTTATTTCAAAAGATTGTCATAAACACCCCTGCATGTATTGATCAGGAACATCCCAAAATCATTATCTACAATAATCCTACAATTCCTCCACGTATCTTTCATACAACAGAAGAGAATTCCCCATTATCTGATTTAATTCAAACTGCAATAGTGCTAGAGCAAACAGGTGCCGATTTTATCATTATGCCTTGCCATACAGCTCACATTTGGTATGAACAAATTAAAAATGCTATCAGTATACCTTTTTACAGCTTAATTGATGAAACGGTAAAAGCAATGAAAGAAGAATATCATTCTTCGAAGAATAAAAAAGCCTTACTTCTTGCAACTTCACATACCATTTCTTCTAAGTTGTATCAAAATGCCTTTTCTAACTCTGATTTTGAATTGCTTATACCAAACAGGAGAGAACAAATTATCGTGGATTCAACGATTAAAGCGGCAAAAAAAGGAATGATTAATACGCATTCGGTTGCTGAGCTCAACTTTGTTATTAACTCCTATTATAATCAAGGAGTTTCTTTATTGATGGGCTGCACGGAAATCCCGCTTATGTTTTCTTATTTCACTACAGAAATGAAGATGATTGATCCAACCTTGCTGCTAGCGAAATTTGCAATAAATCAAGCGCTAGAATAATGAAATTAGCATTCTAATAAGAGGATTTGTTTCACTTATCATGTGCTTTCTAAAGGAGAAATACACCACTGTAATTGGTATGTAAAAACTAACATTTGCAGGTTCATTAAGACTAGCTTGAAGACATATACACCTGAAAGCCTCTAGTTGTTTATCATAAATAGCTCGTGAATTTGAGATGATTATATCACACTATGTAGTTAACAGCTGAGCAAGAGGTTGCTAGAATAAATTACTACTGGAGGGGATAGAATGTTAAATCCTTTAATATTAAATGTCCCGACAATCGCGATCACAGGAAGCTCGGGGAAAACAACAACACGAGAAATACTAGCTTCCATACTCGAAGAAAAATGGAAGGTGTTAAGGAATACAGGAAATAAAAACCTGCCCAATAACACGAAGCAAATTGCAGAAAGCTGCGAATCTTCAGTTGATGCGATTGTGCTTGAGCTTGGAATGGGAAAACCAGGTGCTGGTGAAAAGCATTGCAGTCATTTACAGCCTAATATCTCCATCATCACAAACATTGGCACAGCTCATTATGGAAACTTAGGAAATAGTATAGAATCCACGGCTAAAAACAAATCAGCCTTAATCAAGTATATGAAGCAAGATGGATTATTAGTTCTAAACGGAGACGATGAGAACTCCAAGCTTTTAGATTGGAGTTCCTTTAATGGTCGAATCATTCGAATTGGAACAAAACAGGATCTGGATTATTGTGCAACCAATATTCATTATGTTAATGATGGAATGGAATTTAATGTGAAAATTGATGATGTAACAGAAACTTTCTTCTTACCTTCCTTTGGCTTTCACAACATTCATAATGCCTTACTTGCCATTGCAGTTGCGCATGGAGTTGGTTTTTCAGCAACAGAAATTAGATCAGGCTTAGCAAAATATGTGGTTCCTATTAAACGGCTAAATGTTTATGAGCTGTGTAACGAATCACTTTTAATAGACGACACTGTAAATGCAAACCCCCAATCAGTTAATTCAGCACTTGATGTACAGGAAGAATTAGGTGAAGGAAAAAAAGGATAGTTGTTCTTGGCAGTATGCTCGAGCTAGGTGATCATGCGGAAGAGGGACATAAAGAGGTTGGTGCCTATGCAGCTCAAAAGGGAGTGGACGCCATATTAACGTATGGTCGTGCAGCGCAGCATATTGTGCAAGGAGCTATGAATGCAGGCCTTGATACTGAAAAGGTTATGCACTTTAAAAATAGAGATGATATGCATAGGGAGCTAAAAAGAAGGATAACGAATCAAAGTATTATTCTTGTAAAAGGGTCTAGCGCAATGAATATGAACAAAACGGTAAAATTCATAAAAGATCGTTATTTTTACTCGATGAAAATTGATTCTACAATAAATGAGGAAACGATTGAGATAAGTTCAGAAACGTTTGAGTACCTTGAAATTGAGAAAGATCAAATAATTCTTCATTTTGGTCAATTGAAAAAACCATTGAAAGTAGTATTAAATGACCAACTCAAATTAGGTGAAATGCTCGTACCAGAAAAACTATCAAAGCACATTACCATACCATCGTTACCATATGAATATTATTGGGAGGATAACAGCTTACATGTAGGACCAGTTATTGGGATGATTGTTTATACGAGATATATTGATGACCCTAAACAGCAGCTAGTAAGGTTTACAAATTATCATAAAATCAAAGGTCTAGTTTATTTCTTCTTTCCTGACACAATAAGTAAGAAAAATCAAACGATTTCAGGCTACTATTATGATCCTAAAACAAGTTCTTTTAAATGGGGAACCTTTCCTTTTCCAAATTCCATGTTCAACCGAATTCCGTTGAGAGCATCAAGATATCAGTATCTTCAAGAAATAATCGGCGACACTATTTTTAATTATCCTTATGGAAACACAGATAAGCTTGACTTTTGGAAGTTAATGTATATGCAGCCGGTGATTAAACAGCATTTGCCAAGAACGAAAGAATATCGTGATGTGAACAGTGTTTTAAAATCACTGCAAAAATGTGATGCAGTTTATTTAAAGTTCTCGCTTCAATGGCTGGTGGAGCAGGAATCTTTCACGTGAAAAGAATGAACGAGGTTTATATATGGACGGATATTGATGGAAACAGCACAAATATTACTTCGAAGGAGCAATTCATAGAAATTCTTAATAACCAACTCATCAAGAAGAAGACTTATATTGTTCAAGAGGAAATTCCCACATTTAACAAAGATCGAAACAAAATTGATTTTCGACTTTATATTCAAAAGGACTATACCATGCAATGGAGGTTTTCTGGAATTGAGACAAAGGTAGGTCACAAGGATAGCATTATTGCCAACTCTAAGAAACGACAAGATATCATCCCGGGAGATCAAGCACTGCAAGAATTTTATGGTCTATCTCAGGATCAATCACTAAAAAAGATTGAGGACATGACAGATGTTTGTATCCGCATTTTAAGAATCATGGAAAAAAAGGGTCATAAGCTTGGAGATGCATGCTTTGACCTTGTAGTGGATAAGGACGGAAAGTTTTGGGTGTTAGAGCCGCAATTAAACTATGCTGCAGAAATAAAGCAATTTAGAGAAGAAGGAGAACGAAGAGTACTTCCTGATATACTTCCAACACCTTTTGAATATGCAAAGGCATTAGCAAGATTTTAATAGTATTAGAAATAGTAGAAATGAAGATTCTATTCTGATAATAATACTTCTTGTATGGCTGTTTGGTAGTATAAACCGAACGGTCTTTTTTTAACATGCTATTTAGTGCATCTTATTGTTCAGTGGATATTAATGTCTAAACTGGACATTGCGGCAATTAATTTGTTCGTTATGTGGCTATCCATTGCGAAATACCAGGAAACACATATAGTATTGTAAACGATATAAGGAAGGTGAAAAGATGATTACGATACACACCCCAGAAATAGTCATCATAGAAGAAAAAGCAAGATTACAGGCAAAAATAGAGGGTGTTGAGACCGACAACGTTTTATGGTTTGAAACGGATAAGAAATATAAAAACGATATGACACATGAAAAATCAGATGCCTTTGTAGTAAGCCTCCTCTGGACAGGAATTAGAAATGGTAAGGACATTCTTGTAAAGGGGGCAATGTCTGAGAAGCTTTATTACTCATTAAACAATCACTTAATTCCATTGATTGCCTCCATTTATAAAAAATACAACCCGATTCGTGTTCATTGTGAAAAGCTAGACTCAAAAAAACTGCAAAATCGTCAGGCTGTCGGAACCGGACTTTCGTGTGGGATAGATTCGTTGCATACATTTGCTATGCACGAAAACGAAATGACTCCCCCTCATTACAAAGTAACCCATTTTACAAATTTTAATGTTGGATCAAATCATTTAACTGGAAGCGGAGGCTTAATGCGAAGAAAATTCGAGGGTAGAACCGAAATTGCCGCTGCTTGTGCAAATGAATTAGGAAAACCTCTCATTATTGTTGATAGTAATTTAAGCGACGTGATGAAGATGGACTTCGTACACACCCATACATTAAGAAATGTTGCTACTGCCTTAGTATTCCAAAAACTTTTTCATGTTTATTATTATGCATCCGGCTTACAAACAAAACAGTTAAAATTTGGAGGAGATTCAGCAACCTATGATGTGATCAGCCTCCCATTATTATCAACAGAAAATCTATCGTTTTACTCTGCAGGAAGTAACAATACACGTGTGGAAAAAACAAAAATGGTTGCTGATATGGACATTGCTTCCAAATATTTAAATGTTTGTGTTCATCACATTAACAATTGCGGGAAATGTATAAAGTGTAAACGAACACTGCTCACCTTGGATATACTAGGTGTGATAGATAAATATGAACACATATTTAATCTCGAAAATTTCTATTCTGTAAAAGATGACTATATAAGTAAATTAACAGCAAAAAAACCAAAAAATCCACTTCATATCGAAATCTACGAAGAAATGATGAAAACAGGCTACCTGGAAAAATGGAAAAAATCCCAAAACTCAGAATAAACTGGGACAGAGGGTCTGGTCCCTTGTCCCGATTTTAAAAGGAAAAGGCGATCATTTCCCTTGCCTATCTTAATAGAAAATCAACTATGTCCAAATCCTAAATATTGTCCCATTTTTAATACCCTTGATTATTTCGTTTCTTTTCTTCTAAAAATGTAAACTGCATTCTCAGAGGAGGGCGGAAGTAATAATTGTGATAAACTTTCACTAAACTCCATGATAAAGCCATTTTGCTTCTGATAAATTTCATGATTACCAGTGAAAGACTGGTTCTTAGTTCCTATTGTAATATAAAGCTGAACAGATTCTGTTTCAAAAACATTCTGCTCAAACGTATTCCCTGGAGGTGTCCATGAACTAATCACTGCTTTAGGCTTATATTTTTGGAGAGACTCTTTAGCATCCAATTTTTCAACAGTTTCAGGATATTGAATGTAGTGATTCCAGCTATAATTATCTGTTGCTTTACAATTAGTTCCCATTTTTGTAAGAAAGTGTGTTAACATCCCATCACCTGCACCTATCTCAATGCATAGAGAGGAACCGATTATGCTGGCAAGTTCCCTAACAAGTTTACTGGAATAAAAGCAATATATCCCTTTTTTATATTGTTGCATCTACACTTATTCAAAATGCCTTGAAGAATGGGCTAGTTGCTGATTATGTTTTAATGGATACATGGTTTACACAGGCTCCTTTAATCGAATCAATTCTGGAAAAAGGCTTGTTTGTTATTGGTGTGGTCAAACAAATGAAGCAACGCTACCCGTTATATGACAAATTTCTGAAACTAGAGGATTTTTTTAAATTAATTAAACCGACACTTCAAAAGAAGAATGTTTTGAAATTCTATTCAAGTGTGTCATCATGCAGAAAACCAAACTCCTGTTAAAATTGTTTTTGTTAGAAACCACAATAAGAAGAGGAATAGCTAGCGATTCTAAGTACCGACACTACTATTTCAGATGAAAAATTATAAGAATTTACGGTATGCGTTGGGACATTGAAACCTTTTTCAAATGCACAAAGTCAATGCTGAAATTAGCGAAAGAATTTCAAGGAAGATCTTATAACTTCATGATAAGCCATACAACACTGGTTTTTTCTCGTTATATTCTTCTAGAGTGGAGCAGAAGAAATGAACATGAACCACAAACAATTGGTCATCTTTTTTCTTAATGTGTGAGGAAGTAAAAGAATCGTCCAACTTCGAATTGCAAGACAACAGATAAATTCGAGGAAGCTATTACCTTTTATGAAGAAGGTTTAGGTTTAAATAGAGTGGGGCTTCATTTGAAAATCATGATAAAGGGACAGGTACACTGTCCCGTTTCATGAAGACATCGCTCTGTCCTCACATCCTAAAATATATCAATAACAAAAGATTATTCTCCTATAATAGTATTCATAAAATCTATTATTCCATCCTCAACTTCATCCCTAATATCCCTGTAATTATGGATTTCATGTCTATAGCCAGAATAAATCTTAGTTTTGACCCTATGTCCAGTTTCTCCTAACCAATTAGATACAGCATAAACACCCTCACCATAGAGGCCAACCGGATCTAGATCTCCGGCAATATTGTAAACTGGAATAGAGACAGGAACTTTTTCTGCCCACTGTGTCCCAACAATAGTTTCCATCATCATACCAAAATAATACAATGAACGGATATTTGGTGGTGATATAAAGTTATTGAATGGATCATTCGCGTGGTCAGCAACCACGTCAGGGTCACCGGCAATCCAGTCATTTGGTGTAGAAGGATTTTCAATTCGCTCAGTCATCCAACCTAAAAATTCTCCAAGCAAATCAGGATTAATTTCTTCACCTTTTCCTTCATCTATAAGCTTCTTCAAAAGAGGTACCATTTCAGCTGCTTTTGGAAAAACACCAGAAGTTCCGCATAAAAGGAGTCCCGCCATTCCTTCTCCATAAGTAGCGGCATAACCCCTTGCAATCATAGAACCCATACTATGTCCAAACATGAAAAAAGGTAAATCAGGATACTTCTCCTGGACAATGGTTCGAAGTATATGTTCGTCTTCTGCCATTGTCATATACCCTTTATCGCCCCAATCACTCCAGTTACCTGAATCAAGGGCTGTTTTTCCATGAGCAACATGATCATCTGCGGCTACGACGAATCCAGCTTCATTTAATTTCAAGATCATGTGCAAGTATCGACGCGAATGCTCTCCAAAACCATGGACAAGCTGAACAATTCCTCTTGGTTTGCGAATAGGGGTGTAAATCCATGCCTTAATATGATCTTTTTGATTAAACGATTGGAAACTTAGTTCTTCAAATGCCATAATGAACCTCCTAGTTTTGGTATAATAGTAGATTTTTCTACGAAAACAAAAAGAAGACACACTAAATAATTGCTTAGTTCGGTATCTAGTGTGTCTCCGTGTTCTCTTCACAGTTATTAACTTATATATAAGTATAATTGTGGAATGATAACGCTGTCAATTAAAAGGAAGGTAGTAATTTCCATGTTTTACTATTTTCTAAAGTCACATAATTTAAGGGATATACATAGCTGATCTATGATGAAGATTCCAGTAATTTGCAGTTTACCGTACCATACGGAGAGTTTGAATGGCGGTACCTTGGGTGTAAATCATGTTCATTCCTAAAGTCTAGATATATAAAACTAAAATAAACCACGACATTTCTTATGAGTAAATCGTTTGTGGTTCCTATTTGATTTTAACCGAAAATGAACTAGCCAAACAGGTTCTCAATATAGGAATACATTCCTATGGAAAAAGACATAGAGAAACCGATGTTAAGAATAGACAAATATATTTGGAATGGGGTTTGGTGATGAAAGACTTATTTCGGTTTAAAAGCATAAAAACCAAATTATTAATTTCTTTTCTTTTTATTACATTACTAGTTTTGGGATTTGGTGCTTACTTAATTAGTTCAATGAAACAAATGGAAAATCATACGAGAGAAATTTCTTCACAAGATATACCTTTGATGGCGTCAGAGTTTAGCTTGTTAGGAATACTTACTCAACAACAAAGTGAACTACGAGGTTATTTACTTACTGGTGACGAAAAATATAAACAAATATATTTTGCTTTAAAGGACCCAAGTCTAGCGATTCAAAAGGATTTATTAAATCGAACGAATGAAACAGCTATTAGGGATGTTTCCACGCAAACGGAGGATATTTATAAAATAATCGAAGAAAAATACTTCTCTGCTATTGAAAGCGGAGACATTGATAAGGCAGAATCTATTCTTCAAAATCAGATAGAGCCTGTTTTAACAAAGAGTGTTGAACAAATGACTGCGTTAGCTTTAGCTCAAGGAGACCAGAGTAAAGAAAATGGAATTCAGGCTTTGAAGCAAGCTGAAACCTCAACATATATAGCAATTATTTCAGGTGTTATTCTCTTAGCCTTCATTATTTCCTTTTCTATCATTATGCCTAAACAGCTTGTAAAAACAATCAATCAATTAAAAACACGTATGGACTTAATCGCTAATGGAGATTTAAGCCTAGAACCACTTGCAACAAAATCAAGGGATGAAATCGGAGGATTAATTACAGCATCTAATCTTGTAAATGAAAATTTGAAAAATATGTTAAGAAAAATAAGTGATGTGTCCGATACTCTCTCTGTTCAGAGTGGTTCTTTAACAAACAGCTCTAATGAAGTAAAGGAAACGAGTAATCAAGTTTCATTAACAATGCAGGAACTTGCAACAGGTTCAGAAACACAAGCTGGAATCAGCACGGATCTTTCATCTTCTATGGTGACATTTTTAAATGAAATTAAGGAAGCAAATAGTAGCGGGGAGTCTGTTTATGCTACTTCTCAGAATGTCATCACGCAAACAATAGAGGGCAGTGAACTGATGAATGCTTCGATTTCACAGATGGGCAAAATTGATACAATCGTGAAAGAAGCCGTACAAAAAGTCACAGGATTAGACAAACAATCACAGGAAATTTCTAAGCTTGTAGGAGTTATTAAAGAAATAGCTGATCAAACAAATTTATTGGCATTAAATGCGGCAATTGAAGCAGCGCGTGCAGGTGAACAAGGAAAAGGATTTGCTGTTGTTGCTGATGAGGTTCGGAAGTTAGCTGAGCAAGTATCGATTTCGGTAACAGATATTACCGAGATTGTTGGTAGTATTCAAAATGAAACGCAAAGCGTCACAAAGTCTTTACAAGGAGGATATCAAGAAGTAGAGCTTGGGAAAAATCAAATTATTAGTACAGGTGACACATTTAAGCAAATTGATCATTCTTTGGCCCAAGTTGTTTCAGGTATAAAGGAAATATCACAAAGCCTAAATCAATTAACAGATAACAGTGACATGATAAATAAATCAATTGAAGAGATAGCAGCCGTTTCAGAGGAATCTGCTGCAGGAATCGAAGAAACAGCGGCTTCTGTCGAGCAAACAAGTCATTCAATGGAACAGGTAGCTACTAGTGCAGGTAACTTAAACCTTCTTGCAAAAGACCTTAAAGATTTAATTTCACAATTTAAACTTTAATGATAGATATTAGTGAGGATTAAGAAAAAAATAAACATATTTTTGAAGAAGAAAACCAACGACTTATCAATAATTCAGTCGTTGGTTTTCTTTTGATATTTAGCAGGTGTAACACCATGAAATTTTTTGAAGGTTTTATAAAAAAAGGTAACTTTTGCATAACCCGTTTTATGAGCAATCTGATCTACAGTAAAATCTGTGTTTTCAAGCATGGTGCACGCATTTTTTAATTGATGTGATAGTTCAATAAACGTTTTATTAAGATTCTGTTTAAGTAGCCTTGTTAAATGGTTTGGATGAAAATGAAAGTAATTGGCTGTTTTCTCTAAAATGATAGTTTCATAGTTTTTTTCCATATAATCCAAGATTTCCGATATAACACCTTTTGTAAACGTTGGTTGATCAATTTTACTAGGAGAATCATGATAAATTCTTAGCAAATCCGTAAAAAGTAGAAGCATATAGGAATTAATTACTTCTTTTGAACATAATTGCGGATCCGTGTAATCTAATAATGCTTGTAAATTGTATGAACAAAAAAGTCCGTGAGTAAATCATTTCCTGACAATCTTCTAAGTAAAATTGCTATCAAAATAACTTGTCCTAACCATAATATTAATCACGATATCATTCTCTCCAGCTTGATCAATAGAATGAATCACGTTCGTATCAAGTAAACACAAATCTCCTTCTTTTAAAATCACTTCTTTTCCATTAATCGTTTGTTTTGGGATTTTTAGGCGTTCCTGAATACTTTTTTCAAAGCTGCTCATATCCTTAATTGTTTTTCAAGAAGTGAGGAGGTATTCAATTAGAATTTCCCCTTTCATCGTTTTCTATTTACTCTATATTATAAGGAAATTTTATGCATTCCCCAAGCTTTCATAAAAACTCAATTTAGGCTTTTTCACCAGTAGCAACAGCCACCCAATTTACATAATTTGTTGAAGAAGTATGTTTTTCCCAGAAGTTTAGCTTATCTTTGTGTGTTTGTTTCTTGTCACTTTTTTTAGGCAACTATTTTGAGGAGGTTTTACTGAATGAATAATTTTCAACAGGATCTTCAGATGTTAAATCTTGGAGATTACCAAGCAACTCAGGCCGTTCCTTATGACCAGAACCAATATTATCATGATGATGAAAGATTTTTCTTTGGACTAGGAAATATTTTTCGCTGTTTTAGCTGTTTTAGTTGCTATGGCTGTTCTAGCTGTTTCAGCTGCTATAATTGTGGCGGAGGCTATTGTGGTGGTGGAGGCCGTTGTGGCGGCGGAGGCTATTGCGGTGGTGGAGGCCGTTGTGGCGGCGGAGGTTATTGCGGTGGTGGAGGCCGTTGTGGTGGCGGAGGTCGCTGCGGAGGCAGATAAAAGGTATTCTTTTAAAAAATACGACAGGCCTTTACATATTGATGTAGAGGCTTTCTCTTTGAAAAATAACATAAGGGACAATTTACAGTACATAAGATGTTAGTAATGAAATGGAAAGATATTGGTAGCTACGGCTAAGGAGGATCGTTATGACCAATTTGACCCCTTCTATGCGTCTGAAGGTGAAAAGGGACACGTTTTTTCTCCCTGAAGCTAATAGTGGAGTATATTTTCGGAATAATGTAAGTTCGTTTCGTATGGAAGGAAGTATGATCGATAAATGGGTTGAAAAACTAATACCGATGTTCAATGGTGAACATACATTAGAGAGTTTAACAAACGGGTTAACAGGGCCGTATCGAGATCGAGTGTTCGCAATCGCGGAAACATTGTATCAAAATGGATTTGTAAAAGATGTAAGCAGGGACCAGCCGTATTCATTGTCAGAACAGGTTGTGAAAATGTATGCATCACAAATTGAGTTTATCGATAGTTTTGTAGAATCTGCTGCGTTCCGATTTCAAGTATATCGGGAGGCAAAAGTGTTGGCAGTTGGCTCAGGAGATATGTTTGTTTCATTGGTTTCATCATTACTAGATTCCGGGTTACCTAAGTTTCAAACATTCATTACTGACAGGAGTAAAACGAATATTCAACGGCTGCAGGAGCTCGTTGACCATGCCCGAGCACTAGATTCGGAGGTGGCAGTAGAGGAGATCTTGCAAGGTTCTTGGAAGAAAATTGTGGAGCCATTTGATTATATCTTGTACGTGTCACAAGAGGGGAATATTGAGGAGCTAAATCTTCTTCACACCATTTGCAGAGAGGAAAACAAGATATTCATTCCGGCTTTATGTTTACAACAGGTTGGTTTGGCAGGGCCTTTCGTTTTTCCAAATTCAGAGTATTGTTGGAAATCCGCTTGGAGCAGGCTTCATAAATCGGAACTCTACAAAGAAATACACATTTCAAACTGTTCCACTACAGCTAGAGCGATGCTAGCTAATCTGATTGTCTTTGAATTGTTTAAAAACATGACCGGAGTAAAGGAACGAGAACAGAATAACCAAATCTTTTTACTAGATTTAGAAACGATGGAAGGAAACTGGCATACATTTTTTCCTCATCCTGTTATGACTGGTAATACAATAGCTAGACTTATAGATAATGAGGATGCACGAATTCAACAAGACTTGAACACTCAAGAAGCAGAGACATTAATTCTTTTTTTCAATAAACTAACCTCGAAATCAACAGGGATTTTTCATACTTGGGATGAAGGTGATTTGCTTCAGCTTCCGCTAGCTCAGTGCCGAGTTCAACCAATCGATCCATTGTCTGATGGACCTGCTGAGTTATTGCAAAGTACGATTTGCTCAGGACTAACACATGAGGAGGCTAGAAGGGAAGCAGGTCTTGCTGGAATTGAAGCATATGTTAATCAATTATCGACCGTGTTCGATCTGCCAACACAAGTATATATTGGAGCAGGAGAAACATTGACAGAAAGTGTTTGTCGAGGATTACAACGTTATTTAGTTCAGGAGATGAAAAGAAATCAAGCAAACGCTACAAATACTTTTTCTAGAGTAAAGTTGAATAGTGTTGAAGATGAGCGGTGTAGGTATTATTTACAATCTTTATCAACCATTCAGGGTGAACCCAATATCGGAGTAGGTGAGGAAGTATCTGGATTTCCTGTCGTATGGATTGGTACGAAAAATGGATGGTATGGAAGTGTAGATCTCAATATAACCCTGGCATTAAGAAAAGCATTGCAACAGGCCCTTTTTAACCAACAAAACCAAGAAGATCCTTTAACACCACAGGCTTATTCTTATCATCAGCAGTACTTGACGAAAAATCACCTCAACAACTAAATATTCCTGATGGTCATAATCAAAATCATTCTGTTCTATTGCATTCTGCTAAGGAAGTATTGAGTCGGAACAAAAAACAATTTAAAATTTATGAAATTGAAGCAGAGCCAGTCTTTAAAGAAGGATTAGCAGGGATCGTAGGAATTGTGGTTCGAGAGGAGGAATGAAGATGGGTGCAGATTTGTTGGTTGTTGGTGAGGGCGTGTTAGCAGATCTTTTTTGTACGGAGCTTTCCTCAGATTTTCTAATTGTTCGTAAAACACATATTAACTCAAGCATTTCTGAAACCATTGATTTGGCTTTGGTCCTGCAAGATCATTGGACCCCTGCTCTTCATCAAAACGCAGAAAACGTGTTTCGAGAAAGCCAGATCCCGTGGCTTCGAGGCTTTATATCATTTGGAGAAGGCATTATAGGCCCATTGGTACAGCCGGGAATTCCAGGTTGTTCGCAATGTGCTGATCTACGACGAGTCTTAACAGGAACTCACCGTCAAGAGATGTGGAGCATGCAAAAAGAATTAGAGAGTTCTGGAAAAACACAACAGGGAGCGTGGGCTTCACGGACAGGGTTGTTACAAATGGTTCAGCTCCTTAAAGTAGAGGTCGAGAGGTGGATACAAGGGGGAAAAACCTTTTCAGAGAAGCGACTTGGTTTTATCAACCTAAAAACATTGAGAAGTTCATGGCACTCCTTCTTGCCTGTTCCTCAATGTACAGTATGCTGTGCCATACCTGACGATTCTCCTGAGTTAAATTTCGCATTGCTCTTCAGAAAAGTCCGAAAGTTAGCAAGGAAAGTTACCGAACTCGTTCATTAGATGATCTAAAAAGCGTGTTAGACAAGGACTATCTTGATGCTCGAACAGGTTTGCTCAATAATAAAATGTATAATCTTGTACCTCCTTTTGCAGATGTAAGTGTGAATTTGCCTTTGTTTGAGGGGGATGAGGGAACGGCAGGTCGTACAAATTCGTATGCTGCAAGTGAATTAACTGCGATTTTAGAAGGATTGGAACGATACTGTGGGCTTGAGCCCCGTGGGAAACGGACAGTAGTATTTGATAACTATGAAAATTTGAAAAATCAAGCCTTAAACCCGAAATTAGTTGGTGTACATGAAGAAGATCAGTATCAAGGCTCAGGCTTTCCCTTTGAAAAATTTGACCCTGACCGTCCAATGAAATGGGTATGGGGCTATTCGTTGTTACAGGAACGACCGATTCTCGTGCCTGAGTTACTTGCTTATTATAGTTTGGGATGCGGATCACAGGGATTTGTTTATGAAACTTCCAACGGATGTGCATTGGGAGGTAGTTTAGAAGAAGCTATTTTTTACGGCATTATGGAAGTGGTCGAGCGTGATTCGTTTCTTATGACCTGGTATGCACAATTACCCTTACCTCGTCTTGATCCGTACTCTTCTGAAGATGAAGAACTAGTCTTAATGATTGACAGAATGAGAGCGGTCGGAGGATATGACCTTCATATATATAACTCAACAATGGAACACGGAATCCCAAGCATTATTGCACTTGCAAAAAACAGAAAGCAAAAAGGGTTAAATCTAATCTGTGCAGCAGGGGCCATTTGGATCCGGTGCGTGCTGTGAAAACCGCTGTTCATGAGCTGGCTGGTATGATGCTGAATCTTGATGAGAAATTTGAGGAAAATAAAGAGAATTATGTGCGTATGTTACACGATTCTTCCCTCGTTCAACAAATGGATGACCATGGCATGTTGTATGGCTTACCACAAGCTGAAGAGCGACTACATTTTTTACTTCATAATAAACAAAAAAGTAAAACGTTTAACGAAGAATTCAAGTGGAAGTCAAGTCACGCTGACCTTACCGATGATCTTCGAGATATTCTTCAAGCATTAAAGAACGTAAACCTGGATGTTATTGTTATTGATCAAACAACACCCGAAGTAAAACGAAATGGTTTACATTGTGTTAAAGTATTAATTCCTGGGATGGTTCCAATGACATTTGGACACCATCTAAAGCGTGTATCAGGGTTAGAGAGGATATTACGTGTTCCTATGGAACTGGGGTATACAACAGAACCTCTGACACGTGAAAAGCTTAATCCACTTCCACACCCGTTTCCATAAGAAGGGAGGCTGGAAGGGTGATTCTTGATGAGTTTCTGCATAACTTACATTTTGACATTGATAAAGCAAGCATTCCAAACTGGGAAGTGGATTGGGAGGATGGTCCACTCCCTTACAAGCTTTACTATGACTTACCCGAAATTCCACTTTCATTGGATATACCGCTAACTTTCGAAGATCAGAAAACCCCTGTAAAACCAGATCTGCGGAAAATCGGTCACTTTCTTTGGGATGTTTATGGAATTACTCAATTTAGTCAAACTGTTACTCCGATAAATTCTACCGAGAGAAAGCTGGATGCGATGCATTCCTATAGGAGGTTTGCTCCTTCAGGTGGAGCGTTATATCCAAACGAATTATACGTATATTTAAAAATTGACGATATACCGGATGGTGTTTACCATTTTGACGTCTCACATCACCGTTTAGTTTTACTGCGTGAAGGAAATTTTGATGATTATCTTACCCGGTCACTTGGATACCGATGTGATCTTACTACTTGCTTAGGAACTGTTTTTATCTCAACGATGTTTTGGAAAAACTTTTTCAAGTACAATAATTTTTCTTACCGGCTACAAGGGTTAGATGCAGGTGTGCTAATGGGGCAGTTATTAGAAGTAGCAAAACGTTTTGGATTTGCATCAGGTGTGTACTATCAATATCTTGATCGTGCCATTAATCATCTACTTGGTCTTAAGGAAGATGAAGAAAGCGTATATTCAGCCATCCCACTAACAATAGAACCAACGATGTGGTCTGGAAACCGTTATGGAGAAAATGTATCAGCTTCGGACTTGTTACGAGAAATACCACCAATTCAGGTTAAACATTACGTTCGTACAAAGAAAATGAAAGAATTTCCCATGTTAATAAAAATGAATGAAGCTGCTATGATCCATTCTACACCTTTTCACTGGGTCAAGAAAAAGGAAAGAAGAAAAGATGATGGTAAGGAGATACCTTTGCCCCTCGTTAATCGTCTTTCGTATGACTTCTTGTCTACCTGCCGAAAGCGTTTTTCACCTGACATGGATTTTAACTTGACAAAAATAAGTGCAAAACAACTTGCTTACCTTCTATATGAAGCAACAGAATCTTTCTCTTATCGAAACGATTTAGAGGCAGAACATCTAGAAAAATTACGTGTCTCTATTTTTGTTTGTTTGTATAATATTGAAGGTATCCCTAATGGAGCTTATTACTATAACAACACTAATCATTCATTATACTTGGTGAATGCTGGAGATCATCGGCTACAGCTGCAATCAGGGTTGTCTTTAGATAATGTTAATTTACTACAGGTTCCTATCACCTTACATATTGTTGGTGATAAGGATTATAATAAAAATTCACTTGGTTACAGAGGATATCGAATTCAACAAATGGAAGCGGGGATACTAGTCCAAAAATTGTTATTAGCAGCTTCACTTCTAGATATGGGAGGACATCCGCTTCTTGGTTTCGATGTGAATCTAACAGATCACATTTACAACTTGAGTCCATCTGGAAAAACAAGCTTGATTCAAATTCCAATCGGTCCTTATCGACAACGACCTTGGCTGATGGGAAGACTTTGTACGTAAAAGAATTTAGATCAGATTGAAGTAACGTTCCTTACAAAAGGGTAAGGAACGTTTTTATTATTGCTAACCTGAAGGGGGAGCATTTTTTATAGAAAAGTTATGAAGATTCCAAGAGAATAGATCTATAAATTCCTTCCTTCTCCAAAATGGAAAGGGCGATCTTCACTGCATCGCTTCCTCCCGCATTTTTTTCTCCTTTTATATGAACGGCAAAGAAAAATGTATTATCCGCTGTCTCTACATATCCTATAAACCAGCCATCAACACTTTCTCCGTTTACATCTCCGGTTCCCGTTTTACCAGATAAACGAAGACCATTAAAATCTTCTAAAAGTAACGAGTCTTTAACAGTTTGTATATTCGATTGATCAAAAGAGAGTTCATTTTTATAAAATCTTTTTAACATATCAATCTGCTCTACAGGGGAGATTTTTAAGTGACCATCCATCCAATAATTAGCTATATCATTTGATATATCTTTGCTTCCATAGCCAATTTGTTCGTAGTAAGTTTGCAATTTCTTTTTACCAAGCTGCTGATCAAGATGTTGAAAATACCAAGTTGTCGAATTTTTCATTGCGTTAAACAAATCTTGGTCTTGATTCCAGTTATCATATTTGTGTAGAGTTCCATCCCAGGCGATTTTCGAATGTTCTTTTTTAATAATCTCGTTTTCTAATGCAAACAATGCACTGAATATTTTATAAGTAGAATTGGGAGCATATCTTGTTGTACTTTCATCTTCATTATAAATCATGTACTGATCCATTTTGGTGTCATATACTACAGCACTTCCTGTAAGATCATGAAAAAGAGTCTGATAATCTTTGTACACCACATTTTGTTCTGAAAAAGAATGTTGATCTTTGTTAAAGGCTAATACAGATATTGAAGGAATACTGCTTAAAATGATAGCAAGAACAGCAATAAAAATTAGCGAACCTTTTATTTTCTGTTGTTTTGATTCTACTTTGAAATTTACAATTGTCACAATACGCTGTTTTACTTGTTTATACGAGCTACTAATTTCTGAAGCAGCAATCAACGGCAATGATTGTTTTGCTTGTGAAGCAAATTTTAAAATAACCTCTCCGTATTTAAGTTGAGATTCCTCATCCAGCTTTTTCAAAACAGCATAATCGCAAGTAATCTCCATCTCTGTTTTCATGTTATGTAAAAAATTCCAAACGAGAGGATTAAACCAATAAACGATTCTCGACAGACCCAGGAAATAATTAATGAGTAGATCTTTACGTTTACAATGAACCAGCTCATGAAGCAAAACACATCTCATTTCGTCATAGCTAAGCATTGGTGTATTTTTAGGTAGTACAATAACTGGTTTCATAAGACCAAAGGTAATAGGGGACTTTACCAAAGATGAATATCCTAAAACGACTTTTTTATGAAAATTTATTTCTTCTTTACATGTTGTAAGAAGCATTGATAGCTCACTGTGGTCAACAGCTTTTAGACTTTTTTTGATCTTATAGATTCTGAGATTACTAATGATTGTAGCGAGAAGCATAATAATCATTCCTGCTAGCCACACGTAAAACAAGATAAAATCAAGAATTTTATAGGATGATTGCTCAATGGATGTAGAAAAATCCTGTTGCCAATTTCCACTCTGAAAAATGGTTTCTGTCATATTAGCTGCAGATTGGGTGTTTGTTAATATTGAAGAACTAGCTCCAAAGTTTAGTAAATCGTTAATCCCTAAAAAATGAGTGGGGATAAAAGGAGCTACTAATACCAAAAGAGAAATCATACTTACATGATATTGTGTATTAACAGTTATTTGCTTCTTTAATCCTTTTTTTATAGCGATAATCAAGCAAAAAATGACAGATAATATGATGTTACTTATTAAAAAGAGAGTGAAGAAAGAATTGTCCATTTTAATGCTTCCTTTTGTTTTTACGATCTTCTAATATTTGATACAATTCATTAATTTCATGCTCAGACAGCTTATCTTTTTCTAAGAAATTTAATACCATTGAATTTAAAGTACCATTATAAAATCGATTTAAAAAACTATGACTTTCAACTTCTATATAATCACTTTCCTCTACATTTGCTGTATAAACAAATATACGACCTTCTTTATGATTTTTTAGTGCTCCTTTTTTAATCAACCTTAACAACATAGTTTGGATGGTTTTAGAACCAATCACTAGTTTTCGATAACTTTTCGATAACTTCATTCGTATTAATGGCAGGATGTTTCCATATGATTTTCATCACTTCTAATTCAGCTTCTGAAATTTGCGGAATTTTTTTCATATAAACCACCTTTAAACTTACATTTGTAATATTTATATTATATTCTGCCTATAAGACTAAGTCAATGAAGCAACAAAAAGGATTGACACTAAATATTACATGTGTAATATTTAGCTTATTCATTCATTCAAATAAGCTAAAAAGAAAGGAGATCATGTTTTGGCAGTTAATGTTGAACAACGAAAGGTACATAAAAACAGACTTATAAGGGTTAACATTTTCTTCTTTATCGTGTTTTTATTTTTTGTGGCTCTGATTTTAAGACTTGGTTACGTTCAAATTGTTTTTGGTGAGGAATATAAAAAAGAAGTAAATAGAACAGTAGATATGATTGTCAATACTCCGGTTCCTCGAGGAAAAATCTATGACAGAAACGAAAAGGTTATTGTAAATAATGGTCCTGTCAAAGCAATTACGTATACGAGGATGAAGGGAACAACTTCAGAAGAAATGGTTGAAACAGCAAAGCTCCTTTCGCAAATGATTGACATGGATGGAGAGAATATGAAAGAGAGAGATTTAAAGGATTATTGGATTGTTACTAGACCTGATCAGGCAAGCAAAAAGATTAAAAAAGAAGAATTACTAGATGAAACGTTAACTGATAAAGATCGGTATAATCGACAAATTGAACGAATTACCTCACATGATTTAAAGGGAATTTCTAAGGAAGAGCTTAAAGTTGCGGCGATATTTACGAACATGAATAGCGGCTATACTCTAACTCCACAAGTGATTAAAAGATATGTGACGGAAGAAGAGCTTGCTATCATAGGCGAGCATTTAACCGATTTGCCAAATGTGGATCTTTCAACTGATTGGGACCGTCTTTATCCGCACGAACATATTTTTCGTTCAGTTTTAGGCAATGTGACTTCATCATCAGAAGGATTACCAAGCTCTAACTTAGAATACTATTTATCTAGGGAATATAACCGAAATGATCGTGTTGGAAAAAGTCAGCTTGAATTATTTTATGAAGAAATTCTACAAGGTCAAAAAGCAAAGAAAAAGTATATAACAGATCAAAATGGGAAACTTTTAGAAACAGAGAAAATCTCTGAAGGACAGCGAGGGAAAGATCTTGTCCTAGCTATTGATTTTGAGCTACAAAAGGTAGTAGAACAAGTGATTCAAGATGAACTTAGCAGAGCGAAGGGAAGAAACAGATTTTTAGATCGTGCCTTTGTTGTCATGATGAACCCTAACACAGGGGAAGTACTAACTATGGCTGGTAAACAAATTGTTCGCGAAAACGGGAAAAATGTGTTTCGGGATTATGCATTAGGAACGATTAATTCACAATATGAAATGGGCTCAGTAGTAAAAGGAGCAACAATATTAGCTGGTTTAGAATCGGGTGCTATTAAACCTAATACAATTTTTAGTGATGAAAAATTAAATTTAAAAGGGACACCATTGAAAGGATCACATTCAACAACATTAGGGACAAATGGAATTGAAGGGGCATTAAAAAAGTCATCAAATGTATATATGTTTAAAACGGTGATTGGAATGATGGGAAAGGAATACCAATCAGGGATGTCACTACCTAAAAAACCTGAGGCAGTACAAGAATTTAGAAATGTTTTTAGTCAGTTCGGTTTAGGTGTGAAAACCGGAATTGATCTTCCCAATGAATCAAATGGATTAATAGGGAAAGAAGCATATACAAAACCCGGTTTATTCCTTGACCTTTCTATCGGCCAGTATGATAACTATACAGCGATGCAATTAGCACAGTATATTTCAACTATTGCAAATGGAGGCTACAGATTGAAGCCGCAATTAGTGAGAACCATACATACACCCTCAAGATCTAATGAAATAGGGCCAGTGTTTCAAGCTTTTCAACCAGAAGTGTTGAATAAAATCACCATGGAAGAAAAATATTTACATCAGGTTCAAGAAGGATTTAGGCAAGTGTACCAAAGCCTGGTGGAACTGCTTATAAATATTTTGGAGGAGATCCTAGATACAATGAATTCCAAGCAGCAGGAAAAACAGGGACAGCACAATCCTTTTATCAAGACCCAAACACGAAAAAAACATACGCAACTTACAATTTAACACTAATCGGTTATGCACCTTTTCACAATCCAGAAGTAGCGTTTTCAATTACTGTTCCATATTTAGATAGTGATACTGACCCGGTTAATAAGTATATAGGACAAAAAATCTTAAAAGCATATTTTGATTTAAAGGTAGATTAAGTTTTAAAGCGAATACTATTAGCAAAAGAGAAAATGAGATGATTTACCTTTAAAACTTACAGTTGTAATAATTAATAGGAGGAATGGTGATCATAATGATAGTCGAATTAATCAAAATTCCTACATAAATAATGCATGAAAAACTTACGAATGTAATAGTAATAATCGTATTGCTATTTTTTAGGAGGACATATAATGAACAAGAATAATCTACTAATTCAGTTGTTTATGATGATAACTGTTTGTTTATTGATTATATCTGGATGTTCAAACAGTGATAAACAACAAAAAACGTTTGAACAGTTTTCAAATCTAGTATCAAACCAAAAATATGATCAGTTATACGGTTTGTTATCAAATGAATCGAAAAGAACAATAACAAAGGAAGAATTTGTTGAAAAATATACAAATATCTACTCAGGTATCGAAGCTGATGATATAAGCGTGAGTAGAATAGAGAAAGAGCATGAGGAAAACATAGTTCCTTTTTCTATTAAAATGAAAACTGCAGCGGGAGAGGTGAGTTTATCCTCTTATCAGTTACCGTTAGTAAAAGAAGAGAAGGAATGGAAGATTACTTGGGATGAAAGCTTGATTTTCCCCACGATGAAACCAGGAGATAAGGTGAAAGTACGTACGATGAAAGCCACAAGGGGAAGTATTCTTGATCGTAATGGATATCCACTTGCGAAAGATGGAGAAATCAAAACAGTCGGAATCAACCCAGAAGTTTTTGATAAAAGCAATCGAGAAGGAAAAATAAAGGAGCTTGCAGCAATCTTAGACATAAATGAAGAAAGAATTGTTAAAAAATTAGAGCAAAATAAAAATCCAAAATATTTTGTTCCAATAGTAGACATGATGCCAGATAATGAAATATTAAATACATTACAAGAACGAGGTGCTAATGGTATTTTTATAAACAATAAAACATCAAGGACCTATATCAACCATAAAGCCTTCGGACGACTTCTTGGATATGTTGGAAGTATTACGGCTGAGGAACTGGAAAAGAACAAAGAAAAAGGATATAGTACGACTTCGCTTATTGGAAAAGCTGGTCTTGAGCAAGTATATGAAGATACATTAAGAGGATTTGATGGAGTAGAGATTTATATAGTAAGAGATCAAGAAAAGGTAGAAACCATTGCAAGTAAAGAACCACAGCATGGGCAGGATATTAAATTAACAATTGACTCGAATTTACAAAGTATCATCTATGATGAAATGAATGAAGAGAAAGGGTCAGCAGCAGCTGTACATCCAAAAACCGGAGAAGTTCTTGCTTTAGTCAGCTCGCCTTCTTATAACTCAAACCGTTATACAACATATGTAACAAATGAAGAACAACAAAGTCGTGAAGAAAGCGATTTTGCTGATGAAGTGAATCGATTTAGTAAACTATATTCACCCGGATCTGTTTTTAAGTTAGTGACCGCTACGACGGGACTGGAGAAAGGAACAATTGATCCGGAGAAGCAAATTTCGATCAACGGCCGTTCCTGGCAAAAAGATTCTTCCTGGGGGAACTATAGTATATCAAGAGTAAATAATCAATCCTCTGTGAACTTAAAAGATGCCGTAAAATATTCAGATAATATTTATTTTGCTATGAGTGCTCTAGAATTAGGGAGCGATGCATTGATTTCAGGTGCTGAAAAATTTGGTATTGGAGAGCCATTAGAAGTCGGTTATCCACTGGGAGATAGTCAAGTTTCAAATAGTGAAAGCATTAAAAGCGACATCCTGCTTGCTGATTCAGGATACGGCCAAGGAGAAGTATTGGTTACAACATTAAATATGGCTCTTGCTTATAGCGCATTATCCAACGATGGAAATATTATGGCACCCTCATTAGTTCAAGAAGAAAATCAAAACATTAAGATTTGGAAAGAATCAGCTATAGGTTCTGCCCATCTCCCCACTTTACAGCGTGCCTTTACAGCTGTTATCAATGAAGAGGGTGGAACAGCTAATGATGCAAAAATATCTGGAATTACTTTAGCTGGAAAAACAGGAACCGCCGAAATAAAAGCATCTCAAGTAGACGAAAATGGAACGGAAAACGGCTGGTTTATCGCAACAGATTTAGAAACTGCTAAAATCTCTCTTGCAGTCGTCCTTGAGGATGTAAAAGAGAGGGGCGGCAGTCATGCAACGTTACCAATTATTAAAAACACGTTATCAGATTATCTAAAATAAAGTGATACAATAGATGAATCAAAAAAATTCCCTACAACTATATAAGTGGGGAATTTTTTTATCATTAAATATACAGTCGCAAAATGTACAATGTTATAGATTTACAAACAAAGCTGGGACAATTAACCTGTGCCCTTATCCCAAACTCCCCTTTATTGATTCAATTTCAGGAGGAGAATTAATAGCGGAAGAGAAGTGGGGGAATTTCCGTAAATTTTTAGACATGATTAAGGAAGACGACTTTTTCGGTCTACAAAATTATACTCGTGAAATCTATTGACCAAACGGATAAATACAACCAGAGAGTCATTATACCTTTTTTCTTGTTCAGCAATCAGGCCAGATTGTTGAACAATAAAGTCTATTTAGAAAATGGATTAATCCATTTTTCTGTCATAAATTAGTTCAAGTGGACATACCTAGTAAGAGGAGGTGTCTTATTTGAAAAAAATTACATTTGTTGGTTTAGGAGTTGTTTTAGTCTGTATAATAGTTTTTTCCTTTAGTCTAATTAAAACTTCAGCAGAAAAGGATCTGGTATTTTCTCCTGAAGGTAAAGAAAACGAAAAAACGGATAGTCAAATAGTTGTAAGCGAAATTACAACAATAACAGAGGAAGTTTCAAAGGGGTTAAAAGCATTCGAGGGGATAGGAGATATACAAACGGATTATCAAAAGTCTCTTACTGTACGAACTTCTTTAGACAGTACCAAGTCAGAAACTGAAATTATTGCAAAAGAAATTAAAATTAAAATTGAAAAGATTATAAATTCTAAAGAACTTGACTCAATATCTAAAATTGATTCATATAAAATATATGTAAAAGATAAAGATGGGAATGATATTTCAATCAACTAAACTCATTGAGTAACAACAAAACAAATAATTATTAGTAATCTTTCAATAAGCGATGTTCTTAAATAAGGACAGGCGCTTTTTTAAGTTGAAAACGCAATTTTGAGATATAATTCAATATTGTATAAAAAAATATTTAATTTACTACTCAATTGGGAAAGATATTCCTAAAAAATGAATAGGGTGATGTCGTTGTATAAGATTGTTAGTGTTTATTTGTTAATTGTTTTATGCCTAACAATTTCGGTAAATAACACATTTGCAAATTCGAATGATGAACCCCATCCTCTTGAATATATATATCCTGAAATTGGCTATAAGATTTCAACTTCTAATTCAGTTGCTATTTCAGCCATAAGGAAATTAGCACCATGATAAGAGTTTCCGTCGTTCAATTGTTTTGCTAAAGATTTGGCCATTTCATAGTGGTTTTCATTACAATCTTGTCCATCAGGACAACCAAAAAGCGAGTACTTTGTCTTAGAGTTAGGTTCATTTCTAAACATATTAATTTCTACAGAATATACATCCTTACCTATGTTACTAACATCTATAGAGTAAGTATGAAATTTTCCTTTTACAGGTTTTGCTAGATCTTTTCCTTTTTCAGCTTTACCTATCTGAACTGACCACTGTTTTGAAGATTGTTTAACTGGTAATTCATCAAAGGTAAGGGCATTTGTCTCTAGGGATGTAGTCACAATCAATAAAAGTAGTAAAGTACATATTGAAATTAAAAATTTTTTAATCATATTTTCTCTCCTTCTATTAGATATAGCATTAATTTCTCCAAAATTATAAATATTAACGAAAAAACATTCTGTAATAATATGTAAGTGTATTGGTTATATGAAGTAGCCTATTCTATGAGGTATTAATGATTTTCGATAATGACTTTTTTCAGCAAACGAAATGGAACATTTTTTAAAATACTTCGTATGTAGAATATTAACGTTTAAATTCGGGGTGGTTTTAATGTTTGATATTACATTTTTATTTATTATGGCTTTTGCTGGTGGAATTGTGGCTATCATTGGTATTTTGGCTATATTTGGTCGAAGAATTACAGAACCAAAGAAGGAACTCCAACAAAAAGTTGAAAATCTTGAAGAAGAGGTTCGGAAGCTAAAAAATGAGAAATAAAACCCGATTTCTTAACTGTCAAACTTTGTACGAAAGATCTTTAAGGTAATTTAACAAGGTATTGAGTTAACAATAAACTATATACCAACTTTTATTTTAATGATAGTAAGAACTTACCCTCTTATTTTGAGTTTAGGAAAATACATGACAATGACTAAAAAATTTGTTAACATTGATTTAATTGGATTAGATTTAAGTGTGTATTTTTTGCCTTTAACTGCACCTTATACGAAAAATGATGAAGTAAATTTAGTTTAATAAAAATATAAGATCCGTATTTTTCAAAAAACTTAGGAGGTTGGAGAATTGGCGATAACTGAGAGAGGTAGCGAAGTTTCTATACGTACGGGTCAAATAGACGATGCAATATCAATTTTAGATATTCAAAGAGATGTTATAACAGAAAATAAATATCTAATTTCAGAAATAGGTGAGTGTAATAAAACATTAGAAAAACAAAGAATTTGGATACAGAAGATTTTAGATAATAACAGGGAAACTTTAATTATAGCTGAAAAAGATGAAAAAGTTATCGGCTTTATAGCTTTCGAATCACCGAATCGCAAAAGATTAGCTCATACTGGCTCATTTGAAACGATGATATACAGTGATTATAGGGGGTTAGGTATTGGTAAAATGCTTATTAGTGAACTTTTGGCATGGGCTGAAAATAATCCTTTAATAGAAAAGGTGAGTTTAGGAGTTCTTTCGACTAATAATAGAGCTATATCTTTGTATAAAAGCATGGGGTTTGTAGAAGAAGGACGGAAAACCAAAGAAATTAAGGTAAGTGAAAATGAATATGCAGATGACATACTTATGTATAAATTTGTATAGCTGTTATTAACTATTGTTACAGAGGTATTTAAACAAACTTATTCAACAATAAAAGCGCGATTCTGCAGTAATGAATTGCGCCCTATCTTTCTTTAAAGGGCCATATTATTTAACAAAAGGGGCAGAAGATTATGTTAAAATTAGGAAGAATTTATGAAGAAATATACTTAAAGGTACAGAATAGTGTAATAAAGAGAGGGGATTATTGTTGTTAAAGATATTACGTTATGTCTTATCACCAGTTGTTCTTATAATTGCCGTTTATGGACTCATTACAAAGAATTTTGATTTTCAATCAATTATGATATTACTTTTGGGTTTATTAATGTTGGTAATGGGGTTAGAAGAATTTCGTAAAGAGAAAAAAACACTCGGCTGGTTACTTATAGCCGTTTTCATATTTTCTTTATTTGTATCAATTCAAGGATTATTAATGAACTAATGGGGCTATTCACGAACAATAATAAGTGCCTTTTTACATGTTAGGGTATAAATGTAGAGTTTACAGTTTTTGCTTTTATTTAGATAAATTGTTGAAGTTATTTAATAGTACTAAAATAGTGTTATAAGATAGGTCATAAAATAGGTAAATCAATCAATTGTAATCAGCTTTCTAAGGATTGTAATATAATTTTATTTTTATAGCATTATTCAGCAATCGTGCGCTGTTCTTGAAAAAAGGATATGTACCTATTATGTACCTATTTTTCTGAAAAAAGGTGACAAACTATACTAATCTGTAAAATAAATAAATTGTATACGGTGTAACAAGTCCGATTGCCGTGTAGAGACCGGGGGTATAAGTTTTCAAAATAAGGGTCTGTATGAGATGAACAAGGTTATGTAATATTACAAAACACAAAAAAATCATAAATAAGATTGATGTCCATCCACTTTCAATGAATTGTACCTTTATGAACACGATAGTTGAGGCAACTAAAAATATTACCACATCTCTCTTAGCAAAAGAATGTGAATTAATATTCCAGAAGCTCCAAATTAACTTCTTTAGGCGATTATCATTACTTTCAACTAGACTCGACGTTTTCATAGACCAACTTTCAACACTGATTATTTCTTCAAAATCATGTAACATAAATATGACTAAAAAAAGCCAAATTGCATTATGAATTTCTAATGAGAACATCATGTTTAGCCTCCAAAATAAGTATACATTTTTATAATAACACTAGTTGGAATATTTTAGGTTGTTTAGTGCTCACTTAACTAATAAAGTAAAGAAACAATCTTCAACAATAAAAGCACTTATCTTGAATAAAGGAAAGTGCTTTTTCATGTTAAGAAGCGTGATTGCTGCACAAAGTGATCGCTTTTACAGAACTATTAATAGAGTACCTTATAGGAGTGAGATTTTGAAAAAACATATTTTGATTTCTCTTTTTGCCTATCTATTTATTATTATTAGTGGATGTAATTTTTTTCAAGGGGATAATATACCAATTGAGCTGGTTGCCTTTAATAGCCTAACAAAGGAGGAACAAGATAAAATTCTTGTGTCTCCAAAGGATTCATCAGTAAAAAAAGTGACAGTAAATGATGAGTTAAGTGAACAGCTTGGCAATAACCTTATCGGTAAGAGGCTATATGCAGTAATATTTAATGGTACTGAAACTGATTCTGTAGGCAAACTTATTGTGTATGTGGATTTGAATAAAGAGACCGTTGTGGGAAAAGGTTACGAGAAAAAAACTAATAATTGATTTTCCACAAACGGCGCCATTCTTGAATAAGAATGTCGTTCTTTTATATTATAGGGCCAGGTTGTTTAACTTTAACAAACACTAGGGTATTTTAAATTGTGATACTTTGTACTTAAGCTAACCTGCTTAGTGAAAGAAGGGAATATTAAGTAATTTACAATATGTTACAATTATGATAGGTGTGAAAAGAATTGGGGGGCAAATTATTTTGAGTAATGAAAATCCACCAAAATTAGAAAATTGGCGAGTGAAATATGGAGCATTAATTATTGCGATAAGTTGTTTATGTAGTGTATTTATTACCTGGGGAAATAATTGGATTCTTACATGCATATTAGGATTAGGCGTATTGATTTGTGGAACGATTGGAATATTTGATATAAGGCGAACTATAACGGGAAAAAGATAAAAGTTGTTCATCAATCGAAGCGCAAATGTTTAATAACATTTGCGCTTTGTTAATTAGAAGAGGGAGATAGGTTAAATCAAGGAAAGACTAAGAGGTTGTGAGAAATACTTTGCAGTTTTCTATAAAAATTCACACAAAACTAAGGGGGATTTTACCAATAGAACATTGTGAAATATAGGGTATGATTATCTTAATATGTTTTATTGCTAGCTGGGGGAGAACGGAATAAATGAAAAAATATTAAAACTTGTTATTTTTGTTTCTTTATTATTTATTGCATTAGGGAGTTATGGGGTTTATTGCGCATTTTTTGATATGAATAGATTACCAACAGGAGAATTTCTATCAAAGAAAACTTCACCTGATGGAAAATATACCTTAAATACATATGTTGTCAATGGAGGTGCAACAACATCTTATGCTGTTCGTGGTGAATTAGTTTTTAATGAAAAAAATAATAAATCTAAAAATATATATTGGAATGATAGAGAAGAAATTGCAAATATTACTTGGACTGACAATGATACAGTTATGATTAACGGACAAGAATTAGATGTACCGCATCAAAAATTTGATTTTAGACATCAGTAACGATCTATACAATTAAGGGTGGGAGACATTTCTTAATAAAGACTTTCTTAATTATTGAAAGATAAGGTGAGATTCATGAAGCTTTATAAAGGTATAACAGGTTTTTATGAGCAGCAAAATGAAACTCCAGAAGTGGACGGCAGACATTTTAAACATCTGTGTTTTAGCCTTATCTATGCCAACGGAGGATCTGTTTTAAAATTTAATGAACCTCAAGAATCTAACTTTTTTAAAGTAGAAGTAAATGCTGTAAATAAACATATTTATATTCTACTTAATGCACATTATCCTTTATTAGCGTTTGCATCTATTGTTCAATTCGATCAAATTAAATTCATTGACGATTCGCTATTATATGATCTGTTTAGGCCATATTATCAAATATTAAGTACCGAAGAACTTAATAAGCCATTATCACAGTTTGAAAATGAACTTTACAGTGCTGAATTGAAACAAGTAGCATTTTGGAAGCCTAATAGGATTGGAGATATTATTTTCAATCATTGGGATTAAGTAAATTTGATAAATTAATAATTTCTTTTAATAGGAATTCTATTGTTAATATTCCACAAACAAAGCGCTTTTCTGAAACAAGGAGAGGTGCTTATTTCAGTTTAAGGCAGATTGTCTAATAAGGAAGAACAATATCTGTTAAAATTAGGAAAGGTTAAATGGTTTTGAGTACATTAGTTAAAGAGAGGTAGTAAATGATTAAAGAGATGCTTATAAAAATAAATGATTTTCATTTATATGCTAAGTTGGTTGGTAAAAATAATGGAAAGCCTACAATAGTAATGGATGCTGGGTATGGTGATTATTCAAAGGCGTGGGATTCAGTTATATCGGAACTTTCATTGCTAACAGATGTTTTAATTTATGATAGAGCAGGCTTAGGAAAAGTGCATCAAGTTCTAGACCAAGAACGAGCAGAGAAATGATTAAAGAATTAAGAGAACTAGTTAAAAGAACAAAGATCAAACTCCCTTTTATCTTAGTTGCTCATTCATTTGGTGGAGTTAATGCAAGAATGTATTCAACTGAATATACTAATGATGTTTGTGGACTTATATTAGTTGATTCTACACCTGAAGATTATAGAGAGAGATTTCTTCCAACGATGTCTGATGAGTTTCAGGAAGCATATAATAAACAATTTGTTCATGAAGGTAATTATGATGAATTTATGGAAAGTTTAAAACAATTAAAGGAATCTAGAAGTTTATTAAATGTGCCATTAAGTGTCCTTTCAGCTGGTAAAAAGGCACATTATACAAAGGAATCGCAAGAATTATGGAATGAGATGCAAAGGGAAATTCTAGATATATCTTCAAACGGGGAGTTAATTATTGCTGAAAATTCTGCACATTATATACAAAATGATGAACCAGAGGTTGTAGTTGATGCAGTAAAAAGGTTACTTAGCAACTTTTAAGGGGGATATATTTAATTAAGTTTATTACTTTATTAAGTACTTCCTATAAAGAAAATCTTCCACAAACGAAGCGCTTATCTTGATAAAAGTTAAGTGCCTTTTCATGTTAGGTCCATATTTTCCTATGTCTTTGTGGTTCCTTAAATTTTCATATGGTAACTTCAAATAATTTGTAATGATTAATGCGATAGCGAATGGACTATTTGCTTTTCTCTTTATTCCTTTCTTAAAGAAAATTAAAATTGTTCATCTAAAAAGGTTAAACTATTTCCAATTCTTTATATATACACTACAAAGCATATTTATTGTATGCAGTAACTCTATATACCAAAAAAAGAGTAGGGAATTTGTGCCTACTCCTTCGATTATTTAAAAATATTGTAGAAAATTCTATTGTTAATAGATCTACTTTTATAAAACCATCTGTGGTAAATGCGTGACACGTAATAAGATAACCACATTGTAATAAAGCTCCAATACCATGTCCAATTGTTATACTTAATTAGGTTAGTGTATTTGACAGCAAATATTTCAAAACATGTAATTATGGATGTGTGGATACCGTAATAAATTAGTTTTACAACTTTACTACCCTTTTCTGGATAATATAAATTGAATAATGAGCACAACGCAGGATAAACAAAGTATTCAAATGTAAAACTAGATTTAATTGCTTTTTTAAAGAATAGACGATTAGGATAAGAAATTAAACCTTTCTCAACTACAAGTAAACCGAAAAGCCATGTAATGACTTGTTTAAACAAAAAGGATATATGTGCTTCCCGTATTTTGTTTTTAGGAACATATTTAATTAATAATATCGACGTTATGATCCACGCTGATAATTCAATTGTTTTATCTAATTTATTATTCATAAGTATTGCGCACCTCCTAAACATAGGTTGGCAAAAATTTAAATTTTTATGTGAAATTAAAAATGTCTATTGCACAGTACGCATAAAATGTGACAAATCAATTATTCAATAAGCGTATGAGAAATAGGGAATTGTTATAAGGTCTTACTGTCTTAATATGTAGCAGAAAGTGTAGTTAGTTATTCCTTTTCTTTTCTATCCATTTATAATGAAGATAAAAAATACTATATAATACCCAATCCGCCCAATAAGAGTGAAATAAGTTCCACCATTTCAGATGTATAAACCATCCCATTCTTACAAAGAGCCATTCAGCTATTATACTAAAGGTTGTCCAATAAAAAAGATATTTGAAAATCGATGAGAGGGATCTTTCCTTGGGAAGCCATTGCAGGAATAAATACATGATGACAAAATAGACACCCCAAGAAGTTAACCAACGTGCAATAAAAATATGGAGTCTGTTTTCTATATTAAACTTCCATAATTCCACAACATGCATAAATAAATCACTCATTAATGCGACAATCATACCAAAGTAAACAGTTGATAAAAAGAACGGAAGTTTGCTTTTATCCGCAAACAAAATATAAAAAGACCAAGACATTGCAAATAATGTGATAGCAAATGTCATTCCAAGACCCCGTTCATCCCATTATTAATATGCATACTATTCGCTAATTTTGAAAAAGAAATACATATGAGGAATAAATAAGGACTAATCCAAAAAATTGGTGAACGTCCTTCTTCAACTAAAGGGTGCCTTACTAAATAGTTATCTTCCGCAAAACAAAGCGCAATTCTTGAATAAGAATGGTGTTTTTTTCATGAATATGACCAGATTGGAGAAGATTATTAAAGTATAAAAGGGTTATAAAATTGCATTTGAAAAGTAGTTTGATGAATTTATTAAATACAAAACATTTCCATGTACATCTACATTGGTTATTCTATATATTTTATTAAAGATATTTTTGAGTAAGAGGTGCTGTGTGAGAAAGTACTTTTTTTGGAGTTGGCTACTTTTGTCAGTATTTTTGTCTTTAACGATTTGTTTAGTTAATTTTCCGATACGTGACCTAGAAAATTTTCCTCTGTTAGACATGATTAAGAGCGTCCTCTTTCTAACTGGTGGAGTTTTATTATTTAGTTCAATAATGTCTATATTACTTCTCGTAAGAAACATTAAAACTACTATATCCCTAGGTATTATTATGCTCATTTTATTATTCTTTTTGGGCATTCAATATAGCGTTTTACCTCTATTTATATTAGGTCCTATATTTATAATATTGTTATTTACTATTGGGCTAGTTCACTTTTTAATAACTTATTTTATAGGTAAGAACTTATATTATTCAATTTAGCAAACTTTAATGTGGATTAACCTTTTCTACCTACCAGATCTTGGAGATGAGAATGATGAACAAAGATATAAATGATCTTACTGAACTATTTATTGAGAACGCATTAATACAGGGAAAATCAACTATTAATGGTGATTCTAAAAGGGGCAATAAAGCCAGTGATAATCTATACAAAATTTCTATTGTAATGAAAGAGGATAGAGAGTTAGCCGAAGAAATGCTTGATATACTTTTGTGTCATACAGAGCCGAATGTGATTATTTGGGGCTTGTGGAATAGCTTTGGATATAGATTATAAATCAATAGAAGTTGAAAATATGTTAAAAAAGCTAGCTCATAGCAATGAATTAGGAATCCTAAGTTTCAATGCTGAAATGATTTTGAAAGTTAGAGAAGGGCAAGGATTGTCTGATTAGTCAATGGTACCTTGCTGTTAGAAGTTGAACAAGCAATAAAAGATATGAAAAAGGAGGACGATCAATGCCAGTTCATGAATTTGGAATAATTGATAATATTAATCCTAATCAAAACAAGTTTAATTATGAACCATCAAAGTACAATTGTATTTCTGTTGATGAAGAGGTTATCGATACCTTAAGTGAACATCTACCTAAAGTAAGAACCTATTTTCATTCGCTTCAACGTTCAGAGTTCGGGTTAGCTAATACTGGAATTACAATAATACCTCCAGAATCATTATCATAATTTTGTGACATATTAATCTCTTCAACATTATATAAAGATTCAGTTGAGGTTAATAGACTGTATGAAATGATTGTAATTGCTAATCAACAAAAGAAATACATGATCCATTTTGGATTATAAAAATTTCTGTTTTAATCATTTATCTAAAAATAAAGAATTCCATTATTAAATGATTATTTTAGTCGTGGAAGTTTTGAAATTATGAATTGTAAACAGGAGGTAAAGCTATGATTACGGTTATGAATGCAGAAAGTTACCTTAAAAATAAGATCGGTGAAGGTACAGTTAATATAAAAGATGTCTGGGAAGCTTTTAAAGCTTTTTCAATAGAGTTAGTTGAGGGAGAAGAAGAAAGAGAAATCTTATTTCAATGTGGGGTTTATAATTTTACTGGAGAGAAATTATTCCATTTTGATTTTGTACGTCAATTTAGTGTATATCTAGAAGGTGAATATTCTCATTTGGAACAACTGCACTGTGAATTTCTATTTAAACCAACCAAGGAATTAAAGAAGTTAAAGGTAGAAGAATGGTCTATGGATTATGTAGATATTGATGAATTTTTCAAACATATTGAAAGTCTTAAAGAGTTTAATGCACCTTTAGGATTAATTCCTATAAAGTTGGAAATTTATCAAGAGGAAAATTAGTGAAATTTCTTTAAATGTAATCTTTATCAATAAAAGCACTGTTCTTGAACAAGAAATAGTGGCAACCAAATTGAATTGAAAATGGATTTAGAAAAAGATGGTGTAGACGAATGTTATCTAGGTGGTGAAAAATGAATAATATTAAAACCTATTTAGTAATACCAAGAAACATTATTGACCAAAAATTAGGGAGCAATTTTGAGGAATGTTTAGTGAAATTTCCAGAAGTGTGCTATATATCTTTTAATCAAGAATCTCAAGTGAAAAAGTTAATAGAAGAGGATCTAATTGATTCAAAGCATCTAGAACTTTGTATTAATATCGAATTCAATAATAATATACTGTTAGACCATAAATTTAAGGGATTAAACTTATGGGAGGATATAATTGATGCTATAATTAAGTATCAAGCGAGAAAGATTAGCGAAGTATTATTAGGAATTGATCCTAATATTCTAAGATTAACAAAAGAAGATGAAATAGGAAACTTAAAGTGGGAAATCTTTAATGAGTATGATCCTGATGATATATACTACTCAGGAATAGTTAACAGTAATGAATACTTGTTTCATTTAATTGTTGCTGCTAAAGAATTTTATAATAATCTAAAAAGATACAGTATTTTTACAGAAATAGAATATAATGAGTCAATATCTGAAATTGCAAAGATTGAAAAAAATTACAAATATAAATCAACTAATGCTAACGAAGCGCAAATCATGAATAAAGAAACTAACATAATATGAATTAATAAACACACACATTACCCAAAATGTGTGTGTTTAATTTATTAGAAGTATTCTTTATAAGTATAGATAAGGAAAATTACTGCTATAACTGTGTACAAGATTGAAGTGTAAAATGCGATAGAAGGATAAAATTTCTTTTCTTCTTTACTATTAATTCATAATTTAAAACCTGTAGTAGCTTGGGAGAGCATATCTAGATTATTACTTAAGAAAAGGGAGGGAATCGTTATGAGCTTAGCAAGTTATATTGGGTGTAATGTAGAACTACCTTTAAGTTCCGAAGACTCAAATGATGTATTACTAATAGGTAATTCTTTTTCGGAGGATTATCATCGATTAAATGTAAAAAAGTATCAATTCACTACTTGTTTTGTCTATGAGGTTTCAACCGATTGGGGAATCGATATTTCCATACACACTAATTCAGAAGTAAATGCTGAATCAAAGAAAAAAATCATAAGACTATGCGAAATAATGGATAAGTTCCTGAAACCAGGAGAGTACTTTGAAGTTTATAGTTGTTGGTTAGGTGAAGAAACTGAGAAGAGAGAAAATGAGTTAAAAATAAAGGACACTAATGTAGATCAAATTGAAATAACAGATAAAACATATGTAAGAGTTGTTAAATAATAGTTTTTAAATAACAATATTCGACAAACAAAGCGCTTTTCTGGAAACAAGGAAGGTGCTTATTTTATTAAGGACAAACACTTGAAGAACAATTAAAATGAAATTGAGTTTGCTAAGAGAGTTACACTTTAACGAACGGAACAGGTTAATGTAATTATGTATATTAAAAATAGGTGGGATTAGGGCATTGAAGATAAAATAACAACATTATTGAAAAACATTCCAAAAGTTGAAAAAGGTAAAAAGGTTGTACTCGGAATAGATGGATTAAGTCGCTCAGGTAAAACAACATTAGTAAGAAACATCGAAGAGCATATTCAAGAAAAAGATATTTTTTCTTGTGTTTTACATATAGACGATTACATTGTAGAGAGAGAAAGACGTTATAGCACTGGTAATGAAGAGTGGTATGAATATTACAATTTGCAATGGGATGTAGAATGGCTAAAAGAGAATTTATTCAAAAGGCTTAAAGAATCTAATGAATTGAAATTATTAACATATGACTATAATTCAGATTCACAAAAATTATGTTCGGTCAAGGTACCAGATACATGTCTAATTATTATCGAAGGAGTGTTTTTACAAAGAAAAGAGTGGAGAAATTACTTCGATTTTATTATTTTTCTGAATTGTATACGAGAAGAGAGATTCAAACGTGAAAGTGTTGATTCGCAAAATAACATTGAGAAGTTTGAAAAAAGATACTGGAAAGCAGAAGATTATTATATGAAAACAGTTTCGCCAATAGAACAAGCCGATTTAGTTATACAGAATTAAAATATAGAATGAATAGGCTTACACTAAAACTAAAGGCTCAAGATAAAATGTAAAAACAGCTTTGTATAATATTAAGTCTTTTAGTAATGGTGAGGAGGTTCCTTTTGATCTAGTTACAGGGAATCAATAATTACTTTGTTAAATTAACATATACAATGATATGCATTGCTATTGGAAAATAATCACATATTGGTATTTTAGATTGGTTTTAATCAATTGAAATGTAAAGGGGTAAGGGTTTTGGCAAACACATCATTATTTATTGGTATTGACACTAGCCTTTCTATATCATCTAATATTGGAAAGAGAAAACAATTTAAGATCAAAAGAGTACAGTTTGAAGAGTTATCTCCAACTGTTACATTTGCTTGTTATGAAAAACAAGATACATTAATTCGTACATATTTTTTTAAAGATGTTCTTATCTTATTTGTGGAAGTAACTCCTTTTATTCAGCAGTTTGAAGAAATGTTTGGTCAAAGCCACACAGAAATGGATGTATTTACAACTGATATATCTCACGAAATACTTATTTCTAAATTCATAAAAGTGATTGCAGAAAAGAAAGAGGGTTATACAGAATCTTCGTATCTGCATATATATGGTCAAAAACACTGGCATGATGATGCAATAATAGTTGGGAACAAAACAGCACTAAAAGAATTAAGAGATGTTATTGACAATGCTATTCAATATGGAGAAGGACGGTTGGGGACCTCATCTAGTGATGGTGAAGGTTATGAATTGTTCATATCATGTTTGCCAGGTGAAACAGAAAATAATAAGGATTGGAAACAGATTACACTCCCTTATCATGATAAAGAGATATATGTTCCTAATGAAGATGAGGTTGACCCTTTTTCTCATTTAAAGCTATACAAAAATTTATTACGAAGAAAATAAATTCTTTGACAACGCGGCTTTAATTCAAAAATGATCTTCAACAATAAAAAGCGCTGTTCTTTATTAAATAAGGATAGTAGCTTTTTTATTTATAGGGTCAGTTTGTAGAACAACGATGAAGAAAAATTCATAAAAAAGTAGTTGTAGAATTCCCTTTAGGATTTTTGAATATTTTTACAGGAGAGGAATTTGAAATTGAAATTTATGGTAATATGATTGTGTATTATAGCATTGAGAGGGTGGTAATAGTGTTTAAGAAATTTTCAACAACATTATTATTAGTTTTATTACTATTAATTACTGCTTGTCAAACACAAAAAAATGTAACATATACTACAGAAGGTGACAATTGGATAGCTAAGATAGATGTAATGCAAACAGGTGATAAGGAAATACAGAGTTTAATACTTCAATATCAAGGGGACGATCTTGAAAGCATCGGAGGAAGTAAAATAAAGTATCATATTGAAACCGATACAGGTTCGTCTAGTGGTACGGGTGTATTAAGAAAAGGCGTAGTTTTGGAAGTAGAAGTTGGCAACTGTAGTGGGTGTGCTTTTGTTCAAGAAGATGACGAGTTTATTTTAACTGTTGAATGGGATGAGAAAATAGAAAGTTTTACTTTGAAAATTGATAAATAAACCAAAGAAACTAGATAGTTATAATTTACATAATACAATTAGTTGGTGAAATAGCAATCTTCAACAAACGAAAAGCTTTTCTGGAATAAGGAAGGTGCTTATTCCAGTTTAAGGCTATTATATTGCAGAGTTGAATTCGAAATGTTCCGCAGGCAGAACTAAAAAGATGCTCCATACGTAAAGAGCATCAAAACAATTAAAATTATTATTTAGACTGTTTTTCAAGCAATTCAATAATTCTATCTAATTTCTTATTAATATCGTCAGACGTGCTAACATTCGCCTTAGTATTGATAAGCAGCCTTCGAATAAAAAGAGTAAACGAAATAGCTCCTAAAAGTAGTAAAGAGATTATAACAGCTGAATAAAGAAAATCACCAATGTACATAATTATCTCCTTTATTTTTTGGATAATTATAACATTTATTAAGTTATAGTGTACGTAGTTCTAAGAATAAAATGTACAATCACTCATTTTATTCAACTGATATTCAACAAACAAAGCGCTTATCTTGAATAAAGATAAGTATGTCATGTTAAGGGCTAGTTTAAGATTAATTAGAAAGAAATGGAGATTGTGATTGGTTACATTTAAGCAGAAGATTAGTTTTAGCTAAAGAAGATTTTCTAGTTGTTGTGATTTACTATAGAAAAGAAGGAGATTAGAATATGCTAATCTCCTTCTCATTAACCATGTTTTCTGCAATTAGTTTAAAATCTTTTTCACTGATCTCTAAATGACCATATCGAAAAGTATAACCCCAGTATTTTGTACTTTTAATAAAGGATAGTTGTGAAATTAATGGTTGAATAGGTGTTTCATTACAAGAAATAAAATCTATACTTCTTCGGAAAGGTATGAAATTATTGCCCATATCAACCTGAATGACATCATCAGCTAAAACTTTTCCGATTGCAGTAAATTTTTGATGTGGAGTACTTTCTTTGAATTTGACTTTAGGTGAGTAATAAATAATCCAATCACCAGTATTCATCTTTTTCAAAGGTGTTTGTTTGCCATGACAAAGTTGAGCAAACCCACCTTGCACTGCATTTTTTACATGGTCACGTGAAGCAACCCCGATCCAATACCTGTTATTTTGCATTAGATTCAGCACCCGCAACTATCAGACGAAAGATTTGCATCATTAGAAGAATCAGAGACAGGGAAATTCATCTCTTTCCAAGCTGCAATACCTCCGGTCAACTCTTTTACTTTATAGCCATGTTCTAATAGAAAAGTTGCCACTTTGGCTGCTGTGTTACACCAGACATCCCAACAATAAACAATAATTTCTTTATCTTTCGGAATTTTATGTAAATGATCCGACAACTCCTGTTGGGGAATGATATTAGCATCCTTAATTGTTAGGCTTCTTACATGTTGAGGACCATTTCTTACATCAATCAAAAAGTATTTTTCTGGATCGACCTGTGCCAATCTCAGATAATCCATTGGGCTAATCGTTGCTTCTAGACGTGCATTAAAATAATCAAGTGCGTTCATAATTAAGATACCCTCCAGTTATAAAGTGAACTCCAAATTTTTACAAGAAAATCCTTTAGCAATTGTTTTTCTTGATCGCTTAAAGAGGCCTAATACATCTAATTCCGTATTGATTAGAAAATCCCAGCGTGAATCTAATACTTCATTCCCTTTAGATGTAACCAAAAGACTATAGGACCTTCTGTCATTAGGATTCCTTGTCCTTTCTACAAACCCTAAAGCTTCTAAATGATCGATATGACTTACCATTGTTGTCCGATCAATTTGTAGGTTTTCAGAAATATCCTTTTGTGATGAATAAGGATTCCCATTAATAAATAAAAGTACCCCATATTGTCTAGCGTTAATTGCATATGGTACAAGTCCCTCAGCAAATTTAGTTTCCATTTGCTGAAGAACTTTTCCAAGCAAAAAACCATAAGATTGATTCCATTTTTCCAAAGCAATATTTACCTCCTTGTAAAGTAAGTTTAACTGATAATCAGTATAACTGATTAATTGCCGCACTTCAAGTACTTATGTTCGTATAAATTTATAATATATAAAAAATCTACATCAAAAAGGTGCAACTCGTATAGTAATTAATCTGCTAATTTCAGCTACCTGAAATTGAGGAGTATTTCTGCCTGAAAGTCTAGGTAATTAAATAATAAGATTCCTAACACTGTTCTTCAACAAACAAAGCGCTGTTGTTGAGGACCAGTAAATTAACCGAGTCTTTTGACATAAGTGAACTTCATATCATATATAAACTAATATGAGTGGAGGGGAAGACCTTGGATTTACTGGTTTTTTTGTTTCCTATCGTTATACCATTCTTAATATTATTAATTTGTATTATAGGTTTTACTACCGAAGTGTTTAAAAAGAAAGATAAAAATTCAAAGTTTTCAATCAGTAAATGTCTACCAAAAAATGCTTATCCTTAAAAAATTAAGGATAAGCACTTTTTTATATTCAAGGAAATTTAAAAATGAATCTTTTTATCCATTTAACTCTAAGGTTTCTGTAAAAAAATTTACATGTTAAAATATTCCTAAAATCACTATACACTAGACAATGAAAATGAGGTATATGATGAATGATAAAAAGTTAGTAAATATGAATCGAGGATCTGTATTTCTATCATTAATTTTTTTTGTTTTGTTTTTAGTAGTCTTATTTCGCTTCCTGTATATTATGATAACTGGAACAGTAGATGGTGTGAATCTTGTTGAAAATAAGGAAACTAGAATAACAAAAGAAGGTATTCTAGAAGGGAAAAAAGGAGAAATACTTACTAGCGATGGTGAAAAAATTGCAGTCGATTCACAAGTATATACAGTGATAGGTGTACTTAGCAAAGAAAACCCAAACCATATAAAAGACATTCCAGATACTGCAGCAAAATTGGCTAGAGTATTAAAAACTGATTCCAAAGCTATTGAAAAATCGTTAAGTGATAGTAAAGCATATCAAGTAGAGTTAGGTAAAATAGGAAGAAATATAACGTTTACGCAAATGCAAGAAATAAGTGATCTCGATCTTCCAGGAATCATCTTTGCTCCAGATATTAGAAGAACTTACCCATTAGGTGATTTTGCTTCACACATTGTAGGAATCACTGATTTCGATGGTATAGGTATATCAGGCATCGAAAAGGAATATTCAGAAGAGTTATTAGGGACAGATGGATACATAAAAAAGAAGATTGATGGGTTTATAGGATTAGGCTATGATTTGCCTCAGGAAGATTCAAAATCTAAGCCTCCTCAAAATGGAAACAATATATATACAACATTAGATATGAACATTCAGACGATTCTAGAAGACTCAATGAATCAAGTTGTTAAAGAATACAATCCTGAAAAAATCATAGGGATTGTGATGGACCCTAAAACTGGTGAGATAGTAGCTCTAAGTAATAGACCCTCAATTTATCCCAATGAGCAAAATGAAGTTAATTATTTGAACTATGCCTTGTCATCTTCCTTTGAACCTGGCTCTACAATGAAGATATTTACACTTGCAGCTGCTATTAATGAAGGGGTTTATCATGGCCAAGAGAAATATAAATCAGGAGCAATAGAAGTTACTGGTGAATTGATCCATGATCACAATAAAACGGGCTGGGGAATAATTACATATGATAAGGGTGTTGAGCTTTCGTCAAATGTCGCATTTACTATCCTAGCAAAAGACAAATTAGGCTTTGATAGGTTCTATCGTTACTTACAGGAGTTTGGATTTGATAAAAAAACAGGAATAGATATGGGTAATGAAGGATTAGGTAAATTCGTTTATAATCGTCCAATTGAAAAAGCTACCACAGCGTTTGGTCAAGGATCTACTTTTACTCCAATTCAATTAGTTACTGCAGCTTCTTCTATCGCGAACGATGGTAAGATGATGAAGCCTTACGTCATAAAGAAAATTACGGATGAAAGTGGGGGAATTCTTGAAGAAAACAAACCTAAAGTTTTGAATAACCCAGTAAGTGCCGAAACAGCTAAGAAGACAAGAGAATTACTAACCTCTGTTGTAACGGATGGTACAGGAACCCACTTTCAGCTAAATGATTTTCAGGTTGCTGGTAAAACAGGAACTGCACAAATTTCTGACGGTGAAGGGGGTTATCAAGTTGGGAGAAATAATTATATGTTTTCATTTTTAGGAATGGCTCCTGCAGAAGACCCTAGGTTGATAATGTATGTTGCAGTTGAAAAACCAAATTTGAAGGCAGATCAAGTAGGAGCAAATGCTGTTTCGGAAATATTTAATACTGTAATGGATTATAGTCTTAAAAAGCTAAACGCTACTTCTGATGTAGACAATAACAATAGTAACAGTGAAGAAGTAACACCAACAATCATGGAATCCTATAAAGAAAAATCAGTTAAGAATTCAGTTAGCATCCTAAAAGACAAAGGGTTAGAACCTATAATACTTGGTCGAGGAAAAAAGGTAATAGAGACAGAACCAATTAAAGGAACAGAGTTGTTAAAGGGTTCAAAAGTATTAATAAAGACAGAAGGTAAAAAGGTAATGCCTGATATAACTGGATGGAGCCTTTCTGATGTTATGAAACTAAGTAGCTTAACTGGACTAGAAATTCAACATGAAGGAAATGGATTTGTAACTTCACAAAGTATAGGTGAAGGTAAAGAAATTAAAGAAGGAAACAAACTTTCTATAAAATTAAAGTAAAGGTCATATTCAACAATAGAAGCGCCTTTCTGGAACAAGGAAAGGTGCTTACTTCTGTTGTTGAAATGTCAGATTTGAGAAAATCACTTAGAAATCGCTAGATATTTTGAAGAGGTTCACTTAAACGGAGCAGTTTAGTTATAGAAAAAATGCTAAAATTTATGTTACAAAGGGAGGTGGATGCCTTGCTTGCATTAAGAGAATTTGCATCAAGTTTTTTATTTATAGTGAGTTGTTTAATATTTGCAATAAGTGCATTTTTACTTTATTGGGCAGTTATAATGCCTATACTTGCAATTATTCCATTTCTTATTTCTCTGGTTACTGAAATTTATTATGTTTTTACAGTTCAAGAAAACTTGATACTAAAAAAGATAAATAATACTTTAATGAACGGCTATGCTTCTTTAACTATCCGTGCTTGAGTTAAGGTGCAATCTTCAACTATAAAAGCGCTTTTCCAGAACAAAGAAAAGCTTTTTTCACGGGATAAAGAAGGGTTAGGATTAATGAAAATAGAATATATTAGTAACTTAATCAAATGGAAAAATTAATTTGGAGGTTTTATATGCTAAAAGAGGCGACATTACCGGAAGCAAAAGAAGCTGCTCACCTTGCTTTACTACTTTGGCCAGATCACACTTTAGAGGATTATATGCAAGAAATGACGCATCTTATTGCTCAGCCTGATGCAACGGTTATTTTAGCTTATTATGACAGCGAACCAATTGGATTTGCACAATGCCAACTGAGATATGATTATGTTGAAGGGACAAGTTCAAGTCCGGTAGGATATTTAGAGGGACTTTACGTAAAAGAGGCATTTCGCAAACAAGGCTTTGCTAAAAATTTAATTAATGCTTGTGAGAAATGGGCTAAGAAAAAGGTTGTCACGAGTTTGCTAGTGACTGTGAATTAGAAAATGAAAAAAGCTTATCAATGCATCTTAAATTAGGATTTAGTGAAGCAAATCGAATTATTTGTTTTAAAAAGATGATATAAGATCAGGAGTAACCTGAGGATTCATCAATCAAATTAAACGACTTTATTTTACTTATATCTTGAATTCGAGTCTTCCTCAAAAGAAGCGCCTTTGTTTAATATAAATATATGGTGTCTATTTATTCGACGTATTATGTGTAACAAAAAAATAAACTGTTCCAGGAGGACAGTTTAATTAAGAGGTGTTTGAGAAGCGATTCTCATATACTAAGTTTCATTTTTTCTTTTGTGATTAGCTCCGAAAATGGCGATATAAACACCTGAGAAAACAGCAATCCAGAGAATAATATTCATACTTATCAGCTCCCTTAATAAGATAATTCCATGAAATGTGATTTCATTCCAAAAACTAGATTTTAATTGTTTCGCAGTACGCTTAAATAGTGAAGGATTAACCTTCAACAATAATAGCGCCTTTCTTGAACAAGGAAAGACGCTTATTTCTGTTAAAGGCCAGATCGTTTAAGATCACAGGTGTAATTCATTCAAGGAAATGAGACCCGTAATTAAACTAACTATGCATCTTAGCTTATGAAGGGTTCCTAGCTTTTTTATAGAATTAAAAGTAAAAGCTTAGAAAAGGTGAAATTGATGAGTGAAATAATTAACTATTATAATCAATTTGATGAGTGGGGGAGGCTTGAACGTGAACCAATTGAATTCCAAGTAAATTGGCACTATATGAAAAAATATTTACCTAAATCGGGATATGTGCTTGATAATGGTGCAGGACCAGGAAAATACTCAATGGAGCTAGCCAAAGATGGCTATAATGTAACATTAACGGATTTAACTCCAAAATTAGTCGGAATTGCAAAAAATAAAGCAAAAGAACTTGATTTGGAAGGACAATTTAATGGTTTTTATACAGCTGATGCTAGGGAACTTAAAATGATAAAAGATGAACAGTTTGACTCATCGTTAATGCTTGGTCCGATGTATCATTTGCAGGAAGAAAATGACCGTATTATGGCAGTAAAAGAATTAAATAGAGTGACAAAAAAGAATGGAATTGTTTTTGTTGCCTTTATGCCTAGAGTTAAACACATACTTACATCGCTCCTATCACCTGAGAATTGGAAGCCGAACAATAATATTGATACCATTCTTAAATTTTCTCAATCAGGATGTTTTAATCACTCTGATGAGGGACGTTTTACAGGTGCATATTACTTTAATATTGAGGAAATCAATCCTTTTATGGAAGCTCAAGGATTTGAAACTGTAGATTTGATAGGTTCAAATGTAGGAACCATTTTAAACAATGATAGTTGGAATTATTGGAGAGATAAAGGTGAACAAGAAGTTAAGAAAATTATTGATTTAATTAAAGAAAAAGCAACAGATCCTTATATCTTAGGTATTTCATCTCACTTGCTATACATTGGTAGGAAAAAGTAAAACTTGGTATTTCCTTATGACCTTATAAGGATCGATTCTTAAACAGGGTATAGCTTTATGGGTTTGATTATTAAAGCAGATTTAAAGTACTTAAAGTCACGGGAACATTAGTAGGCTGTTGTTATGATCTTCAGCTATCGAAGCGCGTTTATGTAATGGTTTTATATTTAGTGGAACACGGATGATGAAATTTAGTTCAGGAGGTGTTTGAATGAATATTATACTTGAAGAATTAGAAGGCAAACATGTCAAATTAGTACCTATGTGTAAAGGTCATGTGCAAGGATTATATGAAATCGGTAGTGATCGGAATATATGGACCTACTTACCAAGCGTAGTTTCTACGTTTGATGATATGAAGGTTTTTATAGAATCAGCTTTGAATAATAAGGAGAATGGTTCTGAATATCCATTTGTTATCATAGAAAAAGAGACAAGCAAAATTATTGGTACCACACGTTTTTTAAATATATCAACTTCAAACAAAACAGTAGAAATAGGATGGACTTGGTTGACTCCCTCAGTCTGGGGAACAAGCGTAAACAAAGAGTGTAAATTTCTATTATTACGATATTGTTTTGAAAGTCTAGGAACTATTCGCGTACAATTTAAAACAGATGAACAAAACATTCGATCTCAAAGAGCTATTGAAGGGATCGGTGCAACAAAAGAGGGAACTTTAAGAAACCACATGATTAGAAGAGACGGTACTTATCGAAATTCAGTGTTTTACAGTATTATAGAAAGTGAATGGGGACTACTAAAAAAGAAGTTCTTTTAGATTTATCTTCAGCAATCAAAGCGCAAATGTGCAACATTCGTGTCTTTTTTATGTAAGAAAGTGCGATTGTTCAACAATGGCAAATTTCATTTTACTAACATAAGCGAGTATTGGAATAAAAGAGATAAAGAAATAAAAATTATGAAAAGACAAAAGCATAAAAATAAAGACCTCCAATTTAGAGGTCTTTCCAAAAAGGCGTTTTTGGTTATATTGAATAGTTCATCCAACTTCCAAGAGAACCACCCATCTTTTCATAAAATCTTTGGGCACGGTAATTATCAGTTGCAGTTACCCACCCCATATGTGCATACTCATTTTCTTTTGTATATTTTTCGCATTGTTTAAACAGTTCTTGTGCTACCCCTGTTCCTCTTGCGATCTCAACTACAAATAAATCATTCATTACAGTTATTTTATCAGCTTTCGTTGTACTAAAACTAAAATATAATGTTGCAAAGCCGAGAAGGTTACCATCTTTTTCAGCTACGAATTGAATACCTCTATTTTTTTCTATTAACGTGTCAATTAAATTATGTATGTTTTTAATAGGAGGTTTGGGTCTTTCATAAAAATCAACGATATAATGATTCATTAAATCGGTCAATTGGTTCATATCATCTTTTTCTACACATCTGATTATTAAGGACATTATTGATTTTCTCTCCCTTTCCTATTTAATACCTATTGTATAAATTTACACTAAAATGTAAAATTATACAATAATAGGATGAGTTTTAATTTTTTTACTGAATTAGCAGGTGCGATGTTGCAAAAAAGCAGCGGAGTATCCGTTTTTAATTAGGGGGCGATAAATATGAATTTAGTCATATTGGAAACGGTATTCTCTGTTGTGAAATTACAAACAACAGAAGAGATACCATCTTGGGCAGGCAAAGGCGAATTCTTTTCAATTACACGTACAAATGAAGAACTCTCAATTGTATGTCCTACATCCAATGTTCCTGGTAGTAATCTAAAGGACGTGGAACATGATTGGAAATGTATAAAAGTAGAGGGTGTATTAGATTTTAGTTTAACAGGAATATTATCATCTTTAGCTAATCCATTGGCGGAAAACAATATAAGCATTTTTGCTATTTCTACTTTTAATACAGATTACTTGTTGATTAAAGTGCATTCCATAGAAAAAGCAAAATCAGTTTTAGAGAATGCTGGTCATATATTTATCTAGTATTAAAAAAATACACAACTAACGGGGACTTTAGTTCAATCTTATCTTCCGCAAAAAGCGCTAATGTGTATTAACATTTGCGTTCTTTTTATATCAAAGGCAAAAGTAATTCATTTAAAAAGAGAATCTTAGATCTTTCATATGTTAGTATTTATGTAATGCTATTTATCAAAGGGGTTTTTCGATGCAAAAGTATTTTATTATTTTGGCGTATTTTCTGTTCTTGATTCCTCTTATATTTATCACGAATTTCTTTTTGAACTTTATTGTGGTTGAAAAGATACAAGGCTTACCGATATTTTCCCCTCTAGTTTTTTGTTCCATCGGTCTGTTTTTTGCTGTTAAGGCGTACCAAATCCAAAAGAACACTTTAACAATGGGGGCTTTATAATAGTAAACTTACTTTTATTATTATTTCCTTTTGTCTATATGATCGGAGGTACTGTTATATTTGGTGTTTAAAATTTTGAGAATATCTTCAACAATAAAACCATCTTTCTGGAACAAAGAAAGGTGCTTATTTACGTTTAATGGAAAAGTGATAGAAGGTATATCTTGAGAAAGATAGAAGATATATATTATGAATTTTAAGAGAGTAGAAATTGTAAATAATTATTAAAGGAGAGAAGAGATGAATCGTTTAAATTTAATTACATTGGGCGTAAAGGATATGATAGAATCACTTCATTTCTATCGTGAAGGACTAGGATTTAAAGTCTTAGTATATGGAGATGAATCAAATCCTGACGTTATTTTCTTTAATAATTCAGGAACAAAAATTTTATTGTTTCCAATCGATCGATTAGTAAAAGATATTAGTACAGAAAAACCTCCAGAATTAGGAAGTGGATTTGGAGGAATCACGCTTGGCTTTAACGGAAATTCAATAGAAGAAGTTGATGAGGTATTTACCTTAGCTAAAAAAGCTGGAGCTAAAGTTATAAAGGAGCCACAAACTGTATTTTGGGGTGGTTATAGTGGCTATTTCCAAGACCCTAATGGATACTATTGGGAAGTTGCCTATGGAGAGAATTGGGAATTCGATGAGAATGATATGTTAGTTATTGGTGAAAATTAAGACATAATGTGATCTTCCACAAACGAAGCGCGAATGTATAATTACATTTGCGCTTTTTTTAGTATAGGATCTAATGAATGTAAAGCAATTCGGAGATAATTATAACATACCTAAAGAAAAATTTGATTCATAATATAAACTTTTGGTCAAATGGAAATTATTTCAGATTAGAAAACCAGTATTTGAAATGACGAATACTTATGATAGTTTGCGTTTGTCAAAATTTAATGTATAGTCCTTGGTTATTTGTCTGATATGCAGATTGAATTTTATGAGGTGTTGGAATGAATTTAAAAGAATTTATGCAAGAAACATTCCCCAATTTAGAGCTAAAACCACCTTTGTTTTATAGTTGGGATATTGGTATACGGTTTGAACTTGGTGTAGAGTGGAAAAGGGAATACGATTATCCCAACAACCCATATGTATTGGGGTGTTATAAAAGAGCGATTACTTTATTTGAAGCAATACACTCTCCTACGGATGATATATTTGTAGTGATAGATGTAAATGATTTTGATAAAGGAAAAAATATTAAACGTGAATTAAAGAACTTTTCACCTTATGTTGAGAAATCGCATTTGTATAGGTTAAAACATCTAATGATGCCATATATTTTCCCAGAAGATGACGATGAAGGAACATATAGAACACATAGATTTACTCTAAAGTGTAAAACCACTGAATTTAAATTCAAACCTTTGTTAAAATCATTATGTAATCAGGATTTAGGTTTAAAACCAAGTATTTATCATCGGGTTTATTTCATAAATATTAACAAAAAAACTATCTTTCACGTTTACGATGACAGGGGTTGTGATTTATTGGCAACTTCACCTGAAACAATAAGAGATATGTATGAAATATTTAATGAGTGGATTTTGGATTATGACAAACCTGAAATTGACAAGGTTTTTAATTGAATTATGAAGAAGGGGAAACACCATTTCTGGCGTTTCCCTCTAATATATCAAAAATCAACATTAAAGTTTAACAGAGCCTTAAACTAAAATAACTTACAATAAAACCTACAATAGCAATAGGTATCCTATCAAGCTTATGACTGATAAAATTAATGAAATACATCCTAATAATAGAGAAATAACTGCCTTTTTATTTAATAGTAGCATTATTTACGGCTTTCTTTCTATTGATTTCATTCTCTTCGGATTATGATTATCCATATTCCCCACCTAACCTATTTTCTGGGCGTTTTTTTGACGACCAATTGCCAACAAAATCCTATAATGTATAATATGAGGATGAAAATATAACAGAAGAAATCCTTTAAAGTATTATATAAAAGTCACCAGTCCCTTTTATAGTTGAAAAAGATTCAGTTAAATACTAAGTCGAACTTCTTGAAAGGAGGAAGAAAAATGAAAATTTATGTGGATGCAGATGCTTGTCCTGTGAAAGAGATTATTATTTCTGAAGCAAGGAATTATGAAATCCCGGTTATCCTTGTTACAAGCTTTTCTCATTTTTCTAATGCAGAACAGCCAACAGGAGTAGAAACCATTTATGTTGATTCTGGAGCAGATGCTGCAGATTATCGGATTGTGAAGTTGGTAGAAAAAGGAGATATTATTGTGACGCAAGATTATGGTCTTGCTTCGCTAGGTTTAGCAAAAGGAATTATTGTCCTCCACCATACAGGATTCAGTTATACAAATGAAAATATTGACCAATTATTGCAAACCCGCTATTTAAGTGCAATGGCTCGAAAAAGTGGAAAGCGAACAAAGGGACCAAAGCCTTTACAGCAGAAGACCGGGAGCAATTTAGGGATCTTTTTAAACAGGTTATTTCTAGTTAAAAAATTAGGCTAAACTCAGAGATTAAAAAAGGAGCTAAATATTTTGAAGTACATAAAATCGCAAATGCAACAACTAATTAAGGAAAATAAAGAACTGCATACCCGCTTTAAAGAACTGAAGGCAGAAATGGGTCTTGAAAAAAACAATGCCCTTAAGGCCTTGTACCATTCAGAAGTTGCCGATGGAGGAAAGTACCAGGTAGCTTACCAAGCACTTGACCAAATTTAAAAGTAAATTCTATTCTTGTTTATGCTGACTAAAATATTGTTATACATGTATGTTTTATTGATATGATTCTTCAGTAATAAAAGCGCAATTCATGAAAATGAATTGCGCTAATTTACTTTTAAAAAGGGCATTAAAATTAATGAAAAGCAAATATTCTCTTTTTATTCTAAAATGTTTTTAAGACGAAGATATAATTTTTAGGAGGATATAAAGTCATGGTTTTACAAGAAAAAGAATTTAAAATTGTTCTTGGCGCGGGTGAATACAATAATAATCCTGGTTGGATACACACTTAGGAAAACGAGCTGAATTTATTAGACAATTCCACATGGGAAGAAAGTTACAATGAAAACTCTTTATCGGCTATTCTTGCTGAACATGTTTGGGAGCATCTTACCCATGAAGAAGGAATTAATGCAGCAAAACTTTGCTATAGGTATTTGAAAACAGGTGGATATATTCGATGTGCAGTTCCAGATGGATTTTTTCCTGATGTTGAGTATCAAAATATAGTTAAGGTAGGTGGACCTGGTCCAAAAGATCATCCAGCTGCTAGTCATAAAATCATACATAACTATAAAACTCTATCTAAAATGTTTGAATCAGCAGGGTTTGAGGCTAACTTACTTGAATATTGTGATGAGAATGGTATCTTTCATTATAATGATTGGGATGGATCTAAAGGGGTAATTTTTCGTTCCAAAAAATATGACCCACGAAATCAAGGAGATAAACTGGTTTTCCCATCTTTAATAGTAGATGCGATAAAGAGATAAATATATATAACAATCTTCAACAACCGAAGCGTAATTCTTGAATAGAATTGCGCTTTTTGATTGCACATGTACATATTTATTCAAAATTGGATTGGATAAATATGTTAATATAGAGTGGTTAGTATACAAAGTTAAGGAAAGCGAGTAGCTTACTTCGCCAGTTGTGACATAATGAGCTGTTTCAATGAGAGTAAATAGAAAACAGTCCTAAGCTAGGTGGAAATTTAAAGTCAGATAAAAAAATATCATAAAAGCTGGAATAAATTTTGCGGTGAAGCTATATAAGGAAGGAAATGTGACTGTAAATCAAATTTGTGAAATTACAAAATGTCTAGTGCCTCCATATAGAAGGGAACAGTTGATGGGTTATACTAAAAATCAAAAAAATATAGTAGAAAATAAATTCCAGATAGAGGTGGAATTATATGCCTAAAATTGACAATATACTAGCCATTCTATGGATGCTTAGTCCAGGTGAAAAAATTACTGCAAAACAAATTTCAGAAAAGTTAGAGATGAATATAAGGACTGTGTATCGTTATATTGATACACTTTCAACAAGTGGCGTACCTATAATTTCAGAACCAGGACATAACGGTGGATACACTTTATTGAACAATTTTATTGAAGTGCTCTATTTTTTGATTTGGAAGAGCAAACCTCACTATATCATGCTGCTGTTTTTGCAGAAGAAGCCGGATATTATGGTACTGAAGCACTAAATGAGGTTTATTTCAAAGCTAAGCAACTATTCAAATCAAGGGCAGGAAACAAGGGTAAACCAACATTTAACCAGTCTTGAAGTAATAAGTCGAATAAGTTCCCTTTCCAAGGAACCTTTCTTGAGGGAGTTGGAGAAGGCCGTAGCTGACGGATACACTGTGAAAATTCAATACGATAAAGGTGGCGAAGAGAAATCAAAATATAGATTGGTTGATCCGTACAGAATTATTTATTGGAATAATAAGTGGTATGTGATTGGATTTTGTCATCTTAGGAATGATATTCGAAGTTTTAGAGTAGATCGAATTGAAACTCTAATGCTATTCGAAAATAAGTTTAACCGGCCAGAACATTTTTCAGCACGTGATTTTTTTATGAAAAACCTCCTTCCAACTATAGAACATAAGGAAGAGATTATTTCTTTAATTATTAATGGAAATACAAGGGCGTTGGATGATATTTGCCAACATTGGTTTTTAGGACATTATTTACAAGAACGGACTTCAAATCAAGCAGTTTTTCTTCTTGAAAAAGATATGATACATACATATGTACCTTATTTACTTTTACCGTACAATAAATCTATTAAAGTTATTGAGCCAATAAGTCTTAAGAAAAGACTTATTGAAGTTCTGTCGGAATTAATAAAATTTCATCAAGTATAATAACTTCCCTGACGTTAACTGTCAGGGAAGTTTTATTATAATAGCTATATCAATTGTGATTGGAGTGTTAATGAATGCAAACAAAAAAGTTTTTCTATATGTATTTAATACAATGTCGGACTGGGAATATGGATATTTAATTGCTGAACTAAACTCAGGAAGATATTTCAAAAAAGATTTAGCACCTTTAAAAGTAATTACAGTAGGAGCTAATAAAGAAATGATTACTACTATGGGAGGACTGAGCATAAAACCAGATATTTCCCTTGATGAATGTACTCTTGAGAGTAAAGATCTTTTAATTTTACCAGGAGGGACTACTTGGAGTGAAGAAATTCATCAGCCTATCTTGGAAAGAATTGGCCAAGCTTTAAGGCTTGGCACTATTGTTGCTGCAATTTGTGGTGCAACTGTGGCTCTTGCGAATATGGGGTACTTAGATTCTAGTAAACACACAAGCAATGACTTAGAGTATATTAAAATGGTCTGCCCTAATTATAAAGGAGAAAAGTTTTATGAGCTGGGACCTGCGGTATCTGATGCGAATTTAGTTACCGCATCAGGAGTAGCTCCTCTGGAATTTGCAATGGAAGTACTGAAAAAATTAGATGTATTTGCTCCAGATACATTACATTCATGGTATAACCTAAATAAGACTCATAAACCTGAATACTTCTTCCAGTTAATGAATTCAATAAATAAATAGATAAATAAATGAAGTAACTGAAAAGCTCAATTTCTCTATTTTTATTTGTAAAGAAGTTGGGCTTTTTATGTTTTTTAGCTAAGCTCACGTTAATTCAATAACCATTCTTTTGCAATAAAAGCGCCATTCTTGATAAGGATGTCGTCCTTTTTCATTTAAAAAGAAAGATCGTAGAACAACAATTACAAGATTGTGAAGAAATAAACTTACACTTACGGGCAGTTATATTCAACAACAGATTGGTAATGCAATATTCCAAAGGAGAAAAACGGTAAGCGTATAAGGAGTGATAAAAATGGTAGGGTTGCCAAAAGGAGAGGTTTTTTTAATTCCATGGACAGAAGATTGGGAAAGGGAATTTTTATTAGAAAAAGAAAAATTCAAAATGAAGTTTGTGACTACATTGTAAGAATTCACCATATTGGTAGTACGGCTGTAAAGAAGCTAAGTGCAAAACCGATTATTGATATTGCGGTTGAAATCAATGATTTTAGTGTAGGTGAGAATTGTGTTTCTCCCTTAGCAAAGATAGGTTACTCATATAAAGGGATAAACATTTTACCTGACAGACACTATTTTAGTAAAGGTGAACCAAGAACTCACCAAATCCATATGTACCAAAGCGGAAATAAATTTTTACACGAACAGCTGAAATTTAGAGATTATTTGAGAAATAACGAAAAAGCAAGAATTGAATATGAAGAACTTAAATATAAATTATCAGAACTGAATAATAATAAGCACAAATACACAGAGAAAAAAACTCAATTTGTTAAATCAATTTTAGAACAAATTTAAGGTATTTCTTATTACGAACGGGTGCGCTAAATGTTTAAGTTTTATAAAAACAGACTAATAAATAATAACCCATATCTTTGAATTGTATATTGAGTTGTTGACGGATTTTTGCAAACTAGTTTTTTTTAGGTGTTTTTATTTTTCTTCAATCATTACAATCTTTTCCATACTTAAAAATATAATGAATATGATTATTGTAAACTTAATAGCCATTACTTCCATTCCTATTCTAAATTATCTCATAAAGGTTTCAAACTGTTTATTGGTAAAACAAAGCGCGTTTCTGAGATACGAATGCGTCTTAATTAATGGAAGGACTACTTTTGTGTTGTTAACATTTTAGAAACAATTTTAAAGGCGTCTGAGTTTCATTGTTTAGGATGCTAGTAAATAGCAGATATAGAATGATGTAACAGGGAGTGTTGGTAATGTTTGAAAAACTAAGGAAAGTTAGTATGAGAACGGCCGTAATTATGGGGTGCTGTTTTTACTCATTGACAATCTTAATTCATATTCTCATAATTATGGGCATTATTCCACTAACATGGGTTAATGGTGGTCGGTCTGAATCCTTTGAGAATCAGTTACCAATATCTATACTTAACTTGATTACTGCTATTATTGGAGTTCTTTTTACAGTGACTGTTGGTGCAAACATACAATCAAAATTCAATAGATGGATAACCACTATATGTTGGTTTTTCGTAGTACTTTGGACTTACGGGTTCATACAACAATTGTTTGGAACACTATTTGAAAAAATGGTTTGTTCATTAATCTTGCTTCTAGGAGTTATTTCCAGCTTACGAATGGCTATTGAAAAAAGATAGTGTGGAAATTAGATTATCTTTGCAATGTGGCGCTGTTGTTGAGTAAGGGTGGTGTTTAATTTAGTAAAAGATCAGGTGGGCGTTTTATAGGCTATAATATAAATTACTTTTAAAAAATGAACGAGAGGGATATTGTGAAATTATTATTTTCTATTCTCTTAGCTGGATTACTAGGTTTTTAACAATTCAAAGCACTGTTCTTGAATGAGGATTTGTACTCTTTATTATGATAAAGGCCAAATGATTGAATAATACAGCTGGATTTTTAAATGATATTTTACGTTTAATAATCTAAACAATAAAAGCACATTTTATTAAAAATGTGCTTCCAAATTGTCTTCAAAAGGGTTTTAGAATGATTTACATTCCGAAAACCTTTTGTTATGAATTAGTTCAATTAATAGATGAATATCTAAATGCAAAGTAATTCTAAGGGACGCTCAACACTTTATTATTTAAATTTTAAATTGATTGATTTCATTCTGTAATTCACTCGACATTCTTGATAATTCTTCTGTTGCTGCTGCTACTTGCTCCATAATAGCAGATTGCTGTTCAGTGGCGGCTGAAACACTTTGTGCACTTTCATCATTTGAGATCGAAATGTTATTAATTGCATTTGCTACTTCTTTTAGCGAATTTGTTTCTTTAACAATTTCCATAAGCAATTGATACGTATGATCGATTCGGCTACTAACATCGTTAATAGATGAAGAAATATTTTGGAATGCAACTCCGGTTGCCTCTACTACTTGAATACCAGATTTTGTTGATTCTGTACTAGAATCCATCATTTGAACTGAACCATGAATTCCTTCCTGAATTTCTAGGATTAAACTAGTAATTTCGCTTGAAGCATTACTCGATTGTTCTGCAAGCTTTCGGACCTCATCAGCTACTACGGCAAAACCTTTCCCATGCTCTCCTGCTCTTGCTGCTTCAATGGCTGCATTTAATGCTAGAAGATTTGTTTGTGCGGCAATTGATGTAATCATAGACACAATTTCTTCTATCTTTTTAGATTTTTCACTTAATTCATTTATAGCATCTGAAGATTTAGTAACAGTTAGATTAATCTCATTCATTTGTTTTTTTACATCTTGAACATTTCCGTTTCCATTTTGAGCTAATCTTGAAGTTGACAAAGAATGTTCTTTTACACCCTCGATTGTTTCTGCAATATTATTCATTTTTTCAATCATGTCAATAGTATTCTTATTCATTGTATTTACATAGCTTGTTTGTTTTGTATTGTTAGTTGCTACAAATTGTATTGAATTTGCCACCTCTGTGATAGACTTGCTAGTTTCTTCAGCACTAGCAGATAATTCTTCAGAACTGGATGCAACTAGTTGGCTAGTGTCATTCATTTTATAAATCATTTCTTTTAGTTTTTCCAATGCATTGTTATAGTGAGTGCCCATTTCTCCAATTTCATCATTAGATTTAATAGTTATGGGGTGAGTAAGATCACCTTCAGCTAAAAATCCGATTTGATGAACAAATTCTTTGATACGATTTGAAAAACGGCCTGTAAATATAAAAATAACAAGAACGGCAAAAGCTAAAATAATAAAAGATATCGTCATAGACTTGTATAATAGTTTTTGAACGGCCTCATATAGTTCACGAGTTGGAGCATTTGCTACTAGCTTCCAACCTGTAGAAGGGAACGTTTTATAATATGCTTCCCATTCATGATTGTTTCGTTGAATAAGTTCAGTACCTGAATCTGTGTTTAGTACCTTTTCGCCAAATGTCTTTAATCCTTGGTCTTCTAAAATAGATTCATTCATCACTTTTTGATCATCTGGATGGGAAATGAGTATACCTGTTGAATCTACCATATAGAAAAATCCTGTTTTTTCAAACTTTTGTTCAGCTATCATAGTTTGAATAGTTGATAAATCATAATCAGCTGTTACAACACCAATGAGTTTTCCTTGATCAACTATAGGTAATGCAGCTGTGATCATCGTAATTCCCATTGTTTCATCAAAATAGGGGTCTGTCCAAGTAACTTTTCCTTTTTCAGCATTTTTACCTGTAAGATACCAATCAGTATGATGATAATCATATGCCGGGTCTTCATAGTCTTCAGTGTAGACAACATTTTCTCCATCTTTATAAACGTAAGGACCAAAAAACTCCTCTTTTTCATCATATAGATATGGTTCTATCCATATACCTGCCCCTAAAGTGTTTGAGTTTAGTGGCACCATTTCTTCTAAGAACATTCGATAATCTTCTTTTGACAATGAAGTTCCTTTTGATTGATAAAGAGCTACAATACCCTCAGCTATTTTTTCATGAGAGGAAATTTCATTTTTCATTTTTTCAGAAATGGCATCTAAATCATTGTTAACACTTAACCTTGTTACGTTAGATACTTCTTTTTTTGTATCCATAAAGCTTAGTGAAGTAATAGAAATAGTTGATAGTAAAATAATCGGTACAAAAACTAAAAGCATCTTTATTCTAAGACTAGAAAATTTGTTTTTAAGCTTTTTCATCATATAACCCCACCTTCCCTTAATAACGACATAATTCGACATTTTTTCTTATATGTTTTATATCGGATCATAATCAAAAATATTTATTAAGAAATTGTAAAGGTTAGGTCTATTTTTATCTCTGACTAAGGTTCGATTTTCTTGTAACAGATCCTCCAAAACAAAGGGCTTTTTAGTTCAAATGCAATCTTCAACATCTTTTCTCCAACTATTGAAGCGCGACAGTTTAACAAGCAAATATTACAAAAGTGGATCTTCCACAAATTAGAAAGTTTCATTTTAATACCTAATATCAGCATTAAACTTTAATAGCCAAATTTAAACTTACGACGAGATGATTGAAGAATATGACAATATAAGTACAATTGTTTACTTTGCGATTTATTTAGACTAGGTTGATATGTTAAAATTAGGTAAATGAATACAAGAAAAACATAGTCTATAGAAGGAATATTAACAAAGACTACGAAGGGAAAAAATGAACAATTGGGAAACCTTGCCCTCATGGTTTTGGGCAGTATACTATTTATTTTTATTAATAACTTTAGTAGCTGCAATATTTAGTGTTTTAAAAAGGGTTAACAAAAGTTTGTCTATTTTAGGCATTTTAATTACTTTTTCACTTCCGATAATTGGGGTAGTCAATAGTATTGGTAGAGCAGAGGGAATGAACGAATTTGAACATTTAGTTAGTCAGATTCAACAAGGTGCTATGTGGTCTATTTTTACCTTGATAGGTTTTATGTTTTTATTTCTTTGGTGGGTTTTATTCTTGCGTAATATCAAATAAGATGATTCAATAATGAGCTTAACCAGAAAGATTAGGTTTATGATTCTATATTTCTCTGAAATAGCTTTTTGTTTTCCTTATTGAAGCAACGAGAAGGCTAGCTTTAAAGTTCGAAATAAATGAATTTATGACAAAAGAGGTTTTCTATGAGAACTAATACGGTAAATATAGAACAAATAGCGGACGCTTTGTTTGAATCTTGGTCTTTAGAGTCAAGTTCAAAATGGAGTAAGGTCAATCCTGCCAAGGGACAATGTGGTGTGACCACATTAGTAGTAAATGATATATTGGGTGGGGAAATACGGAAGACCAAACTGGCTGATGGATGGCATTTTTATAATTTTATTAATAACAAACGATACGATTTAACAGCTTCTCAATTTAAAGGGAACATTATATATAATGATTTTCTTTCCAATCGAGAAGAAGCATTTGCCGATACCAATAAGCAACAGTATGACTACTTAAAACAAAAAGTATTAAAGTTCTTATTCAACTAAAGGGAATAAGTGTTATATGTAAAACAATACACGTCTAAAACAAAAACGGACCTATTATTAAAGGTCCGTTTTTGATCGTATCTTCTCAATTCTTCTTACATCTAAGTTTAAAATTAAAGCAATCATACTCCAAAAAAGCAGGACTGTAGAAAATAGTAACATTCATAATCAAAGCGCAATCCATAAAAGGATTGCGCTTTATTTTAGGTAAAGATATTTCAGTAATATCTGGGATATTATGGTAAAATCAGTGTGTTATTTCAATCTTTAGCTTAGAAAGTGATCGGATAAAGTTGAAAAAGCGGAAAGGAATTGTGAATCGTTAAACATAACTGGCAGGTTAGATAAAAAAGAGCTTCATTGATAAAGCAGGAAGTTATTAGAAAAAAAGCAAACATTCAAGCGCTATTCTTGAATAAGAGTGTGTACTCTTTATCATGTTACAAGGCTATTTATCAAGTAATCTAAAAGGTATCTTTCTTTTGTTAATGTTTCTGTATGGGTTTTTTAATAAGGCAAATCAATAGGGGGAGAAAGTTATATTAGTCAGGAGTTTTAGAAAAATAGGTGTAATAAATTGTATTTTAATAGCAATAATTCTATTGTTGTGGATTGGTGTTTTTTTTATTAATGGCATAATCGGTGCTTATGCTTGGGCCTTACTTAAAATGATACTTCCTATTTTGGGGGTCTTTGGTGTATTTATAAATATCTTTTTGTTTATTTTTTGTATGGTAAAAAGGAAAAAAATAATAAAGTATTAGTGAATTTCATTTTGAATTTGGTATTGATTTTTCCTATTCTAATGACCATGAATATTATCGAATTCATCTATCCGATAGATATAGAGCGTGCTGAACCTTCTGTGACAATAAAATGGCCATTGGCTGAAGAAACCATTATCGGTTGGGGTGGTGATTCGATCGAAGATAATTTAATACATGTCACATGGCCATCGGAAAGATGGGCTTTACGATTTAGTAATGAATCCCTATGATATAGGAAGTAAAAATAACGAGGATTATGGGATTTGGGATAAAGAGGTTTATTCTCCTATTTCGGGTGTTGTGATTGCTGCTTACGATGGTGAAAAGGATATCGATCCTGGTTCAGAAGATTTTACTTTATTAGAAGGTAACCATGTTTACATCAAAGTTGATGAAACCGGTACGTACCTTTTACTCAATCATTTAAAAAAAGATAGTGTGACTGTAAAAGAGGGAGATCGGGTAAATGCAGGGGATGTAATCGGACGTATAGGAAACAGTGGGTCAACATCAGAACCCCATTTGCATATTCATCATCAAAGACAAGATCCCACAAAAGTCCTGCACCCTATTTTAGCAGAGGGTCTGCCATTATATTTTGAAGGGATTAATGGAGAGGCTATGCCTAAAAAAGGAGATATTATTATACCTGATATTCTGAAAAATTAGTTGGAATTATTAGGGGAATCACTAGTAATGGGGGCTTTGTTATGGTAAATGAAGTAGCAAAAAAAGAGCGACATTAAAAGAATCAGGTATTTGTTGATGCTTGAACGTTAAAAACTTCAACTTAGAAGGTTGGCGGAAATATTACAACCTGGAATGACTATACTCGATATTGGGTGTGTAACAGGAGCTATTTAGGTTTTTTGGGCAGCCTTTTAATGGTTATTATATTCTTTCACCATTTTATATGATTTGGGGAACATTGATTTTAGGAACATAATATCTTCGAACAAAGCGCATTTCTAGAACGGTGGAAATACGCTTTTTTATGTAGTGTAACGGGAAAGGAATAGGGATATATAAAGAAGTTTTAAGGAATGATAGTAGTTAAATATTGTATTCCTTAACGTGATTTCCTTTGAACATACATATCGTTCAGATGGTACTTCGCTTATAGATATTGGAATGGCTCTCGGAACAGGTTTTTCTGTAATTGTAGCAAGCATTGTGTTTAAGTTATCGTGGGGTCTATATACTGAGGATTATGGTGCTTTGATTACTATCCGCCTTTTTACAGAATTAGTGCTTAAAAGAAAATAAGAGTCTTGAAAGGGAAAAATTTAAGGTTGTTTTGATTATAGAGTGTAAAGAAAGTAGAGCTAGTTGAAAATATATATGGAATCACTGTGCACTCGAAGTGACTAAGGGTAAGTAATATATTTAATAAGGACCCTACAAGTAAAGGGTGCGTTCGTTCAACAATGATCCTCAAATACAGGATAGCATTTAGATAATAAAATGCAATGTAAATTTTATGGGGGAACAGTAATGGAACCACAAACGCTTTTTGTTTATATAGCAAGCTTTATATTTTTGCTCGTGGCGTATATCATTCCTAAAAAAATGAAGCCTTATCAAATTTACGTAAATACAATATTTGCAATAGGATTTGGTCTTCTTGTTGACACAATACTTGCAGTAAAATATAAGTTATATGTTCTTGATAAGCCTGGAGTACAAATACCACCATTAATTGGTCAAGTTATTTTATATGGCACAACAAGCATAATATTACTTAACCTTTACCCATTTAATAAGTCGAAAAAAAGGAAATTTGTTTTTATCTTATATTTTACTTTGATTACTATTGTATTTGAGTTTTTATCTTATAAAGCTGGTTTTATTAAATATAATGAGTGGAAGATGTGGTATTCTGCTTTGTGTTACCCTTTTCTTATTTATTTCCTTATACTGCATTATTATTTCTTTAAGTGGTTAGTTCAACGTACATTAAAGTAAGAAGGGTCATTAATGTATTTTTAAAACAGGGGAGGATGATTAATGAAACTGTGAGGGGGATTATCATCATTTTATTGCGTTAAATTAAAGTAGAAAAGCTGATAATCCATCTGTTGTTCAATTTTGGGAAACTTGGGAAGAGGAAGATTCATGGGGGAAAACTCATTTAGCTTCTACATTTGAGTTTTCTTTTAAATTCTTAAACGGGGTGTTTGGTTTTATGCCAAAGTAAAATGGATAAGACAAGCCAATGATAGATACAATTTAACGTACAAATAATGGAGTGATTCTATGAGTAAAGCTAAGGGTAAAGGCGGAACAGGCAGAGGAACAGGAAAGAAAGGTTGGAATCGTTGGCAAGCTAGTTCAAATAAGGCAAAGAGTGCCAAACCTTACAAAAGTAAAGGTGTTAAAAATCGCGATGGCTCAAAGACAACTAGCAATAATAATGGTAATACTTCCGAAAAATAGTGATTGTTGCTAAATAACGAACATTTCTAAATGAACAAAAGGAGTGCATTCCTTCCACAATGGGGGTGCTTTTTCTATGTAAACAAACGCTTCTTTTTGCGAACTAAAAAGGGAATAAATGTTAAAATAAAGATAGGTGAAGAATATTATCTGCAACAGCTATAACGAGTTGATTTGATGCTAAACGAGAAATCTTAATAACACTTGGGTAATAGTTAGAAAGAGAGGTCTTATGAAAAAACTTCTTCATTTTGTAACATTGATCATTGTATTGATAGTAACGGGATGTTCTACATCTGAAATACCAAAAGAATTTGAAGAATTAACACCTACTAATTCTAATGAGTATTATATAATTGGTTTCGAAAAAAAAGTGTCAGAAGCAGGCTTTGTCCTAGAAAGCGTTGAAAGTTTTAAAAAAGATAAAAAAGTCTCCGGTTTAACAATCTATTATAAAGTTAATGACTCATTTTAAGATAAATATAATTTTCATCAAAAAAAGGGTTTTATCATACTTGAAAAAGATAAATCACCTTATTATGTGGAAAGCTATCAACATTTTCTAGATGAAAAATAAATATATATTTTCTCAACTATCACTGAAATCCTAATTATAAAAAAGTATCATACTTTTACAGAGTATAATAGTAATAAAAAAAAGTATAAGAGGACATGAGGAAGTTTGGTGATAAGTCAACATGTATTTTTCATGATCTCGGCAAAAGTATTGGAGGCTTTGTTATGTTAAATGAAGTAGCAAAAGAAAGAGCGACATTAAAAGAATCAGATATTGTTGATGCTCGAACATTAAAGACTTCACATAAAAGGTTGGCGGAAATATTACAACCTGGAATGACTGTACTCGATGTTGGGTGTGGAACAGGAGCTATTACTTCTGGAATCACAGAAATGGTAGGTCCAAATGGACGTGTAATCGGAATCGATAACAATCTAGAATTAATTGAAAAGGCCCGTCAAAAATACAAAAATATTCCAGGACTAACCTTTGAAATTGCTGATGTTTATAATCTTCCATATCATAGTGAGTTTGATATAGTTACTTCCGCAAGAGTTCTTCAATGGCTTGAAAATCCACAAACTGCTTTACATCAAATGGTTAAATCCACCAAACACAATGGCCAAGTTTTAGTGCTTGATTATAATCATACAAAAATATCTTGGGAACCAGAGATTCCAGTAACTATGCAAAGCTTTTACGATACGTTTTTACAATGGCGTTCTAGTGCAGGTATGGATAATGAAATAGCTGACCATCTTTCAAAGATGTTTAAAGAGTTTGAGCTTACAAATATTAAAGTTACTGATCAAAGTGAAATGACAAAACGTTCAGATAACGACTTTCAAACATATATTACTATCTTGGCTGGAGTTGCTTCATCTAAAGGAAAACAAATGGTGAACGATGGAACTATCACTGAAAGTCAACGAGTAAGAGCTGAAGGTGATTTTAGGAAGTGGATAAAAGAATGTGCAAAATCTCAAACTATGTATTTATTAGCTGTAGAAGGAACTAAAAAAAGTGATTGAATGTGTAAAACTTTCGGGTGTTAGTCATCACCAAAAGTAATGAAACGCGTTTGGATGAGCGCGTTTTTTTCGTATTTACATGTATCTGATAGAAGATGGTAAAATAAGTATATAATAAATGTTAGGGGGAGAGGTAAATTCTTATGAAAATATGAGGTTCATAACTTTATATATAGTTATAGGATTAGGATTATCTTTACTTTTATCATACAATTTTGACACAGCTCCACTCGTTTATTGGGGATTTGCCTTGGCTATTTAACAGTCTATTATGGAACAAAAATCAAAAGAAAGTTAAAGAAATAAAGGATTAGAGGTTAAGTATGAACAAATGGAAAACATTAAAATCAGAGTATATACATAAAAGTACTTTCGGAAATATTAGAAAGGATCATTGTAAATTGCCGAATGGTATAGTTATAGACGATTATTATGTTAACGAATATTCTGATTGGGTAAATGCGGTTGTCATAACTAAAGAAAATAAAATTGTGTTGGTTGAACAATATCGAAATGCAGGTGAAGGGTTTTTCTTGGAAGTTCCTGCTGGGAAAAGGGAAGGTAATGAAACACACGAAGAAGGACTAATTAGAGAAGTTAAAGAAGAAACAGGTTACACCTCATTAAGTAAACCGATCTTGCTAGGTGAATTTATGGTTAATCCAGCAACGCAAAATAACGTGGTAAAGACTTATTTAATACAAGATGCATTTAAAAGGTATGATCAATACTTAGATGATACTGAAGATATAAAAGTGAAGTTATATGAATTTGATCGTTTCGGTGACTATATACTAACGAATAAAATAAAAACACAATTATTTACTGTTAATGCTTATTTATTGGCAAAAAATTTCATCTTAGAAAAACAACAGCAGTAGGATATCGATACAAGTAATACATTCCTCAACAAGCGAAGTGCTCTTGAAGAATACGCTAATTTAAATAATTTAGATCTTCCAAACAGGGATATATTTTGAAATAAAGAGTGCCTTAAGAATTGTTAGTTGAATTAAAAAGGATTGGAGGAAGAGTGATGTTTTATGATTTACAAGGTAATACAGATATGACACCAATCGTGGGAATGTTATTTTCAGCTGTAAAAGAAAATAGTCAACGGCTACAAAATATAACTAATGGCATGTCACAAGAAGAATTAGATTACATGGGACCAAATGATAAATTTAACAGTACAGCTCAGTTGATAAAACATATTATGTATGTTGATCTTAATTGGGTTTATAGAATAAAAGGAAAACCACTTCCTTCTTCTTTAGAAAAACAATTTGGTCCAATGATAGATGAAAATGATAGGCTTCCGATGATCAAAGGAAAATCTTTGGACAAACTAATGAATGACTATAAAGAAGTGTTATATATGTTGAAAGATATATGTAAACAATTAACAGATGATGATTTAGATTTGATTGTTTCTTTTGGACATGAGAATGAAAAGAAAGCAACCATTCGATGGGGACTTTGGCATATGGCTGATCATAATCGCTATCATCAAGCTCATATCAATCAACTAAGAACATGGTATAAAAAAGAATAAGTCTGATTTCATTGATTATTTGTTTATCTTCGAACAAAGCGCTATTTTTGAATAAGGATAGTTGCTTTTTTTTATTTACAAGGACCGTTTGTGGAACAACAACCAGTTGGATTGATACACGAGCTGAAGAACGAACTTGCAAGGAGAGCTTATTATAAAGCATATTGATGCAGTGCTTAAATTAGATCAATAGCCTAAATAATAAGATAAACCGAAGTATAAAGTTCTTGCAGTTTTTTTAAAAGATTGACATCTTGAAAACTTAGTAATGCTTACTATCTTATCATTCAACACAGACTATAAAAAAGAAATATATTTAAATGATGTTTACAAAAATTTCCTATTGAAGTATTATAAAAGTACCATCAATGATTGATCAATCAATCATTAATGGTACTTTTATAAATGGAGTGAATTTATCTTGGACAATAAGATGAATAAAAGAACATTAGAAATGAAAAAGATGCATGTCCTTCAAGCAGCTACTGAATTGTTTAGTGTAAAAAGTTATGAATCAACAACAATGTCTGATATTTCTAAAAAAGCGGATGTGAGTTTTGGAAGTGTGGCCTCTTATTTTGGTAATAAGGAGTCATTATTTGCAATCTGTATTGAACAGCCTTTAGGTGAATTTGTTACTCGTTTTTTGGACTTTAATTTAAGTCCAGATTCATTTGTTGACGAATTAGAAAAAATGATAAAAGGGCATATTATTTTATTTTCTAAAATGAAAGTATACCTGAGATTAATAGTTCAAGTTATTGCACAGCATGAACGTTTTCCTAATGAATTTAATGTGGTTGTTCAACATACAAGATTAATTCAAAATGGAATAGCAAAATTTATCCGAAAAGGACAAGAGCTTGGAAAACTTATGGATGGAGATAGTGAAAAATTGTCTGTAGCATATGTGAACTTTCTTTTCGGTACAGTACTTTCTTATGCATTTAATCCAAGTCAAGAAGAGCAGGATGAATTCATCTTAATTGCAATAAGGATGTTTGGGCCAATAATATAGAGGTTTATAAATGGAATTGGAGGATTTTATATTGTGTATTCTTCATTTAGTAATGTAATTAAATTACGAATTATTCTACTATTTATATCTGTCTTTTTTAATGCCATGGTCATGCCTTATATTGTGGTCTATTTTGTTGAACGTGTTGGAATTAATTTAGCTTCTATGATGGTATTCGGTGTAGGCCTAGCTGGAATACTTGGTGGTCTTTTAGGCGGAAGATATGGAGACAAATATGGAAGGAAAAGATTGATTCTAATAGGAGAAATAGGTTCTGGTACAGGTTTTTTAATAGCATGTTCTACTAGTTTCTTTAACGAGTTTCTTAGTTTTATCATTTTTGTAAGTTTTCTTTTCATTTACTTTTTTTCTGGCTTATCCAATCCCGCATATAGTGCACTTATTATTGACGAAACAACAACAGAAAATCGAAAGGCAGTTTATGTCATTTTATTATGGGTTTCAAATTTGGCCTTTGCCTTAGGTAGTATATTAGGTGGTTTTTTCTTTTACAAATTTTCTGCTTTATTGTTCTTCCTCGTTGGATGTAGTTCGTTTTTGTCATGTTTTTGTATAGCATTCTGGGTCAAAGATCGTTATACAAGGTCAAAGCAAGTTTCACTACATAATAACCCCTCTACTAATGAGCCTTTGAGTGTTAATAAACTAGATGTCTACAAACAAATTTTAAAATCACCTGCTTTTATATCAATTGTTACGTTATCAATGTTACTATCGTTGATGAATAATCAATTATCTTATTATTTAAGTGTCTATTATGTAAATTTATTCGATTCAACAGGTTACACATTATTAGGTTTTTTAAGAAGTGAAAATACATTAATGACAGTTCTTTTAACTTTTTTTATCACTAATATATTGAAAAAAGTCTATGAATTTAAAACACTTTCAATTGGTATTTGCTTGTTCTTTGTAGGATATATTGCACTTAGTATTGGTCAGAATCACTCTATTCTATATATTGCTATGGCAGTTATGACGGTAGGACAAATCATTTATTCACCTGTAATTCAAACGGTTACTGCAGAAGTAATTCCCTATGATCATAGAAGTACATATTTAAGTATTTTAGATGTTGTCGGACATATAGGTGGAATTTGTGCGTTTTTATTTGTTCCATTAATGAATTATGTACAGCCTATAAATATAACGGTTATATATGTGTTGTTTGGTGTAATATCATTAACCATTATTTATCGTTTAAAACACATTCGTTCAAAAGTGAATACAGCTATTAGTTCTGTATCTTAATACCCTCCTTATTAATCCGATGTACAGAAATTAAATTACTACAATATAAGCTCGTTTCTGAGATGAACTGCGCCTATTTCAGTTATTAGGTCAGATTGGAGAAGATAATATAAAACATAATAAGTTACAAAAAAAGGTATAAAAAGTTTTGAAAATGAGTTTTCTTCTTATGTCTATGTTAAAATGGGGTTTATAAATTGGATATTTGTACCAATAGAATAGGGGATTATAATGACAGAAATAGCTGCTTCAAAAACACTTGAGAGCCTGGGGATTAATTTGCCTGACGCTAGTAATCCTAAAGCAAAATATTCTAACTTCGTTATAGTAAACGAATTAATGTTTGTATCTGGAAAAGGGCCTACTGGTAATCCGAAAGGAAAGTTAGGTAAGGATTTTACAACAGTGGAAGGATATGAATATGCACGTAATACTGGAATTGAAATCCTTGCTGTATTAAAACAGGCTTTAGGATCTTTAGATAAAGTTAAAAGAGTAGTAAAGATTCAAGGATTTGTTAATGCAACGCCTGAGTTCGAAGAGCATCATAAAGTACTAAATGGTTGCTCTGAATTAATGTTACAAGTATTCGGAGAAAAGGGTAATCATGCTCGTTCGGTTTTAGGTGCAGTTTCTGTTAGAGACAATCTACCGATTATCATTGATTCCATTTTTGAAATAGAGGAATAGGATTTATAAGTTTAAGGTGATAGAGATACTAACTATCACCTTTTGTTTATTGGTTAAGTAAGGATAAAGAGAGTACCATAGCCGTTAAAACACAAAGTTAAGAATAGTATGGATTATTCCTAATGTATTTTGTTACTTGGTACTAATTGGATTATCAATGTGGATAGTGGCTAAGAGTAAAGGGTTAAAAGAAATCAACAGCTTATCAATTTATGTTATATTAATGATTTTACTTTTCTTACTGTCCGTATTCAGTAGTTACCGTATTTGGAGATGGATAAAAGAAGGTCAAATGTAAAATGTAAAAAGTTCTAATATTAGGAAATAATTTATGTTCACTAATAGGTACTTAGATCAATAACAATCTTCAACAATATGAAGCGCTATTGTTTAGTATCCAGATAGAAAATTTTGCTTTTGGAGAGGAATAATTTATGAAAATTGGTCAACTCCTTGGAGTAGGAAATACTGCAAGTGTCTATGAATGGGGAAAATCCAAAGTAATAAAGATTTTTCATGACTATAAGAGTGCAATGTATGAAGTAACAAAGGAAGCCAAAAATGCCAAAATAATAAATAAGCTCAATATAAGGGCACCTAGATTTTCTAAGATTATGGAGTATGAGGGAAAGACGTGTCTTATCTATGAAAAGGTGGAAGGTCCCACCATGCTCAATTATATCGAAACAAAGAAATATTCTGTATCTTATTACGCTAAGCTATTAGCACAAATTCACTTTGAGATACATCAGGTTAAGATAGATATTAGCTCAAATTTGAAGACAGAATTATCAAAGAACATTACTAACACTGAGGTAATCACGGAATCAGAGAGAAAAATTGTTCTCAGAATTCTTGAGACATTGCCTGAAGGAAAAGTTCTATGTCATTATGACTTCCACCCTGGAAACATAATACTTTCTCCTAATGGACCTATTATTATCGATTGGCTGAACGCTTTGGTTGGACATCAACTCGCAGATGTTACTAGAACATACATGATGATTAACTCTAATGCATTACCTCCAAATGCCCCTACTTGGTTAATTGAGAGGAAATATCGTGATCTATTTGGTAAAGAGTATCTAGATGAATACTTTAACCTTTCAGGCATTGACCGAATTACTCTTGATGAGTGGCTTGTTCCAATATTCGCATCTCGAATAAGCGAGTTAAAGGGCAAAGATCAGTTGGAAATAATAAATAATCTAAAATCAGCTATAAAGAACCAATAAGTATTCTACCTTATACTACTTGATTTCACTAACGGAAACGTTGTGTTTTTAAGAATGAGGCCGATTTGCAGCTGAAACATTACTTACACTCGATTGTTCTGCAAGCTTTAAGACCTCATCCGCAATTACGGAAAAACCTTTTCCATGTTTTCCTGCTCTTGCTGCTTCAATAGCTGCATATAACGCTAGTAGATTTGTTTGTGCTGCAATTAATGTAATCATAGAAACAATTTCTTCAATTATTTTAGATTTTCTGTAAATATAAAAATAACAAAAGATCTTGTCATAGACTTGTATATTAGTTTTTGAACTGCCTCATAAAGTTCACTTGTTGGAGCATTTGCTACTAGCTTCAAACCATTAGAAGGAAAAGTCTTATAATATGCTTCCCATATTGCTTAAACCTCCCTAATTAATTTATATAAATTAAATCTAAGGAGAGGGATTGGCTAATCTTTATTGAAATAATACTAATAACAATTATTGGGAGGTATAGATAAACATGTTTTCAAATAAAATTGGTGGAGTTTTTATTCCGGTCAGTAATATTGAAACCGCACGAGATTGGTATTGTGATATTTTAGACTTGCCAAAAGATGGAGAAATTTACTTTGGACATATTTTTGTCCTTCCTTTAAATGGGGCAAACATTGTACTTGATAGTAAAATTTATGCTCCTGACCATATTTATAAGGTTCCAGCTTTTCAATTGCAAACCGATGACATCAATAAGTCTTACGAATATTTAAAAGAAAAAAATGTTCATGTAACGACCAATATCGAAAATGGTCATTGGTTCAACTTTAAAGATTTAGATGGAAATCTTATTATGGTCTGTCAATAATGCATTTAACAAAAGGCATTTAGTTGTTAGTGTTCCCTTTTGATCATTTACTTTGGAAGGGAAGGTGTCATCTTCTGCAATTAAAAGCATCTAAAGTGAAATAATTGGAGTTGTCGTTCAGGCAGCTCCTTCTTGTGCTCACGAGAGTGATTGATATAGAAGCATTTTCATATTTTTTACCGTAATTAGGAGATTCTTTTGAGTAGGACCCAAGATAGCTAATGAATAAAGGGAATTAAGGAGGACAGTTAATTGGATGTATAATAGCCATATCTTATTAGTGGATGATGAACAAGGTTTATTAACGATGCTCAAAACGATGTTAAATAAAGAAGGGTTTCATCAAATTCATACTGCAACAACGGGAAGGGATGCAATCAAATTAGTAAAAGAATGCATGTTTCATTTAATTGTACTTGACGTAATGCTTCCTGATATGGATGGGTTTGAATTATGTTTGGAAATTCGGAGATATACAACAATACCCGTTATTTTTTTATCAGCTAAATCAGGTGACTTTGATAAAGTAAAAGGCTTGACCATAGGTGCTGATGATTATATTACTAAGCCATTTAAATTTCTATGGAGGTTGTCGCAAGAATACAAGCGCAATTAAGAAGAGATAGGTTCAGTAAGGAGTTTAAATCATTTTTAGATTTTGAACAGTTCCATATTAATCAAGAAGAAGGGGTCATTTTTGTTAATAATGAGGAGATATCTTGTACAGCAAAAGAATATGAATTACTAATTTTCTTATGTGAGAACCCAAATCGTATTTTCACAGGAAAGGAACTATATGAACGTGTATGGGGACCATATTGTGAAAGTGATGAGAAAACAGTAGTTGTTCATATTTCTCGTTTGCGTAAAAAGCTAGAAGAGAACCCGAAGGAACCAAAAATAATCATTACATTTCGTGGTATTGGTTATAAGTTCATACCACCAGTAAAAGGTAATTAATCATGAAAACAATCATACGAATCTCTTCCATCTTTTTTATTGGAATTATTGTCCTTTTTATTTTAATAGGGATACTTATCTCAGTATTGATAGAGTATTACGTTCCAATTGTTGGATTAGAGAATTATTCAGAGTCCATTGAGATTTGGCTTGTTATTTGTTGTTTTATCATCTTTTGTTTTGTCTTGGGTTGGATTATTTCAAGACCGGTATTTATTATCCAACAGTGGATCAAACAACTAGCAAAAGGAGAGTATGTGCAGCCTGATAATACCCTGCGAAATCCACTGTTTTTCATATTTAAATGCCCCTTTGAAGATATGACCATATTGACAAAAAAACTAGTGGAAAATAAAGAAGAACGTGAAAGAATAGAAAAACAAAAGAAGGAATGGATGTCAGGGGTTTCGCATGACATGAAGACTCCGCTTACCTATATTGTAGGTTATTCGAAGATGTATCTGTCTAAAGACCATGATTGGACAATCGATGAGAAACGTTCATTTGTAAAAGAGATAGAAGGTAAGTCAGAGTATATGAAGACGCTTCTTGACGATTTAAACCTTGCATTTCAAATGGAGCAATACGAGATTGATATGAACATCGAGACAAAGGATATTGTTTCGTTTACAAGAAATGTTCTGGCTGATGCTAGCAAACATCCTCGTATTCAGGAGTGCGTACTTGAACTCGAGGTAGAGGAAGAGTCGATTATTGTCCCCTTTGATGAACAACTATTATATCGCGCATTTCTAAACATCATTACAAACGCACTCATACATAATCCAGTGGGGACAAAAGTAACGGTGCACATCTATTACCATGCAAGCGAAGTGTTTATTGAAATAGAGGATAACGGCAATGGAATGGATGCTCACGTACAGCAACAGCTATTTAATCGATATTATAAAGGAACGACGACAGAAACCAGACAAGAGGGAACTGAAACTTGGTATGGCCATTGCTCGTCAAATAGTTGAAGCGCACGGTGGAAAGATTCAGGTCTATAGTAAAGTCGGGGTTGGAACAGTCATAAAAATTATCCTATCTGTCATTACTTAATCTTTTAATTTTGATTTTGCTTTCTGTTTACTTAGATTTAACTTTCATTTATTAAGATCTTTCTGAAAGGGGTGTCTAATAAATGGAGCTAAAAATATTGGATGTAAGTAAAAGCTATGGAAATTATCGTGTCCTTCGAAATATTAGTATGGAGATATTTCCAGGCATTGTAGGATTACTTGGAGAAAATGGTGCTGGCAAATCGACGCTGATGAAAATTCTTTCTACAATTTCTTGTCCGACTGAGGGAAAGGTTTTATTAAATGGGGTGGATATTAGAAAAAAACCTAACATAATGAGGAATATTCTTGGTTATTTACCTCAAGATTTCGGTGTATATCCTCATCTTAATGCGGTTGAATTTCTATCTTATATAGCAGCAATTAAGGGAATAGACCGAACAACTGCTAAGATGAGAATCTATCAGTTGTTAGAGCTTGTTAATTTATCTGAAGTAAAGAAACGCCCAGTGGGGAATTATTCAGGTGGGATGAAGCAAAGGCTTGGCATTGCACAAGTTTTATTAAACGATCCAAAAATAGTAATTGTGGATGAACCTACAGTAGGACTTGATCCGATAGAAAGGAATCGATTTCGACATTTGCTTTCAGACATATCAGGAGAGAGAATTGTTATTCTTTCGACACATATTGTTTCTGATGTGGAGGCAATTGCAGGGAAAATTGCTGTTATGTCAAAGGGTCAATTACTTAGTTATGCTAAACCAGTTGATTTACTGGAACGAGTTAAAAATTGTGTATGGGAGTCTATAATCTCAGAAGATGAGCTTCAAAAATTCAGAAAAGAATTTACTGTGTGTAATACGGTTAGAACAAATGATGGAATGAATGTAAGATTTATAGCGAAGGAGCCTCCTAATGGTCTTGCTAATTTTGTTGTTCCAACGTTAGAGGATGCATACTTAGCCCTTATTTCAGGTGGAGATAGCAATCATGATTAATAGAGGCATATTTCTACAAATTGTTGTAGCAGATTTCTTAGAACGAGCAAGGACTTACGCCTATTTTATGACACTCTTAGTTACGATTATTGTTTCTTTTCTTTTTATCCCATCGAGTGAAGCGTACTATGGGACAGTGGTAATATCCGGATATCGCGGAATTTATAACTCTGCTTGGATTGGGATATCGATGGCATTATCAGTTAACTCTTTTCTGTCTTTGGTCGGCTTTTATTTAGTGAAAAATACGATTGATCGTGATATTCAATCTAAGGTTGGTCAAATTATTGGAACAAGTCCTTTGAAGAAAAGTAAATATATGTTTGGGAAGTTTATTAGTAATTTACTCCTTCTTTTATCTATTGTTCTTATTTCGTTTTTCATGAGTATCTTTATGCAGTGGATAAGAGGTGAAGAGAACAATATCATAATAGGTGATCTTTTTCTTTCATATTTTATTTTCATTATCCCCGTAATGTTTGTAATAGCAGCGCTCGCATTACTATTTGAAGCGAATAATATATTAAGAGGAAAAGTAGGAAATGGTATCTATTTCTTATTATGGTCCCTTTTCCTACAATATGCATTTACTATTCAAATCGGTCCCGTTCAGGTAAGTAGTCTATTATCTACTGAAATCATCTACAACATGATTACAACTGATTATAAACAACTATTTCCAAATAGTTTGTTAAAGGTAGAGGATGGTATTGTATCATTAGATGGGCCGCTGAAAAGATTTGAATGGAATGGGGTGAATTGGAATATAGGGCTTATTGCAAGTCGGATTCCATGGCTTATTTTGTCAATGCTTTTTATCATCTTTGCTACATGTGTGTTTAAAGGTTTTGATGACGTTAAAGTAACTAGTAAAATCTTATGGAATCGAAGAAAGAAGAAAGAAGTTTCCCCAGCAAATAGTTGGAACAGTATAACCGAATTAACATCAATATCACCAATACAATTCAAGTATAGCTTTTTCCATCATCTTTATGCTGAGATCATACTCCTGCTAAAAGGGCTGTCTATTTGGTGGTATATGATAGCTGGTATTATTATACTTGCATCCATTCTTGCACCAGTATCAGTTAGTAGAGAGTATCTTAGTGTGTTGTCATGGCTATGGCCACTGTTTATTTGGTCCTCAATGGGAGTAAGAGAGGCAAGATATTATACCTCTAACATTATCTTTTCAAGTCCATTTCCTGTTAGTAGGCAAATTACTCTCACATGGTTAGCGGGTGTATTCATTGCTATAGGAACGGGTATTGGCTATGCTATTAAATTGGTTATTATTGGGGATGTAACGGGACTATTTGCTTGGCTTATTGGTTGTCTTTATATTCCATCATTAGCGTTTAGTCTTGGAATATGGACAAAAACAAATAAAAGTTTTGAACTCATTTATTTAAGCATTGTATTTATAGGGATATTTAATAATATACGCGTATTTGATTTTTTAGGAATTACGGAGGGTACGTCGAAGAGCGTAATTCCAATAGTGTATCTGTTTATTACAATTATGCTCTTAATAAGCACATTTTATGGAAGGTATCTCCAAACTAAATCATAAAGTATAAGAATATTGTAATTCTTGTACTATGTGGAGTGCGGTTGAGCATTTTGTATAGTGACCGGCCGATTATTAGTTCTGATCTTTTCTATGAACATCTCCTATATGAATCCTTAACGAAATGAAAGCGTATTTTGTTAGTATTTTCTTTAGTTCTAAAAGTAGTAGATACAGATGAGTTTATTGACACAAGTTTCAGACATTTGTTTGATTGTAAAAACCTTCTATGCCAATAAGTAAGTAACCTATCGTTTAGAAAAGAGGGATAAACATATGTATGCTTCAATAATTTTGGCTCATCCAAGTCAAGACAGTTTTAATAATGCTATTGCACAAACAGTTTTAGAATGTTTACAGAAGGAAAACTTTATTATATACTTTCATGATTTGTATAAGGAGGGATTTGATCCAGTCTTAAAATCAGAAGAAATCCCAAAAGATTCGCTTCAAAGTAAAATAGTAGAGAACTATTGTTCAGAACTTGCTTTGTCTGACTTTATTTTTATTATCCATCCCAATTGGTGGGGGCAACCCCCAGCTATATTAAAAGGATGGATAGATAAGGTACTTAGACCTGGTATAGCATATGAATTTCAAGAAGGGGATAATGGTGAAGGAGTTCCAACGGGTTTATTAAAAGCTAAGTATGGTATTGTTTTTAATACATCAAATACGCCTGAGTCAAGAGAAATGAATATTTTTGGGGATCCATTAGAAAAACTTTGGAAAGACTGCATTTTTAATTTTTGTGGTGTAAGCAACTTCCATCGAAAAATGTTTGGAATTGTTGTAAAAAGCACACCAAAGCAAAGAGAAGATTGGTTAGAAGAAGTAAAGGAAACTGTGAATAAAATAATGATAGAAAAGTAATCTTGATGTCGTGATACAAAGCTATTTCTGTAACTAGGTTGGTGCAATTTTAGGTTAGAAATAACAACTTACCCATTTGAAAAAGCGAAAGAACTAGGAATAAAAAAGGTTAGTATTGTATGTGACCGAGTTATTTTGAATCAGGAATTATGCAGAGAAAATATAGAACAATCTTCAATAATCAAAGCACTTATCTCAATAAAGATAAGTGCTTTGATTATTGAAGGACAGACTGACGAAGATCAAATATCAATGAATTAAAGGTTGTATAAGTTTACATGTCAACTATCGAGAGTTTAATAGGGTGTAACAATCTGGATAATTATGTTAAAATTTCGGAGAGTAAATGAGACATTTCTTATAGGAGTATAAAGATGACACAAAATAAATGGAAGTTTGGTTGTTTTTCTATATTATTTGGATATTTTTACGGGCTACTGTATCTTGGTTACATTCTTTTTATTAGTTTTGCACAATCTTCGTTTAGTATGATAAGTGTTCCTGCTATTCTCATTCCATTTATTTTATTTCTATTAATCATATTTATTATAAGGAAACGAGTCGATATAAAAAATGATAGGAAAGCAAAGCAGAACTTTCACTTCGTCATTATTATGGGTACTATACCTTTTATTATCTGTACTGTGATGTTAGGGGTAAATGAATATAAAACGAACTTCACAACAAAAAAATGGATTGAAAATACGTCAGAAAGAGTGTACATAGTTGATGACTTAATAGGCACGTATAATTTAAAAGGAATGACTAAAAGTGAAGTTATGACATTACTAGGTCCACCAACTGAAACAGAATATTTTAAAAATGAGAAAAATATTGTGTATTATCTTGGTGATGAAAGAGGGATTATCTCTATTGATAGTGAATGGTTAGTCATTGATTTTGATAAGTATGAAAAAGTAACGGATTATGTTGTACGTACAGATTAGGAGGTCTCCGTTGAAGATTGTGGCTGAATACATAGTTGACTTGAAAAAGGTCAAGTTACAGGATTAGTAAAACATAATGAAAAGGTATACTTGACTGTTATCGTAGATGTTTCTAATGGAAAAGCTGTGGGTAAGGGTAGCCTTAATAGAATTCTTAAACATACTAACCCTTTTAAAAAGCTCAATTATATAGAAATTATTAGAACTGAGGCTGAATATCTCATAGAAAACAACATAACAAATCCTAAAGAACACTATGATCAGCTCTTCAAATAACGGTGGTGCTTTCTTATTTTACATTCTTTTAACAAAAGAAAAGAGAGCCTTTCATAGTAAGCAGCTTAATTTCTAAAATTTAAGGTAGGAGATAAATTTGGAACGAGGAATCAGCTTTGAAATTCCAAACAAATATGGAAGTTTACTCGGAGAGATTTTAAAGCCTTTTGATTCAACTAAGTTCATCTGGCGAAGCGGGGGCGAGGAGTCATATCTTCTGAAAGGTGATGAGTTAGGGGAACTACTTTTTAAAGATGAGTTAAATTGGATGGAAGGTATACACTTTAAAGAACTTATAGAAGATAACAACTATTACCTGATTTTTGCGGATTTAAAAGCTTATCCAAAAATTAATCAAGGTGATGATATTAAAACCTATGAGGATTTTTTGAAAAGCGATTGTCAATTTGTATTATTAGTTGTTGATTCTACTTATGTCACAATCTACTGTAAAGACTTTGAAAGCCTAAAAAGCCTTTATGAAAATGCAAAGAATAAAGGTTTTGATAATCTCCAATGCATTACTATCAATAATGATACGAGAGCAAATTTAACAGTATGGTAAAGATTATATGAAACAAATAAATGGAATTACATTCAACGACTGGACAATGAGCTTTTCTTGAATTAAAAGGGTAGTGCTTTTTCATGTTAAAGAACAGATTATCCTTTATTTCACTTTATATTGGATATAGATGTAGTTCACCATTTAGAAAATAGTCATATCTGAGTAAATATGAGCATTTTCAGAACGCAAATGTGTAATATGCTTTAGAGTAACAAACAAAAAAGCAAAGCAGGGTACTCAATTGGATATATATGTTAAAGTATAGTAAGAGTTATTAAAAATATTCACTTAAATCAATTTGGCAGAAGAGCTCATTTGGTTGGCGAATGGGGTGTAAATTATGATGGAAAGAAAATCGAAAACAAATAGTCATTCTGTAATTTCCTTGTCCGTAGGTATTCTTTCCATACTTTTACCATTCCTTGGCTTAGTTTTGGGGGTTATAGGAATTGTAATAGCAAGAAAGGCTCTAAAAGAAATAGAAAAAACAGGTGACAGCGGAAGAGGATTAGCAACTTCGGGTTTAATCTTTAGTTCAGTTGGATTTATTATTCAATTTTTTGGCGTGTTTGGGATTATTGCTTTTTACTCTGTATCTAACGTAGGTTAATAATTTTTTATCGAGAATCATCAACTTATTTAGAACTAATATTGACCAATATAAAATTATTTGGATATGAACATAGATCTTAAATAGTCTAGGTAAGTGAAAAATTAAGTGGAGGTTAATGATGAAAGAAACTTCAAGTGTAAATGAGTTTGATCTAATGTTAAATACTATTAACAATCTTTCAGAAGAGGATGCTAAATCATTGTTGAAAATCATTTATGGATTTGTTAATACAGCTATTACGGGAGAAGGTGGCAATGAAGTTAAGTTAGAGGTTATAAATAAGATTTCAGGTATTTATAAGCGTATTCCTGAATTAAACGATTTACGCAATAAGAATTCTACAATAGCTGATTAGTATATTTGTATTTTGAGGAGTAGTTTTTTAAATAACGGGGTTGCTTTACCTCGAACAACCTTTGAATTAATTGTACGTACATTAGAACCTGATCGTTTTTTTTGGTGTTTTATTTGGAATATCAATCAAATTGCAATTCACAAAAGCATCTGCATTAAAACAAACTTCATAGAACTAAATTCCCTCTTCGTCAATATAAGCTAATTCCCAAAAAGGATGATTGTTTTGTCTGTTATATAGCCATTTATCAAAATCACTTTGTAATTTTCGGAGGTTTTTACCTACTTTGGGAGGGCAAATCATATACTCTGTACCAGTTTCATAATAAAATTCAATTTTAACAGTTTCAACTTTCACTTTCAGGAGTCTTTTGTTTTTCTTTATACTTTGTTCTAATCAAATTTATTAATAATGCTAAGTTAAAGCATTAGCTGTACTAGATATATGGAGCTCACCTTTAATAGGGAATAGTGTTCGAAATAACATATGGATATTTATGTTAAAATGAGAATGAATTTGTAAAGAAATACAATTAAAATTCGGCCAGATTATATATGTCGGATTGTAGAGTTATAAAACTGATTATAAACATACGAGGGGGCGGTTTACCAATATGTTTGTAAAGAGCATTAGCTTTCCTTTAGTACATTTTGTAGTCTTAACGACTTGGCAATTAATCGTTAATAAAGAGATTAAGTGGATAGACAATATAGGTATTTGTTTTATCATGTTCTTGATTTTTTTGTTTTATTATTGGGCGAAGGAACCATACAATGATAAGAAGAAAAATAAAAAGTAATAGTTAATTTACTAAGAAGTGAGGTATATAAATGATAAAGAAACCAAAGGTCATGATTCTTATCATTTTGTTTTCTGCTAGCTTAGTCTTCAATCTCTATTTAGGTATTAATAGTTATATGAAAAGCACCTATGCTCCTAATTTAGATGACCAACAGATTTTGGGAGAAATGACAAAAATGGTATTAGAAAATGAGCAATACCAAGAAATTGCCTCAAAAGAGACAGTTTATGCGATAAAACAAGGTGTTAGTAGATTCAATGTGGCTGACCCAGCTTCTATCTTTCACTATGAGATTCATGTTCAAACCGAAAAAGAATCTTATATATTTACTTGTGTTGATGAGAATTGTACAAATGTATCAAATGAGGGTTGGACATATTCAAGATATAGTGAACATAAGCCAATACTTCCTATAGATAAAGAAAGCTAATTATATTCTTTTATGTACCTTCCTTAACGATTTTCCATAATTGAAAACGCAAGATTTTCCTATTAAAAAGCCAAAATGATAGCAATATTCAACAAACAAAGCACCATTCTTGAAAAGTAGGCATAGTTAATGCGAAAAATTATTGTGAATAATGGTAGTTTTTGTAATAATTGGTTTTGTAGACGTAACAATTTATGATTAAAAGTTCATCAACTATAATGAGTGGTAGGTGTTTGAATGGACAAAATCACTGGAACAGGTAATTGGATTGAGATCCTTTCTGTAATACTGATGGTACTTAGTTTCTATTTTAGCTTATCCTTTTTCTATTACTTAAAGTTTTAGGTGATGAACGAGCTATTAAACAGACGAAATTGGCTGCAGTCATTTGCCTAGCTTTGAGTTTATTTATTCCTTCAATATTTAACTTATATAAATAATAAGAAGATGAAATAAAGATATTGTTCTGCCATGCTATGAGGTAGTTAAAATGTTATCAGAGGTGAAATAAATGACTATCTTTATCACAATCATTCTAATAGTATTTCTTTTCGATTTTACGAGACTTAGAAATCAAAACGATACATTAATAGAACAAAACAAAAGAATCATTTCGTTGTTAGAAGAAATTAAAAACAAGTAATATTATAAGTTGTTTATTTTCAAATTAAAGATAGAAAAATAGGCCACAAGACCCTAAGTTTCTACTTTAGGTTATAAGGTACTGTTCTTATAAAATAGAATAAATTGATTTACTATTATAGTAATCTAGTTTAAATTAATTTCGATACTATAGTCGTAGATAAGTGGCATTTCATGTTTTAAACGTGTATTCAATTCTCTTTTTATATTAATATTTTGAAAGCGTTTGCTGTAACATATAAATATTTTGAAATTAGTAGGAGGAGAAACCATGAAATCAGAAGTGATTAAGTTTTATGAAAATCGAGAAGATGTGACTTTAACAACCTATGTGATTTCAGATTCACCTGAATTGTTGGGAGGAAAGAAAAGACCTGCCATATTAATCTCTGTCCCGGCGGAGCCTACCTTTCATGTTCTGATCGAGAAGGAGAAGCAGTGGCACTAAGGTTTGCAGCCATGGGATATCATGCGTTTGTTCTCCGTTATTCAACTTTTATGGGAGGAACGTTTGGTTTTCCAGATTTTCAAAAAGAAATGGAAGTGAATGAAAACTGCATGCATCCTACACCTATGAGGGAAATAGGTAAAGCGATACTTACGATAAGGGAGCATGCAGAGGAATGGCTAGTAGATGTAGATAAAATCGCAATCTGCGGATTTTCAGCGGGTGCTCATAATTGTGCCATGTATTCCGTGTACTGGGATAAGCCTATCATCCATGAATATTTCAACGGAAAACCAGAGATGTTCAAACCAGCAGCTACCATTCTTGGGTATACGTTAAGTGATTATCTTTTCATGCGTTCAATTCCAAAAAGCCCAATAGATCAACAGCTTTTTGAAGTATCAAATCTGGCTTTTACAGGAAGTAAAGAACCTGATGAGGAAACACTTAAAGAAGTAAGCCCAGTGCTGCATGTATCAGAGAGCACACCACCTATGTTCCTTTGGGCTACATCCGAGGACACTTTAGTTCCAGCTCAACATACATTAAGAATGGCTCATGCACTTGCTGATAAAAAGATTCCATATGAAGTTCACATTTATGAAAAAGGTCCTCATGGCTTAAGTCTATCAGCTCAAGCTACAGCCAGGCAAAAAGTCAAATTTATCAAGACGCTGCAAGATGGATTGTAGAAGCAGAAGCGTGGTTAGAGAAGAGATTAGCTTTAGACCTCCCTGAACTAACGCAATTTGAATTAATGGAAAAAGATAACAAGTGGTGAGCACTTGTTAAATTGCCCATAAACAATGAATTAGAACAAGAGACCGCTTTTATAAAACGGTCTCTTGTGTTTGTTTTAGTAGAATAATAACGGTTAGGTCTAATGATAGGATTTAAACGAGAATGGATTGTTTGTCTTTTTTTCATGCTTTTCAATGATATAAGTTGCCAATTGTTGAATACCGAGATGTATTTTATGTTCATTTACTTGTGAAATGCTCAGTCGAATGGCTGGTTGCTGTTTGTCTTTAATTAGGTACATTCTAGATGCGTTGTCTATATAAATATGTTTTTCTTGTAATTGGTAAATCATTTTATCAATATCGAAATGAGAAGGCAAAAAGATGGTAAGATAAAAACCACTTTTAGGCTTTGTAAATTGTACATAGTTTGGTAAATACAATGAACAAGCTTCTATCAAGATTTTCAATTTCTTTATGTACAATTTTTTTATGCTTTCTAAATGATATTGAAACATTCCGTTCTTTAAATAGATTTCTAATGCTCCTTGTGAAAGTGGTGAGGTATTGAAATCACTGCTAAATTTATAGTGAATGAAGGATGAAATCATTTTTTCAGGTAGTACAACAGTAGCGATACGTAGGCCCGGTAGAAATACTTTCGAAAAACTCTTAACATAAATCACTCTTCCATTGGGTTCGTATGCAAATAAAGGGTCTGCTTTTGAATCCGTATCCAACTCTGCTAAGTAATCATCTTCCACAATATATACATCGTATTTTTCTGCAAGAGCAACGATTTTTTTCTTTTCTTCATTTGTGTAATGATGTCCTAGTGGGTTGTGGCATCTTGGTATGATGTAAAAGAATTTAATATCATTGGTTCGAAATAACTTCTCAAGTTTTTCAAAATCAATACCCTCCATTGTTAATTCAATTTCCAACGTTGTGATCTGATTTAACCGTAAGGAATCAATCATACCGAAGTAGGTAGGCTGCTCAATTACTACATTCTTTTTTCCATTTGGAAATGGCATGACAGACAGTATATGAAGAGCTTGTTGTGCTCCAGAAGTAATAACAAGTCGATCTGGTTTGGTGAATACTTGTAAGTGCTGTAAATACTTCGTAAGCTCCTTCCGTAAAGAAAGAAGTCCTTGTTGCTCACTGTAAGTAAATAATTGCTCTTTATAATGGTCAATTGCTTGATTCATGCAATGCTGAAAGTCTTCATAAGGCATGATACGTTTATCTGGACCTGCAGATAAAAAATCAATATCATTATCATCTGTAATAGGAACTTGAAAATGATCAACAACGTAATAGCCACTTTTGGGTTTTGCATAAACAATATGCTGTTTTTCCAATTGAAGTAATGCCTTTACAACCGTATTTTTACTACATTGAAATTGTTCAGCGAGCAGCCGAATCGATGGTAATTTATCTCCTGTTTTTAACTTCTCATCCTCAATTTGTTGTTTCACCCATTCTAAAATGCCACTATATTTTGTTGTCATAACTATCTCCTTAGCTATCTGTACCATGACAGATGGGGTATTCTCTTGTTTATAAATGCGTTGATATTCATTACAATCATCTTTAATAATTAGCTTACTCTTTTTAACTATGATTATCGGATATTATGATAGATCTGTGAAGGGGGATTAAGGTGAAGAATACCATTAAAAAAGGAATGCTACTTGGCTTTATTGGGATCATTTGTTTTAGTCTAACATTACCAGCAACAAGTATTGCTGTCCCTTATTTTGGTGCGACAGTTGTTGGGTTAGGTAGGACAGTTATTGCAGCAATACTTGTAAGTTTCATTTTTTTCTTAAAAAAGGAAGCACTACCTAATAAAAGACAATTTCTAAGTTTAGTTATTGTGGCTGTAGGTGCTGTACTTGCCTTTCCACTATTAACAACATATGCAATGAAATCATTGCCTGTATCTCATGGTGCAGTTGAACTGGCTTTACTACCACTTGCAACAGCTGGTTTTGCCATGTGGCGCGGAGGTGAGCGACCTTCGAAACGCTTTTGGATTTCAAGTATTACGGGTGCTATAACAGTGCTTATTTATGCTGGATATTTAGGTTTAGGTCAATTACAAACTGGAGATCTTGCTCTAATTGTAGCAATCTTATTACTTGGATTAAGTTATGCAGAAGGCGGAAAACTATCAAATGAGCTTGGTAGTTGGCAAGTTATTGCTTGGGCTATATTAATTGGTGCCCCGTTTTTTATGCTTCCTGTTGGCTTCAGTCTTTCATCACATATGTTACAAGCGCCTATAGAAGCTTGGATCAGTTTGTTCTATTTAGGTGTTGTAAGTCAATTTTTAGCTTATGTTGCATGGTATGGTGGGATGTCTTTAGGAGGTATTGCAAGAGTAGGACAAATACAATACTTACAGCCTTTTTTAATGATTGGGTTTTCTGCATTATTTTTAGGAGAATCGATTACATGGCTCACGGTTGTTTTAGCAATTGTTGTTGTGACATGCGTAATGATTGGAAAAAAATCACCGGTAATAAAGAAGGAGTCACACCATAAAAATAGTGTAATAAAAAGGTGATGATTCCAATATTATAACGAATACTTTACGATTACTGTATAATGGTTTAAAACGTATCTGTGAAGCGTCTTGTGCTATAAAAAAACGATTTAAATAGGTTTGTTTTAATGAAATGAAATGATGTTCAAAGATTAAGAAAAAAGGTAGAAGTCGATTGGGAATTTGAAAAAAAGGAAACAAGGAAAATAATTGCTTTAAAAGGGGCGAATAGATAAATGACTATAAAAATTAAAAAATGTACGCTTGATGATATACGCACTCTCCAAGAAATTAGTTATGAAACATTTAATGAGACTTTTAAGCATCAGAATTCACCCGAAAATATGAAAAATTATTTAGAAAAGGCATTTAATTTAAAACAACTAGAAAAAGAGTTATCGAATAGCTCTTCGCAATTTTTTATTGTTTATGTAAAAAATGATGTTGCTGGATATTTAAAAGTCAATACCAATGATGCTCAGTCTCAAGCAATGGGAAATCAATCACTTGAAATTGAGAGGATTTATATAAAGAACAATTTCCAGAAACACGGGCTTGGTAAATACTTGCTAAATAAAGCTATTGAAATGGCAAGAGATCGTAATAAACAGAAAATCTGGCTAGGTGTATGGGAAAACAATGAAAATGCTATAGCCTTTTATAAGAAAATGGGGTTTGTTCATACGGGAACCAAATCTTTTTATATGGCAGATGAAGAACAAAAAGACTTTATAATGACCAAAACACTCATAGAGTAAATGAAATATTGTATGGTTGGAATGATATAAAATCTTTAAAACTATAGAATATTTAGGAGGACATAATGTGTCATGATGATACTAGAAATATTAGACTGTTAATGGAGATTCGAATAAATGAGTAAAATTACTTTTAAGAAAATATTAAATTATCTATCCTTAACTCTTTTTCTTTTTGGTGTTATTTCATGGATTCCTTATCTGGTTCTTAACATACAAGAACCGTATGGAATGTTAACATTTATCTTTAATTCAATAGGTTTTTATTGCGGTTACTTAGCAAAGAATAGAGCCCTAGCTTTAATCAATTTAACCATGTTATTTAGTTTCATCCCAGTAATGATTTATGTTTACTTAACAAAAGGATATATACCTATGTGAAGTTTTTAAGAATGTAGTCATCATTATTGTGGTCCTTACTTCAGCATAAATAGTAAAAACAAAAATATTTACTTTGTTTTTTTTATTAATAGTTGAAAATCTCATTCTTCGACTTAGGTTTATTTACAAAAATTGATGAAGGCTGTGAAGGATATGAAGGATATGAGTGGTTATAAAGCCATGTTATTTGATTTAGATGATACATTACTTGATAGAGATAAGGCAGTAGATAAAATGTTTTTGATTATATTGGATAGGTGTTATGAAGATGTTAAACAATCAGTTAGGATCCAAATGTTGCAAAGCTTCAAGAAACATGACAAGAAAAACTATGGAAACTTTGATAAAGTAAAAGTAATAGAATCATTTTTCATGGAATTTCCCCCTAAACATAGATTGCCAAGGGATTATATGCAAGATTTTTGGGAAAACAATTTCCCTCTTTGTTTTTCTATAAACCAGAATACTTTAAACATCATAAATGTGATAAAACAGCATGTTAAAGTGGCAATTATAACAAACGGATCTACTCAGAGACAAAAAGCTAAAATGATTCATACTAATTTGTATAGTTGTTTCGATACAGTACTAATCTCTGAAGAAGTTGTATTTAGTAAACCTGACAAACGCATATTTGAATTAGCCTTAAATAAGCTTAATATCCAGGCAGAAGAGGCATTATTTGTTGGGGACGACATCGAAAAAGATATTGGTGGTTGTCAAAGTGTCAATATAAGGGGAATATGGTTTAATCGATATGGACATAAGAATGATACCGATATTCAACCATATGCTGAGATCAATTCTTTTGATAGATTGCTGAATTATATAAAATTTAGCTAGAAAATTATATTGGCCAGTTAAATAATGTGAAATAGTTAATTTGGGGGAGAAATAAATGATTCTTGCATTTCTATATTTAGGTTGGTTTTTAATGCCTATATTATGCATTGTATTTTGTCTCAATTTAGTAACGATATTGAAAAAGATAAAGAATGAAGAAGAAACTACAGTTAATACGGTTTGGCTTACGATTTCTTTTACACTTATTATGTGGAGCATAGCCGTAATAGCTTCCGCAAGTGTTTATTAAGCTAGCGGGTACAAATGTGTGGTTACATTTTTATGACATTTTATTGGGAGTATAAATTGTTAGTTACATAACCATTACTGTAACGTTATTGCGTCGATCTATTGCTTTCTGAATATGATCATTCCTATAAAAGAAGGGATTAACATTAGTGATGCTACGGTTAGCGTGGGAATTGGTAGCTTATCAGAGAAAAGGGCACCTATTCTCCTAATATTCCACCGATAAAAAAAGAAAAGGAATAGGAGTTGTTGTTTTGTTTGCATTTTGTTTAGCATGAAACCATGCATCCCAAATAGCATAAACATAAAAGCCAGGATAAAAAAGCATATATTCAAAATTCGTAACCTCTATCGCTTCCAGATGATGTCCATTAAAATCTAGATGAATGGCTTCATTAATTTTCCCTAATATATTATCAAAGTGTTAAATAGAACAAGATAACTCCTTTAACAAATTGGCCGTTATAGATCTGTCCAAATCCAGGCATTAACATAGAGATAAGTGCTGCTATCGTTCGCAAACTAACACATCCTTTCAGAGTCTATTTTTCCTCATCATGTAAGGAATATCCATGTTTTTGAAATTAATAAGCTCTATATATGGTGAGAAATAATAAGTGATTCAATCAACAGGATATTTGGAATTGTATTAAAAATAATATTTAATTGAGTATAGGGAAATCAAGAAATTTGAGATTCATTAAATTGTCATTTAGACTAATCACACAACAACACGAACTAAGAAAAGCGGTGTAAGAAATGAAGCTCAGTGTTCTTGATCAATCAGTTATAAGTGTAGGCCAAACTGCTAGAATTGCCCTTCAACATACGATTGAATTGGCAAAAATAACAGAGGAATTAGGATATACCCGGTTTTGGGTAGCTGAACATCATAACTCAAATGGAATCGTTGGAACATCTCCAGAAATACTTATGTCACAAATTGCTGCTAATACAGAAAGAATTCGTGTCGGCTCAGGCGGTGTACTGCTTCCACAATATAGTCCATATAAAGTTGCAGAAAACTTTAAAATGTTAGAAACGTTATATCCAAATCGAATGGATGTTGGAATAGGTCGGTCACCAGGTGGCTCACCAACCACTCGTTTAGCCTTAACAGATGGGATAAGGAAAAGTATGAATGAGTTTCCAAGACAGGTTGCAGATCTTCAAGAGTATTTATTTGACACGAACCCAGGTTCTAAACTCTTTCACAATGTCAAAGCCTATCCGAGTATCCAAACAGTTCCTGAAATGTGGTTATTAGGTGTAACACATCGTGGTGCTAGATTAGCAGGGGAAATGGGGACATCCTTTACATTTGGCCATTTCATACATCCCGCAAACGGCTTACATGCTATGGAAACTTATAGAAAAAGCTTTCAACCATCAAAAACACAACCAAGTCCGAAAGCGAATGTATGTATTTTTGTTGTATGTTCTGATACCCAAGAAAAAGCAGAAGAAATCGCCTTAAGTCAGGATTTATGGCTTTTAGCAGTAGAAAGAGGACTAGATACAAGAATTCCATCACCAAAACAAAAGAAGCTTTCACCTAGAGATAAAGAAAAGATCATTGAAAACAGGAAAAGGATGATTGTGGGTACACCACAGAAGGTAAAAGAGGAACTACTGAAACTAAGCGATTTCTATCAAACAGATGAATTTATGATTATTCATAATACATTTCAATTTGAGGATAAAGTACGTACATATCACTTATTGGCTGAGGCGTTTCTTTAGGGACAGGTTCATTGTCCCATTTGAAGTTGAACCCATTGTTTCGAATTAATTCGCTATTTAATGAGGATCTTTTGTTAAACAAAGTGAAACCTTTTGAACATTAAGTCGTATTATTTATTGGAAAACATTAGAATAAAAGCGGGGTGAGTTTATGAGTTTCTTTAGTAAATTATTTGGTAAGAGTCAAACAAACAATAAGTCTGTTGAAGAACGAAATATGTTTAACCTGCAAACAGATGATATTGTCACATATGATCTCGAGGATTACAAAATAGTCGGTAAAATAAGCTATGATGATCATGGATTTAAGTGGCATGCCTATCAACTTGAGGGAGTTTCAAAAACCATTTGGTTAAGTGTTGAAATGGATGATGAGCTTTATTTGGGAATTTACGAGAAAGTAAAGCTTAATCTTCAAGAACCAATTCCAAAAAAACTGGAATATGAAGGAATTACCTATCATTTGGATGAATCTGGAAGCGCCAGAGTAACAGGTATCGGGCGTAATCAAAACATAAATGGTATGGTTTGTCAATATTATGACTATTGTGATGAAGAGGAAGAGAAATTTCTGTCTGTTGAAAAATGGGGCAGTGAAATTGAAGTAAGCACTGGATATGAAATTGAACAATATGAATTAAAAATCATAGCAAGTAAATAGGAGGAAATAACATGTTTCGATTATTTAAAAGGGTAAAAACGGTAGTAGATTCTGAATTGAATTCATTATTGGATAAAGCTGAAGATCCTGTTAAGATGCTCGATCAATTCATGAGAGAGATGGAATCAGATATACGCGAAGCAGAAACAGCGATTGCTAAACAAATCGCGAACGAAAAAATGTTGCAAAAAAAATATGAAGATGCTAAAAAGATGGTCCAAAAACGTGATGAGCAAGCGATTCAAGCAATCGAAGCGGGTAACGATGATCTTGCTAGGCGTGCACTAGAAGACAAGAAAATTCACCAGCAAACGCTAGACACTTTAAAAGAATCGTATGAACGTGCTAAGCTTGATTCAGATTCATTAAGGAAAAAATTAGACGAAATGAAAGCCGAATATAACGAAATGAAACTGAAAAAAGATTCACTAAAAGCTCGTGCTGAATCTGCTAAAACAAGAACAAAAATAAACCGTACTCTTTCTGGTATTGGAAATGATGAATCAAAACGCGGTTTTGAGCGAATGGAAGAAAAAGTCCTTCAATATGAAGCAGAAGCAGAAACAAGTGAAGATTTAAGATCTTCTAATCGAAGTCTTGATGATGAGTTCGCAGCACTTGAAAAAAATGATGTTGATGATGAGCTAGCTGCTTTGAAGAAGAAGCTTGGAAAAGAATAAAGATAAAGTAAATTAGATTTCTTCAGACATCCATTGTATCATCATTTAAGGTCTTTGGATGTCTACGAAATAGTATGTCAGGAAAGAAGGTGAGTCGATGAAAAAACCACTTCTTTTTATTTTTCTATCTTGTATTCTTCTTTTATCAGCTTGTGGAAGTGAAACACAAGGTTCCACTGAAGGATCATTTTTTAAGGATGGAATAGCGGATTTTATTAGCACTACATATATTTTACAAGATGTTGTCTCAAGTCAAGGACAATCCGGACAGATTTCTGAAATCTATAGCGCTGAAAATAAATCCATTGATGATGTAGCTAATGAATTACAAGAATATGAGAAACCTAGAGAAGTTAGTGAAAAAAAAGAAAACAAGCAAGTTCTAATCTATCAAGATACTTTTGTTATGTTAACAAATGACGAAGAAAACCCTGCGAATACATTGGTTGAAGTCTCTACTTATGACTTTGTTCGTAACAATTATAGTCCTGACTTTTTTGACGGATTATTTTTACTTTGGGTATTAGATGAAGTTCTTGATGTAGATGATTGGGGAAAGAAGCAAAGTAACAAATGTTATTCTAACCAGGATGATTGCTATAGGGGATATAGTTCTTCCGGTGGATCTTTCAAAACAGGAGGAACTTCAACGGTTAGAGGTGGAACCTCCTCTGTTCGCGGTGGGGGACCTGGTACTGGAAAATAAGAAATGAAGGGAATGAGAAAGTATGGGGCCTTTTATTTTAACGGCTGTGTATTTTATTATTGCAATTGCAATTGTACTTATTGGCTTACTTATATTTGAATTGATGACAAAGAAATATAAAGATTGGGATGAAATTTTAAATGGTAACCACGCCGTTTCCCTTTCAATTGGTGGGAAAATCGTGGGTATTTGTATTGTTTTAGCCTTCTCCATTTATCATAGCGCAAGTGTTGTCGATACAATTATTTGGGGGGCATATGGAATTCTTCTTCAATTAATTGCTTACCTATTATTCGAGCTTTTCACGAGAAATTTTTCTGTTGAAGAACAACTTAAAAAAGGCAATATTTCGGTAGGAATCGTTAGTATGTGTGTATCAATTGGATTAGCATTTGTCATTGGAGCGTCAATTACATAAGAATGATAAACAAGGAGACAGTTGCGTGATTGAACAGAATATGAAAAAAAGCAAAGCGATCTATTGGGCATCAGGCATTGTATCTGTATGTGGAATTATTTTTGAAGTATTATTTGGTGCAGCTGGCTCTTATTTACTTGGTGATGGTGTGAAACAATACACCCTCACCATTTCTCTTTTTCTAACAGGTATGGGGATCGGTGCTTCAATAAGTGAGAAGGTAACAAAGAATTTAATTTTATCATTTGTTTGGATTGAATATTCAATTGGAATTCTAGGTGGTCTTTCAACCTTTTTGCTGTTCGGTGTTTCAGCCTTTCTAAGTCCAGGGATGGATGCATTCTTTCTTTATTCCATCACGCTAATCGTTGGGGCATTAACAGGAGTCGAGCTGCCAATTTTGATTAGAAAGGCAAATGAAATTGGTGTAACTCTGCAAAAAAGTACTGCTAGAGTTTTATTTTCTGATTACGCAGGTGGATTAATTGGTGGTTTGCTTTTTGTGTACTTACTTCGTCCTGAATTTGGACTAGTAAAAACAGCATTTCTGGTGGCGCTTATTAATGTTGTCATTGCCCTGTGGATCTTACATTACTTTAAACGAGAAATTCCGTCGTTTAAGCGTCATTTTTCAGCAGGAATACTTATTTTACTTTTGCTTGTAGGTGGCATATTCTTTGGTGAAGAAACAGCTTTTACTTTTGAACAAAAGCTTTATAGAGATCCGATCATTTATACAGAACAGACAGATTATCAGCAAATCATTTTAACGAAGGAACAAGGAGATTTGCGATTATTTTTAGATGGACAACTTCAATTTAGTTCTAGTGATGAATATCGTTATCACGAAACACTTGTTCACCCAGTAGTAGCAACAGCATCTACTAAAGAAAATGTGCTGATCCTTGGTGGTGGCGATGGTTTAGCTCTAAGAGAATTACAAAAGTATGATGAAATCAAGTCGATGACTTTAGTTGACCTTGATCCGAGAGTTGTAGAACTAGCAAAAACCAATCGTGATGTGGTAAACCTAAATGAACAATCATTCGAAGATGAACGTGTACAGGTTATAAGCGAAGATGCCTTTCAATTTCTAAAAAACAATCATCATACTTTTTATGATGTTATTTTAATAGACTTACCAGATCCAAATAATGAATCATTAAACAAACTATATACACTTGAATTTTATCAATTAGTTCGTAATCGCTTAGCACCAGGAGGATCCATCATGATCCAAGCCACAAGTCCTACTTTCGCAACAGAAGTTTATTGGTCAATCAACAAAACCGTACAGGCTGCAAATCTTCATACAGAAAATCTCCACGTCGATGTTCCAAGCTTCGGTGATTGGGGCTTTGTTTTAGCCAAAAGAGAAGAAGTCAATCTAAACGAAACAAGCATAACAGTTGAAACCAATTTTCTAACAAATGAAGTCTTAAAAGGACTAACTTCCTTTGGCAAAGATATTGATCAGGATATCTTAGATCAAAACGGAAATCAAATCCAACTTGAAACCAATACCCTAACTAGACCAACCATTATCGAAAAATATGAAAAGGCTTGGAGAAGTTATTAGAGGGACAGGTACACTGTCCCTTACTTTTTTGTTTGGTGTGTTTTCTTTAGTTTGTTTTTATTAAGGAAAAGTGTCACTATCCCTTTTCAATCTGTCTATATTCAGAAGGTGAGCTACCCATAATTTTTTTAAAAGTCCTTGAAAAGTAATAGGGGTCATCAATACCTACTGAGATTGCTGTTTGTTTTATTGAACTATTTGTGAGAACAAGCATTTGTGCAGCTTTTTGCATTTTCATCCTTATAAAGTAATCAATAGGTGGATAGTTTGTTTGAGACTTAAAAAGGTGTGTAAGATGTTGTCTGGATAAACCAGCGTATTTCGCAATATCATCTAGTTTAATTGTATTCGTTATATTTTCATTCATATAATTAATAGCTTTGTCGAGATACAGTTCTTTTTTAACTTCTTGATTGGTGAACCCGCTTGATACACTAACAATACTTAAAAGATATTTTATAGATTGAGAAACATGAATGTGGTGAAGATGAGAGTATACCTTGTTTGAAAGAACATCAAAACAATGATTAAAAATCTCTACGAATCTTACAAATTCTATAAAATTAAGTTGGAATAAATCTCTTTGTAGTTCTAGGCCTTCTATATATTCTTGTACCTGTGTGCCATCAAGATGGAACCAATATATACTCCAAGGGGTTTGCTCAGATGCTCCATAACGATGAGGAATTCCTTTTGGAATATGGATTAACATATTAGGTTTAATTGTCAGTGTAGTATCATCTATTTCTACCCAACCTTCCCCTTCAGCACAATAAATAACAATGTGTGTATCACATCCACTACTTCGTTCTCTATAATGAAATTTAGCTCTTGGAAAATAACCAATATCAGTTACATAGAAAGGGCCATTAACGGGTGTTTCTCCATTTCTCTCACTACATAATCAGGTAAAACTAGAAGTCGTTCTAATTCAAATCCATCAGGTTTCTTCTTTTTCTCCAAATTGTCACTCCTAACGAAAATCAGAAAATAGTAAGCTTCTTTCCCTTTTTATAAGAGTAGATTTAGTCATATATTAATAGCAAATCAGAAAATAGTCCATTATAAACCGAATTTCGTTAATTGTATGAAATGCTATATGAAAGTATTGTAAGAACATGAGGAGGAGGGAGTTTAGTGAAGAACGAACAAAAAGTTCATTTATGGGAAGAAGCACGACAAATCCCTACCTATGAGGTAGGGGAACCAAATAAGAATCCAATGTTTCTTGAAAAAAGAGTGTATCAAGGTAGCTCTGGAAAGGTATATCCTCATCCAGTAATAGATAAGATACACGACCAGAAAAAACTAAAATCGTATAACCTCGTAATAGTAGAAAATGAATATTTACGTATTGAAGTAATGCCAGAATTGGGTGGCCGTATATACAGAGCATTAGATAAAACGAATAATTACGATTTCGTTTATTACAATACAGTTATTAAACCAGCACTTGTTGGATTGGCAGGTCCATGGATTTCTGGAGGAATAGAGTTCAACTGGCCACAACATCATCGTCCAAATACTTATGGACCAGTTGAATATAAATTAACAGAAAATGATGATGGAAGTGCTACGGTATGGGTGAGTGAAATAGATAGAATGTACGGCACAAAAGTAACAGCTGGTTTTACCCTACATCCTGGGAAAGCATACTTAGAAATAAAGGCACAGCTGTATAATCGCACATCACAACCTCAAACATTTCTTTGGTGGGCCAATCCAGCTGTTGCAGTAAATGATCATACACAATCTGTCTTTCCGCCAGATGTTCATGCCGTTTTTGATCATGGTAAGAGAGATGTATCACGCTTTCCAATAGCAACCGGCACTTATTATAAAATGGATTATTCAGAAGGAGTAGATATCTCTCGTTATAAAAACATCCCAGTTCCAACTTCTTATATGGCTTACAAATCGGATTACGATTTTGTTGGGGGGATATGATCATAACTTGCGAGCAGGTTTGCTTCATGTAGCGGATCACTATATTTCTCCGGGGAAAAAGCAATGGACTTGGGGGAATGGTGACTTTGGAAAAGCTTGGGACCGCCAATTAACGGACGATGATGGTCCATATATTGAGTTAATGACCGGTGTGTTTACTGATAATCAGCCGGATTTTACATGGCTACATCCTTATGAAGAAAAAAGATTCACCCAATATTTTATGCCTTATAAGCATATTGGACTGGTGAAAAATGCTTCAAAACATGCTGCTGTGAATTTAGAAGTAGATTCTTTATTAAATCAGGCTACTATTCATGTTTACGCAACATCAAATTATAAGGGTGCAACTGTCGAGTTAAATGGTAAGAAACGATCTTACTTAAATGAAAAAATTAATATATCTCCAAATCAAACATATAGGGTCCATATTCAAATAGATCAAAGTGAACTTGAACATGATTTATTTTTGACTGTCAAAGATGAAAAGAAGCAATTATTAGTTTCATATCAACCAGCAAAAAAACAAATAGAAGAAATACCAAAACCGGCAAAATCATTACCCTCTCCACAAGAATTAACAACGACAGAGGAATTATATCTTGCAGGACTACATTTAGAGCAGTATAGGCATGCTACCTTGGAGCCTGATGAATATTACTTAGAAGGGTTAAAAAGAGAACCAAAAAATATCAGAATTAACGTGGCCTACGGAACATTGTTGTTTCGGAGAGGATTATTTAAAAAGAGTGAAGAATGTTTTAATAAAGCTATTGAGTTATTAACCTGGAGAAACCCAAATCCATATGACAGTGAAGCCTATTATCAGCTTGGTCTATCACTCAAGTTACAAGGAAAATTAGATGAAGCATACAGTGCCTTTTATAAATCCGTTTGGTCATCGCATTGGCAAGAATGTGGATATTTTTCCCTAGCTCAAATTGAGTCAACTAAAGGATTGTATCAACGAGCATTAGAATTTATAGAAAAATCCTTAGTTCGCAATAGTAGAAATTTTAAAGGGCGTCACTTAAAAACAATGTTACTACGAAAAACCGGTTCTTTAAAAGAAGCAGAACGTTTTGCTAAAGAGACGATCATGATGGATATTGCAGATTTTGGAGCTTATTATGAACTCTATTTAGTTTATTTAGAATTAGGAAATTCTAACGATGCTCACTCTACCATATCGGAACTTGAAGTTTTTATGAGAGGTGATTCTCATAATTTCTTAAATTTAGCTGCTGATTATGAAGAATGTGGAGCTTATGAAGAAGCAATACAAATTTTAAGTCGATTAATCCCAAAAGTTGTAAATGAGGGAAATCCAATTATTTATTATTCTTTAGGATATTTGTATTCAAAACTAGGTCAAGAAGAGAAAGCCCAGCTTTATAGGATCTCTGGTAACTTAGTTTCATCTGATTATTGTTTTCCGAATAGCTTATTTGAGTTGCTTGTGCTAGAGACTGCTATTAATGCAAATCCAAAGGATAGCAAGGCTTGCTATTATTTAGGCAATTTGCTTTATGATAAAAAAAGGTATAAAGAAGCAATATCACAATGGGAAACCTCAAGGGATATAAACCCTGGTTTTGCAACCGTACATCGAAACCTTGCTATTGCCTACTATAACCAATTACAAGATGAAAATATTGCCCTAATTTCTTTACAGACAGCATTTGATTGTGATCCTTCTGATGCAAGGGTATTGTATGAATTAGACCAACTACATAAGAAATTAGGCTATTCACCAGAGAAAAGATTTCATCATTTAAATAAGCATTTACCGTTAGTTGAATCAAGAGATGATTTGTATATTGAATATGTTACGATCCTAAATTGCCTAGGTTATTATGAGAAAGCATTAAAATTACTCGAAAGGCGTATCTTTCATCCATGGGAAGGGGGAGAAGGAAAGGTAACAGGGCAATATGTATATGCTCATATTGAGCTTGGAAAAGATTATCTTCAAAAAAGACAGTTTGTAAACGCTTTAAAAACTTTTAAGAAAGCTCTTATCTATCCTGAAAATTTAGGTGAGGGAAAACTTGCTGGTGCACAAGAGAATAATATTTACTATTACCTAGGTTGTGCTTATGAAGGGTTAAAAGATGAACACAGTGCTGTCGAATCTTTTACAACTGCATCAAAAGGATTAGATGAACCAGCAAGTGCCCTTTATTACAATGATCAGCCAGCGGATATGATTTTCTACCAAGGTTTAGCTTTACAAAAATTAAAGAGGTTTAAAGAGTCAAAAAGTCGTTTTAATAAGTTAATAGATTATGGAGAAAAACACTTATTTGATTCTCCTAAAATAGATTATTTTGCTGTTTCGCTTCCAGACTTTTTAGTATTTGATGAAGATTTAAAAAAGCGGAACGAAATTCACTGTCGTTACATGAGGGCACTTGGATTAATTGGATTAAATCAACATCAACAAGCTATTGAGGAATTAAACATTGCATTAAAATTTGATGCAATTCATCAAGGAGCTTTAACTCATAAAAAATTATGTGTTGTTGAGAACTAATATAGTAGTTGCTGTGGAAGATCCTTCACAGCGACTACTGATTGAATGAAGTGGGAGATGAGTAAATGCAGGAATACGAAATTAAAGTAAAAAATGGTAAGAAAAATATTTTCTCAAGCAAAACTAAACTTGGAGGTTCAAATCTAAACGGAGATAAGATAAGTTTAACAAATTATTATATGGAGAAAAATAATCAGCCTTTTATCGGAATATGTGGTGAATTTCATTTTAGTCGCTATCATCATGCAAAATGGGAAGATGAAGTGATTAAAATGAAAATGGGCGGAATAAATGTGATCGCAACCTACATCTTTTGGAATCATCATGAAGAAGAACAGGGTATTTTTGTATGGGAAGAAAATAAAAATGTAAGAAAGTTTGTTGAAATTTGTGCAAAGCATCAACTTTATGTCATTTTAAGAATTGGACCATTTGCACACGGAGAGGCGAGAAACGGAGGCTTACCAGACTGGCTTTTCGGTCGACCATTCGATCTTCGTTCAAATGATGAAGCTTACTTAGTTTATGTAAAAAGACTTTATGATGAAATCGGAAAACAAGTAAATGGATTATTATTTAAGGATAATGGTCCCATAATTGGTACACAGCTAGAAAATGAATATGAACATGCTGGTGCGCCTTGGGAAATTACCGCTGGAACAAGTAATGAATGGCTTTCTGCAGGTAGGGATGGAGATTCTCATATCTTAACTTTAAAAAAACTAGCTATCGAAGCGGAAATTGAGACTCCGCTCTATACGTGTACTGGATGGGGAGGGGCAGCTGCACCTTCTGATGAAGTGCTCCCTCTATGGGGAGGATATGCTTTTTGGCCGTGGATATTTTATGGAGATGTGAAAGAACATCCACCTACGCCTGAGTATATTTATCGGGATTTTCATAATAATGAAAAAGAAAATTATGGGTTTACACCTACTTACCAAGCTGAAGATCTTCCATATGCCTGCTGTGAAATGGGAGCCGGAATGACTAACTTTTATCATTATCGATTTAAATTACCATATGAGAGTGTAGATGCAATGGCTAATATAAAGGTTGCAGGGGGATGTAATTTTATTGACTATTATGTATTCCATGGTGGTACAAATCCTGTAGGGAAAACATTCTTAAATGAGAATGCCACTCCTAAAATTTCCTATGATTATCAGGCGCCCATAGGAGAATTTGGACAAATTAGAGAATCATATAAAAGATTAAAACGATTACATTATTTTTTATCTACATTTGAAAAGGATTTTAGTAAAACACAAACTATACTTCCAGATGTGTGTGATAGTTTAAACCCAACTGATACTGAGTCATTGCGTTATGCGGTTAGAGCCATGAAAACACAGGATTTCTATTTATCAATAATTACCAGGATCATGTTGAAATGAAAGACAAACATGATATCCACATTTCCATGCGACTTAACAATGAAACTATAAATTTACCTAAAAATGGTGATTTATCAATTGCTAAAAATACAAGTTGTATTCTACCATTTAATTTGGAAATTGATGGAGCAATCTTAAAGTACTCAACAACTCAACTAATGACGAAACTTGAACATAATGGTGAAAACTATTATTTTTTCTTTACTCCTAAAGGCATGAATGCCGAATATTGCTTTAGTCGGGAAAATATCAAAAATATTGACCTAAGTGAGGGAGAAATTGATTGGGATAATGAAGTAGTAATTAAGCTAGCAAATCAAGAAACCCATGTTATCGATATCACCCTAAACTCACATACAAAACTTCATATTATTACTCTATCTGATGAAATAAGTCTGAATTTTTGGAAATGTAAAATAGAGGATAATGAACAGATTGTTATAACAAATACCACTTTCCTTTTCAGCGATAACAAGATGAGATTTGAGTATAGTAATGAACAAGATAAAGTTGATTTAATGTTTTTCCCACCTTTGAAGAAAAAACTATACTTCCAAGAAGAGCCACTTGAAAAGGCTGGGGATAATGGGTTTTTTGATGAATATCAAATAATAACAAAAACAAAAGATATAGAATTAGATATTAAGATGGTTGGTACATCAAAAGCAAAAATTGACTTTACATCAAATCCGTTTAACGAAGTAAAAGAGTATCTCCTTAACATTGAATACCTTGGAGATATTGGCTATGCATTTATAGACGGGAGATTAATTCATGATAATTTTTCTAATCATGATATCTGGCAAATAGGACTGAAGCAATATTATCAAGAACTGATGAATAAGGGAATGTACCTTTATGTATCACCGGTAAAAGAGGGCAGTTATGTTAAATCTGATTCACCAATGGCTGCTAGAGCAGAGATTAACCATAACCACTCAGAGATTAAGTCAATAACAGCAACTGCAATATATGAGTTAGAGCTCGAAATAAAATAATCATCCAGAAAAGCTTTGCGTAAGCTAGTGTTCATTTTACAAGAAATGACCATTAGCTTTTTTCAGGTAGCTGATTTCAAACGTGAAAAGGGGAGCGCGATGATAAAAGTAATGATCGTTGATGATGAGGTATTAGCAATTGACCATCTTAAGAGTCTGTTGAATTGGCAAGATTTTGGATTTGAAATTGTTGGGGAAGCTTTCTCTGCGAAAAAGGCGATGGAGCTTGTTCGTTTGTCTAGTCCTCAAGTTATATTCATGGATATTAGAATGCCTGTAGTTGATGGTTTAAGTCTAAGTGAAAAGGTCCTGGCACTTAACCCGAACATTAAGATTGTCTTGCTTACCTCGCACAGGGATTTTGAGTATGCTAAACGAGCAATAAATATTGGTATTTCACATTTTTTACTAAAGCATGAGATGAATAAAACAAGCTTAGCAAAGGAGCTAAAAAAAATATACGAAGAATTGGTAGGAGAAGAGGAGATAGCCAGATCAATAAAAAGTCAGAGTATAAGAGATTTATTGTTTTTTGGTAACAAGACCGCAATAAATAAATTTTACCCGAAAGAATATAAAGGGAAATTTCTTATTTTTTACCTAAAGGTAGATGTTCCTTATCCCATCTTTGATGAAAGATTCTTCATAAATTTGGATTTGCAAAGTAAGAATCTTGAAGATCTAAACGAATATTCAGAAGAGCTAGAGTTTATTGAAGTTATTCCTATTGACAAAGAAAAAGCAGTATTACTATGTAGGACGGAAAAGAGATATACGGATGGAGATTACCGGAAAATTATATATCAAACAGCATTAAAACTACAACGTGATGTCATGGGCGATGTTTCTGTTTCGATCTTGATTTCGCCCTTATTTAACCACTTAGAACATTTACCAGAAATCTATAAACAATGTGAAGAGAAATCAACAGCACTAGTTTTGTTTGATAGAGGTACAATAATTAATTCACAGGATATCATTCTTTCTGAGATTGATATTCAAGAGAATTGTAGGAAAGTTGCAAGGGTATTAAATGAAAATAATGATGAATTTATCCCGATGATAAGAGATGTATTTGAGTTAGTGAAAGTCAACTTTCACCCTACCTTATTAAAGTTTGTATGTAAGGAATTAATTAGTAGGTTAGAAAGATTAAGAAATCAATATCATTTGCCGAGTTATTTAGATATGGAAGTAATGAATGAACTACATGTATATCAGGTATTTACTTTAGAGGAAATTAGTCAGTGGATGAGTAATGAGTATAGAAAAATAACATCTACTTTATACAAAGCGAACTACTCCGCTAAGGTTGAACTGACGTTAAGGTATATTCACAAAAACTATCAAAGGGATTTTACTATTAATGAGATTGGTGAGGCTCTTTCAATAAGCGGGGATCATCTGCGACATGTGTTTAAAAATGAAACAGGCAAAACAATTTTAGACTATTTAACTTGGTACCGAATCGAAGAATCTAAGAAACTTCTACAAAAAGAAGAATATAAAATATATGAAATTGCTGAAATGATTGGGTATAAGACCAGTCAATATTTTAGTATAGTATTCAAAAAAATGACCGGAGTAACACCTAAGGATTATAAAGAAAGTTTGAGCCAAAGAAGATGAAGTTAAAAACAAAAATCTTATTAGTGGTTGCAATTATTATTTCTTCTTCCTTATTATTAAGTGGAATTTTTATTTATTCCTATTTTAGTGAAATTCTAATTCAACAAGTGAAAGAAGATGAAAGTGCAAAGCTAGAAGAACGAGCTGAGAGCATTCAATCCCTCCAAAATGATATTAAGCAATTTTCTCAATATATTCTTGTTGATCATGAAATACAAGATAAAATAACTTCGCTTTATTCTGCTGAAAGTATCTATGAAAAAATCTTAAATGAAGAATGGTTAAGTAATGAACTAAAGAGCTATTTATTACTTAATGATTATCTTGATAGCATTATTTTGGTTAGTGAAGATGGAAATGTTATTTCATCTAAGTCAATTCAAAATGATTATTATATAAATACTTTAAAGGAAAAATGGTTCAATTTATTTCTGAAAAGAGAAGTTTATAGTGGCTTTTCAGAAGAGCATTTACTAAAAAATAACCAGCAGGAAAAGAAAGTTATTAGCTATATTGTTAAATTCAACCCCCTTTTAAATCCTGATAGTAAACTAAAGTACCTTATTGTAAATATTGATACAAATCATCTTTCAAGTATTTTAAAAGATGAAACGAGAGACGATATCTTTTATTTATTTGACTCACAGAATTCACTGCTATATCCGAGAGAACATGATGAGAAAGAAATAAGTTCTTTTATTAGTGAAAATTCTAAAGCTATAAAAATAGTCGAAAATACTGATGAAATTATGATTATTAATCCCCATATGGAAGATAATTGGAAGATTGTTTCGGTCAATCAAAAAGAAGCAATATTAGAGAAAGTGAATTTTGTCTATTATTTCATAGCAGGGGTAACCATTTTAAATATTATTTTGATCATGATTGTCTTAACGCCGATGATCTTAAATATATCAAAACCAATCTCCACATTAGCTCGTGCTATGAAAGAAGTATCTAAAGGTAAGTTAGAGACCTTTGTAGATATTAAAAGTGGTGATGAATTTGAAGTTTTGGGCGAAGGTTTTAATTATATGGTAAAAGAATTACAGAAATATATTGAGCGTTCAATTGAAGATGAAAAAATAAAACAGAGGTTACACATGGATTTGTTAATATCACAAATAAATCCACATTTTATTTATAATACGTTAAATACAGTCATTTATATTGCTCAAAAACATGGGAATGAGGATATTGTAAAAATAACAGAATCCTTCATAAGTCTTTTACAAGATACCGTGAAGTATGGAGAAGGCGGATACTTTGTAACGGTTGAGGAGGAAGTAAATAATGTCAAAAACTATCTTATTATTCAAAATTATCGTTATCCTAATCGATTTGAAGTAATCTGGCAATTGGATAGTGACATATTGAATGTGAATGTACCACGGACAATTCTTCAGCCATTGGTAGAGAATGCTTTGTTTCATGGTATTATTCCAGATAATAAATACGGAACAATATTAATTAAAATATCTTCTGATACCAACATCTTGCAATTAATCGTTAGTGATGATGGAGTAGGAATGTCTAGTAAACGGTTAAAAGAGGTCAAACTAGGTAAGACGTCAAACCAAACTTTTTCGAGTATGAGGAGTATAGGGTTATCGAATATTAAGGATCGTGTACTAAGTTTTTATGAGAATAAATCGGAATTTACTGTTGAAAGCTATGAGGGTGTGGGTACGAAAATTACGATGAAAATTCCCTCTTTAGAATCACCGGATTTTATACAATAAAACCGATTTGTTGTATTTTGTAAGCGTAATCATAGTGTTAATATCAACATTGTAAGAAAAAGGGGGAGTGAGTTTATGTCAACGAAATTAAGAAGAAAATGGTTTGCTTTGATTACATTTGTCCTATTAATAAGTTTAGTAGTCGGATGTAGTGGCTCAAATGAAACCAATAGTCAGTCACAGAGCGAAACAGAGGGTGATGAGCTAAAAGGTACGATTACAATGTGGGGATGGGATACAAACTACATTGAAGTTGTTAGCAAAGAATTTAATAAGGTATACCCTGACATTAAGATTGAATTAACCAATGTTGCTGCTGAAGATTACTTACAAAAAGTGCAAACAACCTTAGCATCAGGAGGAGAATTGCCTGATATTTTATGGGGTGAACGAAACTATAGAGGAAAAATCTTTGAACTGGATATTTGGGAAAATCTTGAGGAAGAGCCATATCAGTTTGATAAAACACTAGTTTTCGATTATTTAGATGAATTAACAACAAATCCAAAAGGTGAAGTCATAGCACTAGAACAATCACTAACACCTGGTGCTTTAGCTTATAGAAGAGATTTAGCAAAAGAATATTTTGGTACAGATGATCCAAAAGAATTAGAAGAAATGTTTCAATCGATTGATGATTTTATAGAAAAAGGAAAAGAAGTACAGGCTAAAAGTGGTGGAGAAGTTTATATGTTTTCAAGTTTAGGAGAACTAAATGAAATATTCACAGCTCAAAGCCAAAAACCACTTATGGATGGAGAAGTGGTTGATGTTTCAGGAAAAATGGGAGAAGTAATTGAGAATGTTGTAAAAGTAAGAGATGCGGGAATCGTTGATAAGTTAGAGATCTGGTCTCCTCAATGGAATGCTAGCTTCGCAGATGGAAAGCATATATTCTTTCCTGCGGCAAACTGGGCTCCACAATACGTAATTAAGCCGAACGATAAGGATGGAGAGGGTAGATGGGGATTAATGAAACCTCCTGGAAATGCGTATTCTTGGGGAGGTACAGTATTTGGTATTTCAAAGGATAGTAAAGAAAAAGAACTCGCTTGGACATTTATGAATTGGTTGTTGTTGACAAAAGAAGGAGCAGATGCGAGTAAGCTAGTTAATTTTTATGTACCTCTAAAATCAGTATATGATGATCCAGAATTTGCATCATCAGAAGATCCTTTCTTCAACAATCAAGATGTTGGTAAGTTTTGGATGGAAGAAATTGTTCCTGAATTAGAAGTTCCGCAAATCTCAGCGAGTGATTCAGTTGTAAAGGATGCGACAAACTTAATTCTTAATCTCTTAAACTCTGATTCCGATGTTGATGCTGATGAGGCCATTACTAAGTTAAAAGATGAAGTTAAGGCAAAACTTCCTGACAAGGAAATAAAGTAAAAATTATAAAGGATCTAGTCTATCTTAACTAGGTCCTTTTCTTTTAGGTAAGGAGGTCATTAAAATGGAGAATAAACCAAACGTTCGATCAGAAAGTACTGTTACTCAAAATGTATCAAGATCTAGAAGATTGACAATAAGTATAAAAGCTTGGCCTTACTTGTTTTTAAGTCCCTTTTTACTATTTTACCTAGCATTCAATATTTTTCCTATCATCTATTCATTCTCTATTAGTTTTACTAATTGGGATGGTTTTAGTGAGAAAACCTATATCGGACTTGATAATTATATACGTGTTTTTACACAAGATCCCTCATTTTGGAAATCAGTTTGGAATACGTTACTAATCATGTTAATGTCGACTCCCTTTGTGATTATATTTGGTTTATTGTTGGCCGTGTTTCTATTTAATATTACGAAGTGGAGATCCTTCTTTCAAACGGTAAATTTTATCCCATATATTACAACACCTGTTGCAATCGGATTAATATTTGCGTTTTTATTCGACTGGTCCTCAGGTACTGTAAATAATCTTTTAATGAGTACAGGCTTAATTGAAGAAGGGATAAACTGGTTAGGTGAACCTATGTATGCAAGGATTGTTGTGGCTCTAATGATTATTTGGAAATATACTGGATATCACATGGCCATTTATTTAACCGGATTAAGTACAATCCCTCAGGAACTCTATGAAGCAGCAAAAATGGATGGCTCCTCGGCTGTTAATACCTTTTTTAAGATTACGATTCCATTATTGGCTCCAATTACGATGTTTTTAGTGTTAACAGATATTATAGGTGGATTACAAATGTTTGATGAGCCGAAACTGCTATTTACAGATACAGCTGTAGGAGGGCCGGAACGCTCTGTGTTAACAGCTATATGGCATTTTTATGATACTACTTTTGCAACTTCGAGATTTGGCTATGGTGCTGCAGTTTCATTCTCATTGTTTTTAATCATTATGATCTTTACATTAATAAGCTATAAATTTATGAATAAAAAGGGGTCTTACGAATGAGGAAGGTTTTTACAGCTAGTGGATTAGTTGCTGTTTCATTATTAAGTATTATGCCTTTTTATGTACTCATTATGATGAGCACACAGGTTACAGAGGACATCTTTAAAGGGAAGATGTTTTCACCCGGAAATTACGCATTTGAAAATTTAGCAACTGTTTTAAATAGTAACTTTTTCAATAGCTTTCTAAATAGTGTATTTGTTTCAGTAACTTCAACCATTTTATGCGTTTTAATCTGTACAATGACTGGATATTCGCTGGCAAAGTATAATTATAAATACAAAGCACTGTTTTATGCATTTATTGTTGGCACGATGATGGTGCCAACTCAAATCGGATTAATTGGTTATATAATGGAAATGAGATTCTTTCAACTAAATAACACGTTAATTCCCTTAATACTAATATGGATAGCGAATCCCTTTGGAGTTTTTTGGATGGTACAATATATTAAAACTGCTGTACCACAGGATATTATAGAGAGTGCTAGAATAGATGGGTGTAATGAATTAAGGATATTTATCCAAATTATATTACCAATTGTTAAACCAGCAATGGTCACATTATCGCTAGTCATTTTTTTATGGTCATGGAATAATTACCTGTTACCGTTAGTCATGATTAATAAAGAGGAGCTCTTTACAATTCCTCTTAGTATTCAATCGCTAGGAAACTACTATAGAACAGATTATGGAGCAAGAATGATGGGATTGCTAATAGCGATTATCCCATTAATTATATTGTTTATCTTTGGGTCAAAAAACTTTATCCGGGGATTAACTGCAGGAGCGGTAAAAGAATAGTAATAATTTGTATAAAGAGGCTGACTCTATAGAGAGTAAGCCTCTTTTATAATTCAATAAAGAAATAGGGACTCTTAGTACAGATATCCAAAGAGATCGGAAGTGAGTCCTCTTTGGCTGATCGAACATTTACCAAGTACCTTGAAGCTTGAATAACCCTAGCAACTCTCCAACTGTGAGGTGTGCTGTTGGTGAAAATTCTTCACTCAATAAATAATGAATATTATGATGAAGCAGTGATTCAACCTCTGGACGTTTTAAGTTTTGCATAATAGTAAAGCTTGTCACAAACAAGCTTCCTTCACCAATTTTAGCTTCAAAACAGTAACTTAAATGCTTCCCACGATTATGATTATCGATTACTTCAACAATAGGTTTAATTTGAGGAACTGTTTCTAAATTTATTGCCGTCGCACCGTCTACTAAATGATACCAATTCCAGTTGGATGTACCATCATGTGGATACCCATTAAGAGAAGGGTGTTCATGGATGATCATTCCCATCGTTGTTCCAACTTGTGAAGGAAACCATATATAATTCCAGAAAATCGGTAAAAATCGTGTTTTTACTTCATCAAATTGATTTCCTTCTTCTGCCATTAACCAAGCCTTTCCTCCATCAAGTACGAACTGAAGTAATTCAGTGGACAAATGATCAGAAATGGCTAATTCGATCTCTTTGGGTTTCTTATAGCTAAAATCCTCAAATCCTATTTTTCCGTTTTGCTTTATCCCAAATATTGAAGAATTTAATGCTGAAACATCTGTCCATATTTTTGGGGCATTTTTAGGAAGCGTAGGTCTTGAATATGTCCAGAACTCCCATTCATTTTTAATAACTCTATCTGAAGTTTCTATAGATACACTTAGTAATAACTCTTGACTTTGACTAGATGGAGTATAGGTTTCGATCACTCCAATCGTCGTTACATCTCCCGGAAGAGCACCTGAAATCGGGATAGAACCTGATTGATAAATATCATTTTTCGTTTTTAACTCCCACGTTAATTGATTTCCTTTAAATGAGAATTTACTGTAATTGGATAGATCAATTATGATCTTCATTTTCTCTCCTGCAAAATATGTGCGAGATTTGCATCTCATTAATAATACACATTCATCATTAAATGAACGGAATTGTTCTGGTGTCATATTTCCTTTATTGTCCCAAAATACATCTAAAACGCCAGTTGTAGCATGGCCTTGGCCTGGAAAGTCTCTGATATCTAATAGTTGAATACCGGATAGGCCGGAGGTTCTTCTTGCTCTTTCAATATTTTCTTTATACGCCCTTGCTTGAAGTACACCCGATGCTTGTATAAAGTCATCAACACGTCCTAGAAGCTGCTTTTTTTCTAATGTTTCCAATGTTGTTTTTAACCAATGTGGTTCTAAAATTCCCTTATATTTTTCTTTTTCTTGAGGTCGTACATACATTGTAAATTGTCCATGTTCATGGGCGAGTTGTGGCTTTGTTTCTAATTGTGTCACCACACTATAATCTTCGAAGGTGTTAGGTGTTCCCGCATAATGATTGGTAAGCGGGGGATGTGCGTTAAGCGTCGGGATATAAAAGTCTCCTTCGCGATCATGTGCTGGTAGATGGCCGAATCCTGTATTATCTGTATAAAGCCTGGTAGAATCTAGGGAACGGCATTTTTGTACCATTTCATTTAAAGCATCATGTCCGTCATAGTTGATTAATTCATTCCCTAGTGACATGAAAACAAATGATGGATGTTCATTTAATTGAGTAATAACTCTTTCAATTTCTTCTGATAAAAATAAATGAACCTCTTCACTAGGTGACTGATCTCGATTTTTATATTGATGAGACCAGTGGGGCAATTCTGTTTGGACTAGCATACCTGCTTCATCTGCAGCCTCCCAAAATGGCTTTGGTGGTGTCCATCCATGCAGTCTAACATGATTAAAACCATACTCCTTAACGATTTGAAACTGCTTTTTATAATGGTTCTTATCCCATGACGGGTAACCTGTTTGAGGGAAAATACAGCAATCTACATAGCCTCTTAAAAATCGTGGAGACTGATTAATCAAAATATTTTTACCATCTGCTTTTATAGACCTTAAACCAAGTGACTGAACTTTTTGATCTAGTATCCTTTCTTGTTTAACGATAGAGGCAGAAATTTGATACAGATATGGATTACAATCTTCCCAATAGGTTGCTCCTTCCCATAGCTCTAATGAAACAGATATTTTCGTGGTGTTTGAAAATAGGTTCCTTTTAGTATGTGCTACTTGCTTTCCATCTTTTGTGAAAACAGATATAGCTAGAAATTCTCCTGAATTTAATAGGTGTGTATTTGTTAACTCTACATTTATATCAAGCTTATTTTCTTCAACATTTGCATAATACATAAATGCCCCAATACTAACTTGAGGTGTTGCTTCTATATGAATTCCTCCGGTGATACCACCCCAGTTCGTAGCAGTGTGGTAGGAATGAATATGACTATCATGAAGGGGAAGGATCATGCTGTTATTTACATAAATAGTAATCCTGTTAGTACGACCAACATGTACAAAGTTAGTTATGTTATAAACGTGGGGGGTTACAAGACTATTACATTCCTGAACAAATTGGTTATTCACATAAACTTTAGTTATCCAACGTACACCTGAAAGAATAAGATTCAAGGATCTATCTTTCATATCATCTGAAATATAAATATCTTTGAAATACCACGCAGCCCCTACATACTCTCTTGATTTTTTCCAGGTACCTATAGGTTGATGTTTTGATGGCTTTCCAAACCCTTGTTCTTCCCAAGAACCTGGAACAGAAATCTTTGAACACAATTTTCCCGGAATAAGATCAGTTGGTACGTGTTTTTCCTGAGGATCTAATTGAAAAGACCATTCACCATTCAACGATAGCTCTTTTCTGTTATTTATTTTTAAAGATTCTAACATTAATGTTTCCTCCTTAGACAAACTATTTTCCTTAACTCGTGGACGAATATCGAAAGAAAAAGATAAAATATAATTACTTTCATATTAAAATTTTTTATTTTTGAAGGGAATGTAGGATTTGGCTATAAATCTGAACAATTATGTCAAGAATACTCCATCACCACCTCCTGGAATACTTGTTTCCGATTACTACAAAAATGATGATACATATCATATTTATCGATCAACAGGAACTAAAGATTGGTTAATGATTTATACCATTTCAGGTAGAGGTGGAGTTAGCATAGGGGAAAAACAATTCATCCTATCAGCGGGGACAATTGCTATTTTACCGCCAGGGGTCCCTCATAATTATTACACAGTAAATGGTCATATATGGGAAATGTTGTGGTGTCATTTTATCCCTAGACCTACATGGATAGAATGGCTACCTAAAATAGCAAAAAATCAAAGCATTTTTTATACAGAGATAAAAGGGAAAAGTGAGAGCTGCACAATTTATGAATCCATTCAAAAAGTGATTCAATATAATTTACATTCAAAAAATCATTTTCATTATGAATTGGCCATGAACGCATTAGAGGAAACGATCTTACATTTAGCCAATTATCTACATCTTCAAAACAGTTCAGCTTTATCGTTAGATTCACGAGTAAAAGAGGCAGTTGAATATTTAACCGAACACTACAATCAGACAATACAAGTTGATGAGTTAGCCAAACATGTTTCGCTTTCTCCATCACGACTTTCACATTTATATAAAGAACAAGTAGGAGAGCCAATTATTGAAACCGTTAAGAAATTGAGATTAAAACAAGCTGAACGCTTATTACTTTATACAACAAGAACGATTAATGAAATTTCACATGAAGTTGGCTATAATACACCAGATTATTTTACTAGAAAATTCACTGAATTTTTTGGAGAGAATCCTTCAGTTTATCGTAAGAAAGGAAAAGTAACCTAATACGAAACTAACTAGAGGGGATTATATAAGAATTTTAAGGGGAGTAAATAGGCCGTATCATTGATTATTTTGTCATCAGATACGGGCTATTTTCTGTATACAAATTGTCATTAGTTTTTCTTGTTCCATAGGGACTGGTGAACTGTCCCGATCCTAAGTTAACGTCTTTACTTTTTTCGTAATGAAAACTGGAAATGTTATCTCGGTATAAAGAACTGTAAAAAACATGGTAATATAGGTTCATTGAAAGTAGATATTTTGGTATAGTATTTAATCGTGGTTAGAATAGAGTAGTAATTATTTAATATAATGCTGCTTAAATTGGATATCGAGTTTAGATGGAGGGAACTATGGAAAAATGGATTGGAAACCGTCCTACTTTAGGACAAAAAGCATTAAATAAATATAATAAATTACTAGATAACACACAATATACTTTAATACCTAATGAAATCGTTCTAAAGATAGTAGAGGCTGAGTGTGATAAAAGTAGTGGACGTGAATTAAATGGTGTTTTAGTATTAACAAATATGTCTGTTCATTTCATATCAAAAAAAGAACACTTTCATTATGAATATTCACAAATTAATGATATTAATGTTGAAACCGACGGAAAAGACAAAAATGAATGGAAATTAGTACTTAGATGTGGCTGGTCAAACCGTTATTTTGACGATATTAAGAAAAATGATGATAGTCAGGAATTTATTGAGATTCTTGAATATAAGATTGTTAACCCTACTAAAGATATTCTAACAACCGTTACGCATGATTTTACCTATTTCCTACATGCAAAACGTCTTGAAGAATTACGTAATAAAAATGTGAAAATAACTTCATTTCTTATGAAACGAGATAACATGGGTTTTTCCAAAAATGGAGAGAGATTATTACGTGAAAAACATAATAATGCAAAGTTAATAACTGAAGGACTTTTTAAAGAAAATAAGGAGAAAAAAGGAAACTTCATTGTAATAGATAATAATATTTTTCTATATGAGTATAATGATAAGAAAAGAGAAGTAAAACTGATTTATTCTTGGGCATTTTTATTCTTATCTCATTCTAAAATCGATCATTTTGCGATGAAATCAGAAGTGGAAATTGAAGAAGGTACTTTAGTGTTAAATAGTTCAGGAAAAGCTTTCGCCTCTATATTAATTGATGAAGGAGTAGAGTTTGAGCTTAAGAAAAGAAAATGGCACCAAAAAATACTAGGATTCCGAAGTGGTAAATGGTGGAAGAAGGCAACAGCATCAATTTTTTACTTATTTACTATTCTTCTAGTATTCATCCTTGTTTTTGTAGAAGAAACTGAAGAGCCAATTACTACAAGTCCAGAAACTGAGGCAGTAACTGAGTCGGAGGTCCAAAAATCAGAAGAAGCAGAACGCTTAGCCGAAGAACAGCGTCAAAAGGAAGAAGCAGAACGCATAGCTGAAGAACAACGTCAGAAAGAGGAAGCAGAACGTTTAGCTGAAGAACAACGTCAGAAAGAAGAAGCAGAACGTTTAGCAGAAGAACAACGTCAGAAAGAAGAAGCAGAACGTTTAGCAGAGGAACAACGTCAAAAAGAAGAAGCTGAGCGGTTGGCTGAAGAGCAAAGGCAAGCAGAACAACAAACAAACGTTTACTTCAAAAATTGTGATGCAGCACGGTCGGCAGGTGCAGCACCTGTTCATCAAGGCGAACCGGGATATGGGAAACATCTAGACCGCGATGGTGATGGAATTGGATGCGACAGATAGTTGAGTAACTTTTTAATTTCCTACTTTATAGGACTCATGAAGAATTTAAATCAGGTAGAAGACAAGATATATAGCTAAATGTGCAACAAAACATCACTAGCAAATAAACGATATAAATAAAAACAGTCCATTTTGAGTAAACCTCTAATGGGCTTTTTTACTAAATAAAAAGGGAAGACAATAATTACTAATTATATTTTTAACTAAAATCGAATAAGAATCACCTATTAGAGAAGCAATATTATATTTTCAGTTCAAAAATAGGGTATGAGGCAAATTAGACAAAATCCCATTTATTCGTGGACTGTGGCTAGCATATAAAAAAATAATAGAACTTGAAGTGATTTTACATAAAAATAGGCCGTATCATTGATTACTTTGTCATCAGATACGGCCTTATTTACCTTAAGCAAGTTTTCATTTGTCTTTCTAATAAACCACAACCGGTTGATAAGTTTCGAGAGTATTATAAACCTCTTTCATAACGTTAGGAGGGACGTTTACGCAGCCACCGGAGCCTGCTGTCAGATAGGCATTGCTTGACCAGTTGTTACGCCAGCCTGCGTCGTGAAATCCTTGTCCACTGTTTGTGAAAGGGGCCCAATAGTCAACTTCTATAGAATAATTAGGGTTACCCGCAGTACTACCAGTAAGTGTGTATGAGGCTTCTTTTATAGAGAATATACCATACTCCAGGAAGAGTATCTTGCTGTGTACTATGTTTACCAGTCACTACATTCGTTGTTAGTACAAGTTTACCATTCTTATAAAGCCAAATCCGCTGTTCTTTAATTGACACTTCAGCATAAGTATCGCCAATGCCGTTGTTTGTGAGCGTATTATAGCCATATCCCTCATTACTCCAGCCATTTCCGATAATATTAGTGGCAGATAAGGATTTCTCTCCTGTTTCAAAAGCTTCCTTCACAAGTGCTGCTTCTTTATCTACATCTAAGGCCCAGCCATAGCCTTCACCTTTAACTGATATAACTCGTCCTGAATGAGTTTTAAAGGAGAAATTTTTACCTAATGTGGATTGAGAACGATTTATTTCAGTTATTTTATTTGTAATATTTGCAGGATCAATTGAAACCACCAAATCTTTCGTGACAGTGGCATTTTTTATGAGATCACTAGCTTTTAGAGTAAATAATTCATCTTGTACTTTATACTCAACAGTTTGCTGTAGAAGCTGTTGAAGTTTTTTCTCTTCTTCTTTAACAATTTCACTGTCTTCTTTAATTGGAAGAATGAATGAAGACTCAAGATGAATATCGCTAATATACTCCTGTCTATCATAGTTTTTTAATAGAGTAGTAACATCGTATTGAGTGCCATCTATACTTTTTGAAATATTGATTTCTCCATTTTCTAGAATGGCTTGTGCATCCTTTGGTGCTTGTAAATCCTGATTCATTGAGATGAGTTTTTGTTCAAACTCTTTTTTCAGCGTTTCACTACGATATTTGTCTTTGTTTTTTGGCAATAATGAATAGTTTTTTGATTTAAAAGAAGGGAAAAACGTCCACTGAATTTTTAAATGTTTTTTGATTGCTGGTAGATCATCTACTGTAAATTCCATCTTTGTATTTTTGCCGTCTAGAATGAGTTCATTTTCGATATAAACTTCATTTTTCAAAACGGATGTTTGCAATTTCTTTAATGCGTCTTCAGCGGTTAAGTGACCAACATTAACGTTATTTATTGAAATCTTGGCATTAAAGTGGTTTGCTTGATAATAACTCAAACCAATTACGATGAGTATGAAAATAATACCGATACCGCTAGTGATAAACTTCCAATTTTTATACCACTTCACTGTGTGGTAGTCGTGCCTTTGTTCAATAGTTTGTGCTGCAGTGTTTCCCATAACATTTCCCCCATTAATACCTCTACATGTTACTTTTCTTATGTTCATTTTACAAAGTTTGCGATTATTTTACTAATATTAAACTTTATCTACAATTTTACTAGAAAAGCTTGTGTGATTTTGTCGTATTTTGCAATTTTTTCATAGTTTTATCGATTTATTTTTTTTCAGTATAAAGTCTATTTTATTAAATTAGTTGGATTTCATATTGAGAAAATAAGCCTATTTTTTGCTTTTGAAAGAAAAATATCCAATTTTATAGGGAGATCTTTCCTAAATGAATTGAGATAATCACGTTTAAAATAACCTTGATCATTAATATATGCTATTTTGTGAAAAAGCTGTAATACCAACCTTAAACAGATTTTTTACGATACGTGGACAATAAGAAAAAGAAAAAGAAAAAGAATAAAAAAAGAAAAACAACAACAAAAAAATCTTTTAAACCATAGATAGCGAATAATCCAAGAAGAGGTGATTCGAACAGAAAATACGTTACATATAGACTGTAAGGAACGTTTTGAAGTAGTAAATCTTTCTTTATGCAAACCAAACTAAAATTTACATAATATTTACAATATAAACGCTACTCTAAGCCCCTCAATTTTTATATATAGCAGATGAATAGTACATAAAAATGAGAAAAGGATCGTGATGAAAAATGGCTAAATTTCGCATGGTGTTAACTGGTTTTTGGAGACAAGCATTTACTTTAGAGAAAATGACTACGGATGATAAGTTGTTTTACATATATCTACTTACGAATGAAAAAACAACTCAAGTTGGAATTTATGAAATAACAAAGAAAGAAATGGCGTTTGAAACTGGTTATTCAATTGAGTTTGTGGAATCCTTACTGAAACGGTTTACAGAGCTTCACAAGTTAATTCGTTACAATCCTGAAACATGCGAAATCGCGATTAAAGACTGGGGGAAATATAACCTTCATAAGGGTGGCAAACCTATGTTGGATTGTATAAAAAAAGAATTAAAAGAAGTAAAGGATACCTCACTACTTTCATATGTTTGCGAAGGCATTGAAAAAGAGGAATTTGTTTGTCTTTTTGATTCATACATAGAGCAAGATGATGAGAAAGTTGAAAATAATTTCGTTCAAGAAACAGAAACAGATGTAGTTGTTATGTCACCTGATACAAGCTCAAAGAAAAAAGATAATGATTTCAACTCAAAAAAAGAAGATCATTCAAGATCTGAAGATGAGAAGGAAATAATAGAGTTCTGGGATAACAATGGATTCGGCTATTCTAATGTGAATGCAAAAGAGCAGCTATTAACTTGGTTAGATGATTCTAGCTTTTTACATCCTAAAGAGGTGGTAGTAAAAGCATTAGGTATTGCCTGTGCCAATAACAAGCGAAGGCTTAATTATGTTAGTGGCATTCTTAAAAACTGGAAAAATGAATCTTTATTATCCGTTGATGAAATAGACTCTTATTTACAAAAACACGAAGTTTATAGGAGTAAACAAACAAAAAGTATTCCTGAAAGAAAAGCAGCTCCAAAAGAATTTGTACTTGATTTAACCGCAGGTGAAGAAAATGAGTATCACTGAAAAAGCATTTTTAGGTAGTTTAATAAAGGCGGAGTACCTGCTCAAGGATACTGTTATTCAACCTGAACAACTAGAAAGTATGCGTCATCAAGAATTAATGCGAACAATGGTGGAATGGAATCGGATTGGTAAAAGTATTGATTTAATTTCATTAACAACCTTACCGGATCTTGAAAACTTTGGTGGGATGTCTTATCTTTCGGAATTGTTATCTTTTGCTGAACTTGAGAAATTTGAAGGAATTGAGAAGCTTATTCTCGATTCTTGGAAGGAGCGGGAAAAGAGAAACATCCTAACACTAGCAGCCAATAATGATTGGGAAATTGCTAGGGTTATTGCTGAATTGGATAAAATCAATCAAAGTAAAATGAACGATCATACTTCTTTAAAACGAGCACTATCAACGATTTATGAAGCACCGTGGGAAGATCAAAAGATTATGCAAACTGCAACAACCGGTATCAATAAGCTTGACGAGATGACAGGAGGATTTCAGGATGGAGAAGTAACAATTATTGGGGCAAGACCATCGATGGGAAAAACAGATGTGATGCTTCATTTTGCCAAAATGTCAGGGTGGGCTTGGCTATTTACCACTAATCTTTTCCCTAGAAATGCCGGAAAAGCTAATTACTAAACGCTTAATTGCATCTACAGGTGGTTTTAATCGTTCAAAAATGCGCGATCCAAAAAAATTGCTAAGTGAAAATCAGAAGAATAAATGGGCACATGTAATTGGTCATCTTAATGAAACCCATATTCAAATTTTTGATGGAGCTGGACAAACTGTAGCGGCAATGAGAGCGAAAACACGTAAAATGCTGAATCAATATCCAAATAAAAAACCGATTCTTTTTATCGATTATCTAACACTAATCCAACCAGGACAAATACACGTTGGTAATTCACATCAACAAGTAACTGAAATCTCCAAATCTCTCAAAATGATGGCGAAGGAGTTTGAATGCCCTGTTATTTGCTTGGCACAACTAAACCGATCGGTCGAATCAAGAGCAGATAAACGGCCAATGATGTCAGATATTCGGGAATCAGGAAGTGTTGAACAAGACGCCGATGTGATTTTGTTCTTATATCGTGAAGCATATTACGATAAGGAATCTTATGACAATACTCTTGACATCATCGTCTCGAAAAATCGAAATGGATCTGTAGGTAACATCTCAGTGAATTACAACAAATATACAGGAGAGATAGTGGAGTAAAAAGGCATCTTAAGAAATCAGACGATACTGAGTAATTTCCTTTTTTGTAAGAAAAAGGATATGCTATTTAGAGTTTGATGGTATAATAGATCTATAGTGATAAGGCTTACATTAGTCCTTTTTGCTTATACTTCTAAAAGTGACAAAGTATAAATACTATTTAAAGGGGTTAATAAACATGAACAAAGAGCAGGGAAAACCAACTTATTATGATGGTTCAGGAAATTCAAGTTTATCTCCAACAGTGCTTTCGTCCAATACATACGTTATAAAACCGAAGTATGATAAAAAGTCTCTTATTAAATATCCTTATTTTCCTTATATGGGTAAGGGGGAAGAAAGAGAAGCTAATTACTAATATCAATTACTAAAACCTGGTTGCGAGATTATCGTAATCAGGTTTTACTTTTAAGTTAAAAAGAAGAGTTGACTGAGAACATATTTGAAAGGAATAGTCGTAAAGATTTGGATGGGAGAGAATATGCTGCGTAGTAGAGTTTTGCTTGAGCATTCTCAAATTTTTAATACAATCTTAACTAACAAAGCGATCTGGCATAATGAAAATAAATAACATAACAAAAGCTAGGAAAACCTAACTAGTTGGATTTTGATTAAGTTCTTTGTTTCTGTAGGCTATTAAAAAGATATAGAACAAATATGTTAGGGAAAGAACAATACTATAAACAGGTAAAGAGTAGATGATTTTCCATCCATTATAGACATATACATTTAGCTTTACTAAGAAAAGTTCAAGAATAAATGCAAATGCTGTCCAGGAAAGAAAGTATAATACTCGTTTAAATCCCTTTAGGTCTAGGTAGTGGATTAAATAAACAAATAGATAACCAAACGCTGGGTAAACTGCATATAAAACTACATCAAATATTTCATATTTATAAGTATCGGTTAAGTTATAGTAATTAAATGGTTTAACACCCATTGTATGATCCATAACTTTAGGAAATGAAATACTGAGCAGTACGATTAAAGGAGTTATTTCTTTCGGAATTCTCTTGGGTAAAACGGTAAAAATAAGAATGTTAAAAAGAACTCCAAATATGATGGCCCACTCATTTTTATCAAACTGTTCAGGGGGATAAAGTAGCATCTTAAGACCTCTTTAATCTATAATTTCTATACCAAAGCCACAGTAAAAATGTAAGCATAATTGTAAATGTCCATTCCAAAAGTGAGTCAAAAATATGGAAATTTTTGTTTTTAAGTATACCTAAATGAATAAACAGAAATTCAACAGCCGACATAGTAAATATACTTATTAGTAGGATCGTGTACTTACCCAAATGATTTTTGATTTTCACGTAAAAATCAAAAAAGATAATAATAAGTAGGGGATATAGTAAAAAACGTTTAAAAAAATGGGTCCAAAAACCACTTTTGTTAGCTGATAGATCGAAGAGTTCTAAATTAACGATCAAGATAGATGAAACGGAATGTGTTATTAACCAGACTGTCATCCAAATAAATAAAATTTCATATAAATGAAGAGCTTTTTTATAATGACAAAAGATAATGACTAAAAAGATTAATACTAAGATAAATAGAGAGAGGACCAAGACATCACCTTCAAATTATAAAGAATGCTTCTTACATGTTTGATTTAGGTTTAGTTTCTTAAGAAGGAATATGAATTCTATCAATTAGAAATATAGTGATTGCACGATCTCGAACAAATGAACTCCATACAACCGCCATTTCTGATGAGGAAAGGCGAATGTAATGTCCCTCTAACTTAATTCCTCCCACCAATGTTTCATTGTTAAAATGTAGTTTTTTCCTTAATGATAAGAATTATTCTTTTTGTGTTATTTGAACATCAAATTAATCTTCAATAGAAATGTCTAAATGCATGATATGTTGTTCGCCAATTGGTCCTAAGAAGGTTTTATGATGATCTACAAAACCAGTCTTTTTGTATAGATTGATTGCAGCTGTATTTTTTTTATTAACACCTAGTACTATTTCATCAACATTTTTTACATTCTTTTTAACAAAGTGGGGTAATAATTGAAGACCTTTTTTAGCGAAGCCATTACCTTGGAAGGCATCATTAATGGAGAATGCAGTTAATAATCGGGCATTCTGATTTTTTGTATATTTCAACACTTTTTCTCCAGTTTCTAAGGCAAAATAGCCAACCGGAATATCTTCATTCATTAGTAAAACATGAATGGTCTCTTTTGACAGATTAAGATCATTAATTTTCTCTAGAGGATAACAGCTGAATTGTAATTTGTCAGGAGGTAAGTAGAAAGTTGAAAGATACGGGTCATATTTTTTTGTATATTTAATTAGCTGTACCAAATTATTAGTAGAGTCCATGAACATTCTCCTTCATTTATATGTATGTTTAGATTATAAAATAAAGTCAAAAAAGAAACAAGTGTTCGATTTTTTGATACGTTTAACTAGGACAAGATCGTTTGCTATTAGTCTTCTGTCTTTTGATATATAGCACACTTAAAAGTAATAAAGACACAAGCCTAGAAATACTTTTATTATTGAGTGAGTGGTATGAATTTTTCAACATTTTTCGTATTCTAAAATAAGTTTTTTTAACAAGTTGAAGAATTTCATACATTTATTTGCCAGAATACATTGCTTAAAGAAAATTTGTGGCACACTAACGAGAGTAGATACTATAAAAATAAAATATATTATTGGATGTGGAACGATGCAAGAGCTTGATTTGAGTGGAGCTACTCCGATTGTTTTTATAATTGTGGTCATAATTGGAGGGTATATTCTTTTAGCAATTCTCATGTCTCACTTTTCAGACAGAAAAGAGAAGAAGAAGGAATCATTAAAAGAATTTATGAAAAACAAGGATGAAATTGTAGTGAAAAATCAAGATGAATTACCTTAGCTAACATAATGTGATGAAGACCTTTTTAGTGATCAATAGTGAATAGTTTCAACTTTACAGAAGGTTATGACCTATAATGAACGGTTGTGGAAAAGAAAAACTGGGAGATGGTCTATATTAATTTTAAAAGACCTCAATTTAAGAGGTCTTTCGATATTTAAATTATGGAGCCGAACGAAAGATGATTTATTTAGGTCGAACCTGTAGGTGTTGGAGATTAATCATATATGATACTTTTTCCTTGTTCACGTAACTTCTTTAAAGCTGTATGCATTATATTAATTTCTTCATCAGAATGTCTTTCCCATGTACGTAATTCTACTGGTTAGTTTTATGAGCTTTAGCTCCCTATATTCGAGCAAGAGTATGCTTTTAAAGAAAAAAATACTGATCATACCCTTAGTTCTTCTTTAGATCTTTAGTATGATCAGCTTTTCTAACTATCGTAAGAAAGTTAGAAAACTTATATAAAAATTCCGAATATGAAACAAATATTAATCTTTATTTCTAAAAAGATAAATCCACATTAGTATATATATTGTGAACAACAATAGTAAAAAAACAGGTGTTGATATTTGGTCAGTTGCCATAAAATCACCATCAATTATTTTAAATCATTTAGGGAAGGGTGGAACAATGTTAATAAAATTGCAATTATTGGTATAGATACGATTAATGCTGTGAGAGGGCGTTTATAATGGATTCGGACCATCGTAAAAAGAATCAAGTTAAAAACACCAGACCAGAAAGGGTTCCAATTATTTTCGTAAATAAAAAGTCCCTTTTTATAAAACAGGTATTCAATGATTGTAAAGTAAGCAATCCATATTCCTATATATAAATATTGTTTTTTCCCTTTAGGATAATATCTTAAATAAATCATAATAACAACTGGCACAATGAAAAATGTAAAAGTAATATCTATTAAGGTATGATTTAACCATTCAACAGTTACGGCATTATATCTCCATAGGGTATGATTATAAAAAATGACATTATATAACAAATTACAAATGATAAAGTATTGAATTGTTGGATAATAACTTTTCCAGTTTTTCCAATCAACAAAGAAATAAGCAAATATAATATAAACAATGATAACTAATAATAAATACATTAAAAATTAACCTCTTTAATTTTTTTATCAGTTTTTACCATAGTTTAAGTTGATAAACATGCAAGTCGAAGTTTTGCCATAGTAATGAAAATTAAGTACAGGAAGTAAACAGTCAAAAAACTTCAAACAACCCGTATCTTTTCGTTTTCGTCATCCGTTTATACAGTAGAGACGTGCTGAAGGAGTGATTGTGATGCAGAGAAGCCGTGTGCACGGTGCAGAGAATTTATTAAAAGAAGAAGACATTCAGAATCTTTATCCTAAGTTGAGAAGATACTGTCTGGGACTAGCAAAGAATCAATGGGATGGCGAGGAATTGGTGCAGAATGCGATGATGAAGCTTTGGCTCCATTATGGGGATCAATCTTCAATTCCAGCAGCTTTAGCGAACAAGATGGCGCATAATGCTTGGATTGATACGATTCGAAAGCACAATAAGGAGTGTTTAGAGGCTGAACTTAATGAAGTGAATTCGGATGATTTGACAAGCATAATCGCGACTCGCTTTGAGATCATTCAACTTTTGACGACCCAATTAACACCGAAGCAAGTCGTTATGATTGTCTTAAAAGAAGGGTTTCGCTATCAAATCACTGAAATTGCAGACATCTTTTCGACAACTGAAACAGCTGTAAAATCAACCATTCATCGAGCCAAACAACGTTTAGAGAAACAGATGAATCAAGAAGGAAGTCCGCTCATTGACCTTTATTGGGAGCAAGAAGAACGTGAGCAAGTGGAACATCTCCTTCATGTCTCGTTTAAAGAACAAGATCCAACGATCCTGATCCAGTCGATACCTTTATTGCGCTCATTAGCAAAAGATCAACGTCCAGCAAGTTCTTTGCACTGCACACTCGCTCATTCTCGTCCTTCACGCACTGTCCTAATGGCGGCATAATTGGTTTCTGCCTAAAAGAAGGAGGAAGCGAAATGAATGTGACACCGTATGTTATTGAACAATCTAATCGCGGGGAAAGGTCTTATGATATATACTCACGGTTGTTAAAGGACCGGATTATTATGGTTGGGGATGAAATTACTGACGGGCTTGCGAATAGTGTGGTAGCACAACTATTGTTTCTAGCAGCAGAAGACCCTGACAAGGATATATCGATGTACATTAACAGTCCTGGTGGGTCAGTAACTGCTGGCTTTGCGATATTTGATACGATGCAATACATCAAACCAGAAATTAGAACGATTTGCATGGGGATGGCGGCCTCCTTTGGAGCGAACCTGTTGCTGGCTGGTACAAAAGGAAAACGCTATGCCCTGCCAAACAGTGAGATTATGATTCACCAGCCTTTAGGTGGTGCGAGAGGGCAGGCAACAGATATTGAAATATCCGCCAAACGAATCATCAGCCTACGCGAGCACATTAATCAAATTATCGCAGAACGAACAGGCCAACCGATTGAAAAAGTTGCACAAGATACAGACCGAGATTATTTTATGAGTGCCGAAGCTGCGAAAGATTACGGTATTATTGATGAAATCATTTAGTTCATAGCAAGAAAAGAACCACTGAAAAGGTGAATGACTTTCAGTGGTTTTTAACATGTGTTAGGGTTCAGTAAGTAATTTTGATGGCTAAATGACCGGTACATTGTTCATGCTAACTTAATCTCCCGAAATGAACTACTGGATCTGCAAAAAAAGACGCCAAACTTGAATATGGCGTCTATTCTGGTGTTTTTGATGACCCCCTTTTTTACAAGAAGGCGGTAATATAAAGTTGAAGTCAGTGGATAAAGAATGTTTTATTGCTAATCATTTGTTATATAACCTAAATATTTTGAGATGAAGTAGTTGAAGTAATAATAAAAATGGATAAGTAAAAGCAGACAACCAATAGTTCCAACCGTTATGATAAAAATATCCAGATAAAACGGATAAAAACTCATAGAATAGGCTAAAAACTGTCCAACCGAGTATATATTTACTTTTATTCCAAATTGATTTTTCGAAAGGAAAAAAGTTCATAAATAATACACCAGTTGAAGGGAATATGAACAAAATTGGTAAAAAACCGCTATAATCTACACAGGGGCAAAATATCCATAAAGATTATATTTGAGGTCTAAAGTTACATCTGTAACAAAACCTAATAAAATAGAAAATAATGCAATTGCGTATAACTCATGTTTAGGTAACTTTTTTTGGACTAAATAAGCAACTAATATAAAAACAACAACAGAGAAGATTAAGAGAAACATACGATGTTAATTCCTCACTATAATGATTTATACTAGATATTTTTTACCTAATATCTATGAACTAAACAAGTTGAAAATATGATATCCGAAATTGTTTTTGAAAACGGACAATAATTCACTAGTAACTAACATATATATATTAGGTTAATTCAGTTAGAATAGGAGTAAAGATAGTATGATTTGTTTAAGAAATGTTCAAGCTGCAGATTTGGAACAGTTGTTACTTATTGAAAACGAAGGCTTTTCAAAAGAAGAAGCTGCCACGAAGGAAGCATTTAAGGAGAGAATTCAGTTAATACCTGATGCATTTATCGTGGCAATTCAGAAAGAGGAGATCCTGGGTTATATTAATGGACCTATTATAAATCAACCTTACATTACAGATGATCTTTTTGAGAAGATTAAAGAGAATCCGAATAAAGGAGGATATCAAAGTATACTAGGTTTGGCTGTTTCCAAACAGGCAAGAAATCAAGGGATTGCTAAAATATTAATTAAGAAAATGGAAGAGCTTGTAAAAGAAAATGAAAGAAAAGGAATTACTTTAACATGTAAACAGGACTTAGTTTCCTTTTATGAAAAATGTGGATTTGTTAACCATGGATTATCTGAATCGCAACATGGTGGTGTACGCTGGTATAATATGGTGAAATTAAGTGAGGATTTGAACTAGAAAAAAGGCAGCGTCTATTTTAGTTTGATAGGGTGTTTAAGAGTATCGCATATAAATGTTAGCAAACTTAGAAAGTATTATAGTCATCATAGAATCTTACAACTAATTTTCAAATCTTAAGAAACTTTCTTTGTATCTGTTCGTATATATATAAAGAAAATTGGGAGGATATGTTGATGCAAATACAACCGCAAACATCCAAACATGTTGAGATAGTTACTAAAAAGAAATTTAGTACAAGAAGTGTGCTAAATTTATATGAAACTTTTTACTGTATTTGCACTGATACTGTCTATTTTCACGATCCCCATTTCTGTTAATGAGAAGTTGCAACTGTATTATAATAAAGAATTAATTTTAGAGACATATAAGATAAAGGAATTTTTACAATTTATTTTTGGAAGTGCTTTGTTCTTTTTCTTTTTAGTGAATATCTACGCAAAAGGGAAAACATGGAGTAAGGTATTCTATGTTACTCTAATTCTTTTATTTGTATATAGCTTAACAATGGCTATCAATCTTATTGCGAAACCAATACCTCACTAAAAGAATAGCTAAATCATTACTCAGAAATAATTAAATAAATATAACTTGATAACCCAAAAACTATGAATATTAAAGAAAAAATTAATGCTAGGTCTCTCCATTCCTTATTGGAGATTTTTAAAAACCGCAAATAAGAAATAAATCCTAAAATAACGAATAGTATGCTACCAAATAGATTTACAGCTGTGACCATAATGGATTCACCTCAAAATTACATATAATTGTATATCATTATCAAATTACCAAATTTGTAATTATTATACAATATGATCTTTTAAACGAAAACAAGAAAATGGCCATAAGTAACAAACTTAGTTCTTTGAACTGAGTGGCAAAAGGATAAGTTCACAGAACTTATCCAAGTTTCTTTGTCATAAAAACACTATTTGGGTCTTCCGTATAGTCTGCAAAGGGCTTCACAATATTCAAAGCCGAATTTTTCATATAGCTTTCTTGCTGGTTCAAATTCAATCATTGATCCTGTCTCTAAACTTAGTTGTTTATAATCTCGCTTTATGGCTTCGTCAAGGATATGCTGGAGCATTCTTCTTGCAACACCTTTTCTTAAATGTGATGATGAAGTTCTCATTGATTTTATTTCACCATGAGAGTTGTCAAGTTCTTTTAAGGCCCCCATCCCGGCTAATTCATTGTCTTCCCATGCAGTCCAAAAGGTAATGTTTGATTGTCTTAGCTTCTCTAAATTTAAAGCATGAATACTTTCTGGTGGGGAATTCAATGTCATTGCATGAAGATGCTCTCTAATCAATTCAGCCACTTTGACTCCAGTTAAATCATCTTTTTTTATCTCCATAAAAACAACCTCCAAATTAAATATATATTTTATTCCACTTGCCTTACAAGAATAATGTAAGAAAATCTGACAATCAGTTTAATGAAAAGCTTTGGTTTCACAATAATTTCTAGTAATTGAAGGGCATTTCTAAAAAAGATAAATTTCCTTATTAGAATGATAAGGCCAAATGAAAGGATAATAGTGATTTGTGGTGAATGATATTGAATAAACAACTAGTTTATTAGGTTTTATCAATTTCCAGTGATAGAGGGTGTATCTTTTGGAACAAAAAATAGCGATTATTTCAGATATTCATGGCAATAATTTGGCATTAAAGGCTGTACTACAAGATATTACAAGTCGAGGATTGATAAGATAGTAAACTTAGGAGATAGTTTATTTGGTCCTTTAGACCCTTTGGGTACTTATAAACAATTAATTAAGCATAAAATGGTGCATATCATGGGGAATTGCGATCGTATATTACTTGAACCAGTAAACAATTCTCCCCAAACCACCCTATATCAAATTAAACAAGTGTTGACGGAAGAACATCTCAATTGGATAAAACAACTTCCTTCTTCGGTAGTTATTGATGATATTCTCTTATGCCATGGTACACCTGATTCTGATGAAGCTTATCTCTTAGAAGAGATGACGGAAGCGGGAGGAACCTTAAAGAGTCCGCTAGAAATCATGAAAAGTCTTCAACACGTAGAACAAAGCGTGATATTGTGTGGACATAGTCATATTCCTAGGATTGTCTATTTACCTAATGGTAAGTTGATCGTTAACCCAGGAAGTGTAGGCCTTCCAGCATATAAAGATGATTTACCCATCCCTCATAAAATGGAATCAGGATCACCATATGCAAATTATACTATTATGAAAAAAGAATCAAATCAATGGTTAATTGAGCAAATTAATGTGCCATATGATTGGGAAGGAGCATCTAAAGTGGCGATCCAAAATAATCGGATAGACTGGGCTAAAAATCTCTAATAAGTGGAAGAGCTTAAAATCCTTGAGCACAATGCATTGGATGCTACATTAATTATTTCAACAAATATTGGTTAAATTGCTCTGTTTACCTTGAAAAAATCTAGTTAATTGAATATTAAGGAGGATATAATGTCACGTATTATTAAAATACCCTATGGAAAACATTCGTCTCAATTTGGAGTGTTAAGAATCCCTGATAGCAAAGAACCATCCCGAATCATTGTCCTTATTCATGGGGGATTTTGGCAGTCGAAATATGATCTTGAAGAAAATAACCCTATTGCAGAAGACTTAACAAGTAGAGGATATGCCACATGGAATATTGAGTATCGAAGAGTAGGGGAAGAGGGTGGAGGTTGGACAGGTACTTTTAATGATGTCATTGACGCTATTAATTATTTGTCTAAGTTAAATAAAGCATACAATCTAGACTTAGCAAAAATAGATATTATCGGACATTCTGCTGGAGGTCATTTAGCACTTTGGGCTGTTTCTAGGACAAGTCCAGTTCATTCAGAACTAAATTTTAACAAATTAAATGTACCTATTAAGAAAGTGTTAAGCTTGGCTGGAGTAACAGACTTAAACAACATGTGGGAATATCATGAAGAAAGAGGGATGAAAAGTGTTGTCGCTGCGCTAATGGGTGGTTCACCAAAAGAGGTTGGTGAACGATATAAAGTCGCTTCTCCAATTGAGTTATTACCAATGAGCACACATCATGTTTTGGTTCATGGCGAGCTTGATCAACATGTACCAGTAGAATTAAGTAAAGACTATTATTTAAAAGCAATAGAAAAAGGATGTTATGTAAACTTAGTTGTTCTTCCGAATGTAGAACATTTCAAAATTATTGATCCTAGCTCAATAGCATGGGAGTCAGTAATTGATATAGTGTTAGATAAAGAGAAACCTTCATAAAGGCCGAATTTGGAACAAACAAAGCTGAAAATTATGTTAAAATAAGGAAGTGGTTGTAACGATTATTTCTAATTTAATAAGCAGGAGATGCTTATAAGGTTTGGTGGTAATCAACTAAGGAGTGACTTATTATGAAAAAACTCTTGACATTATTTGTAGGAATGCTTTTTGTTTTTGCACTAACAGGCTGCTTTGGAGAGGATTTTGATGTTGGTGTTCCTACTGCACTTTTACATTTAGAAAAGGGTTTGCAAAATCAACATATACAATTAACAGAAGCTAATATTAGTTGGAGTTCATCGAGTGGAGAAATAAAGGAAACAGTAGATAATATCGAAGAATTTGGATTATCACAAGATGTGATTAGTGTTTCTCCAAACCAAAAAGCTTCTTTGGAATTTCAAGAGAACGAAGATAATGGTGGAGATATTTGGATAGATCCTACGATAACAGTTGTACTTTGGAAAGACGGAGAAAAAATCGATTTGGAATTGAAAGATAATAGAGAATTTCAATTTCCAACAAACGAAGGGGATTATGTATTAGAAGTTGAATTTGTTAATTCAGTTTCTGTTAACAGAGCTCAATATGTTGCGAAAATTGTGATCAAAGAAACAAATGAGCAAACGAAAATAACCGATGGAAAACTTCCAGAATTCACACTTATGGAAGTACCTGAAATTAAAAAAATTAAATCACTCGAATCAGATGGTGAGATATTTGATTATGGGTATGCTGAAGTATGTTGGAATAATTGTAGTGAACATAACATATATAACTATCCTGACATTCACTCTGGGGACGTTGAAATAGGTGATGAGATACAGATTGATTGGTATGAAATGAAACCACAGCCTACTGAGATAAACTTACTTCAAATTAATACAGACAATTATGAAGTAATAAAAAAGAAAAATATAAACGTTACAAATATACCCTTAGACATTGAAGTTGATGAGAAGAAAATTGGTACACAGTATGCTTTAGAGTTTTTATGGAAAGAAGGAAATGAAATTTTAGGCAGGAGTATGTTGAACTTTAGGCTAGAGTAATTTGTTGAGTATTTGAATTAGTCTGTAGTTTAAAACTTGATAAGAGATAGATAATATGTATTTTAGTTTTTAGAGCATATTGTTTATTTTACGCATTAAAAAAACTGCTATTTACTAGCAGTAATTGATAACGCATTTAAAAGAAGAGAAATGTCTTGGTTAATGCATTCTTGTACTTGGTCATCATTACAGCTTTTTAGTTCACTCTGTAAACGTCCAAGTTCTCTAATAAATAGTAAGTTTTCAACCTTACTAAGCATAGTGTATTCGCTCCTTTACATAGGAAAAAAACACTATGTTACATAACACTACCATTATTATCAATAATTCACAATGAGTCAACTCTCTACGCAGACTTTAAAACAGTGTTTTATGAATAAACAATGTTTTACATTATGTTAGGGGGAAGGTTGTAAAGTTTAGTTCAGAAGGTGAAGCAATTATATTTGATTTAGATGATACTTTACAAAATTTTAAATCAAGCAAAGATCACGTTAAATAGTGACCTTTGCTTGATTTAAAGGTTATTATGTTGACTCTTCTTCAACTTTTCTCTCTTTTGAAAGAAACCATCCTAGAACGGCAATTAGTAATAAAACAGACCAAAATGTTATTTTCCATCCAGCAGATTTAGCAAATCCTTTTGGTAAATACGCTAAATCCGGATGTGATAAAGTATAAACAGCTAGTTTAACGCCAACCCAACCTACAATAAGAAAGGCAGCTGTTTCAAGGCCAGGCTTTCTATGAAGAATACCGACAAAGAAATTAGCAGCAAACCTCATAATAACCAGTCCGATGATTCCGCCAGCTAAAATGACTAAAAATTGTCCACCATCCAAACCTCCAATTTGAGGTAATGGAGTTTCTGGTAATGCAACGGCAAAAGCTACTGCCGCTAGAATAGCGTCTACTGCAAATGCTAAATCTGCTAGTTCTACCTTTAGTACGGTCATCCAAAAACCAGAGCCTTGTTTTTCATCGCCTATTTTCTTATTTTCTCCTTTTCTTAGCACAAATTTCTTGAAAATGTGGTTAAGAGAGATGAACAATAAATATAAGGCACCAATTGCTTGAACCTGCCATACATCGACTAAAAAGGAAATAATGAATAGGGAACCAAATCTAAAAACAAATGCACCAGCTAATCCATAAAACAATGCTTTCTTTCTCTTATCTTCAGGTAAATGCTTAACCATTATGGCAATGACTAATGCATTATCAGCTGCCAAAATTCCTTCTAAACCAATTAAGACGATTAAAACCCAAAGATATTCTAATATGAGAGCTGTATCCATTAATATTCTCCTTTAATAACTATGCTAATGATACTTTGGCTAATAGGAGGTTTTTATATTCGACTTTAGATGAATTTTTAGAAAAAGTTAGGATTTTGGACAACACTTACAAAGTGGAACATGAGGTAAGTATATGATGATAAGAAGATTATTGTATGTGCTTTTTATATTCATTTTAGGTGCTTGTAGTCAACAAGAAGTAGAAGAGAAGTTGTCTAAGACAAACTACATTACTTTAGAAGATGTAGAAACTGTCATAACAGAACAAGGTTTTGAATTGGAAAATACAGAGTTATCAAGTGAGGATTTCTTTATGCAAGAATTAAACGAGATGACACCTGAAGTATATATTTTAGAAGGTCATACATTATCAGTTTATGTTTTTCCTTCAGAGGGTGAAAGAGAAAAGGGAGTCCAAAGGTTTGAAGAAATAACTGCAGCAGCAGAATTAGTAGAACACAAAGTATATGAAATAAGGAACATAGTGGTCTTTTATGTAAGTAATGATGAAAAGGTACAAAATGGATTGCTTGAAGCATTAAGAAACTTAGGTGTTTCAACATAATTTATGAACAATGATGTCCTTTCTGAAAAATTTTATGGTTCTATTTTGTGGGAATCTCTGCTAAATTAGTGGTTAATATTTACAAAAATAAGTTCACTTCATAATAACTTAAGCTATAATGTTATCTTAAAGGGGGTGCTTACATTATGGAGAATCACATAAGATTGTCTGGTACTTCTTCCACTCATGCAAAGCCTATAATTGGAAAGGCGATACTTTGCATGGGGCGAATGATTTAAAAATCGCTGAATAAGCTTTTCTAATATATTGGCTTTGCACCTTATTTTTCGAAAATATAAATAAGGAGCGAGCTAAAGTGAAATATATGAATGCAAATAAAGTTTTACCTGAAAAGCTAATTATGGAAATCCAGAAATATGTCCAAGGAGAAACCATTTATATTCCTAAGCCTGAAACGAAATATCAGAAATGGGGAATGTCAAGTGGTGGACGACAGTTGCTTGATCTGCGAAATAAAGCTATCAGAAATTCTTTTAATGCTGGCAGTAGCATTCAACAACTTTCGGAGGAATATTATCTTTCAGTTGAATCAATTAAAAAAATTGTGTATTCACATAAAAAGTAAAAAAATCACTGGTGAATTATTTTCATCAGTGATTTCTTATGTAAAAAACAATTCTAAATCATTTTCTACCTTTTATAAGCTACATGAACTTCTTAAAATATTTCTTAAGGATAAAAGCAAAATGATAGGAGTGTCATGTGATGACTGAAAAATTTATAAAAAATGAACACTTAAATTTTATTAAAAAGCAGGTGCTTTTAATTAAAGATAGCTCCAAAAAGAATTTGCCTTCTTCGGTATTCACTTCTTTAAAGGACTTAAGTAATGCCAAAATTTTGGATCTAATTCCTAATGTTTCATTAGATCAACAAAAAATATTGGATTTATCCCAACTAAAATCTGACGAGGAATACCAACAGTATATTCAACATCTTACCGAGTTTTTGTTACCATTTCCTGAAATCACCGAGCAGCAACTGAAAAAAATGTTTCCAAAGAGTAAGAAGTTAAAGTTGCCTGATTTATCAAAAGTTGACCTTACTCAGTTAACCTATTTAAGTTGGAACGATTTAAGATCGAATAGAAAGTATATTATATATGAGCTCGACGGAGAATTGGTGGGTATCGAATGTAAAGTCTCTTCGAACCCTAAAACAAACATTTGTTCCTTGTGTAAATGTGCTGGAGAGGTTTCCTATTTTTCTGCTGTAACAAAAGCAAAAAAGTCTAACAATCCGGATTATTTTAGGTCTATTGGCAATCTTATTTGTAAAGACAGTAGTGAATGCAATAAAAAAATAACGAACACTCATTATCTGGAAAATATTATAAGAGAAACACTAGGAATGTGAAAGAAACCTTCTAATGTCACACACCATAGTAATAGAAATGACCAATCAAAGTGCGTTTGAATAACGTGCTTTTTTCATATTTACTTATACCAGATAGATAATGGTAAAATAAGTAAGTGCTTGATTTTAAAAGTTGACAGATTATTAAATTTTAATAAAATATCGAGGTTTTTAACATTTACAGGGTTGGAGGCTTAGAACTAGGTTTCCTTTAACAAATGCAAGGATATATCGCTATGCGGGATTAAAGTGTTTTTATGCTTATTTGTTTTCTATTTCTACTTAGCTTTTGTAGGAAGGGAGCAATCATTCTATGAAAAAGAGATATAGTATATGGTCTGCACTATTGGGTGTTATTTGCATCATAACTTTATTTGCTTCTTACGCAATCGCCCCAGATCAGCCAAGAGGTATAATGATTATTTTATTAAGAGGTTTGTTTTTTACTTCAATTCTTTCGGGCATCCTAAGTCTAATTCTTACTTATCTAAGTTTTCAAAACAAAGAAGAGGGATTCTTAAAAAAGTTAGCACCTATAATAATATTATCTATTTTATTAATGTTTGCTCTTTCGATTATCGGTATCATAGTTAGTATAGGCGATCTATTTTAAAAAGAATACACGACTTTTTCTGTTTTAGGATGGTTCTCAGGTAAACGATATATAGCCAGGAAATGGCTATATATCGTTAAAACTTAATATGATAAGCGGGTGAACTTATGAGTGATGCCAAAATATTAATTGTAGAAGATGAACAAAAAATTAGTAGAGTATTGCAGCTTGAATTGGAATATGAACAATATGAAACGGAGATTGCTAACAATGGTAAAGATGCACTTCGCCTGATGCAGGAAAAAGAATGGGATCTTGTTTTATTGGATATTATGATTCCTGAATTAAGTGGCCTTGAAGTGCTTCGTAGGATAAGGAAAATGGATGAAAGCACCCCCATACTTTTATTAACAGCTAGAGATGAGGTACATGATAAAGTAAGCGGACTCGACTTAGGTGCAAATGATTATATTACAAAGCCATTTCAAATTGAGGAACTTTTAGCACGAATTCGAGTGCATCTCAGAACACCCCAAATGCCAAATAATGAGAAAGAGAACAAACTTTCTATTGGAGAGCTACAAGTTGATTTAGACGGACGAGAAGTCAAAAGAGGAGAAAACGTTATTGAGTTAACAAGAAGGGAATTTGATTTACTTGTCTGCTTATTAAGAAATAAGAATATTGTCATGTCAAGGGAACAACTTGTTGAAAAAGTATGGGGATTTGAGTATTTTGGAGAAACAAATGTAGTTGATGTATATATTCGCTATTTAAGGAAAAAAATCGATAAAGGTTATAACACAGCATATATTATAACGGTTCGTGGTGTAGGATATACAATAAAGGATCTATATTCATGAAACTGAAAACGAAAATCTTACTTTCTTCAAGCTTATTTATGCTTGGGATTATATTGGTTGTGAACCTGTCAATCTACTATTTCTTTTATAAAGTGAGCACAAACACTGAACTGAACGAGCTAAAGCTGGTGATAAACGATATAACTCAGGCATTAAACGAAAATCCAAATGTGGATTCAAGTGAATTGTTAGAGGCATATCTTCCTGCAAACGGGATGATTCGGATTATTCTTGATAGTGAAGTACGAATGCTTGAGCAAACAAGATCTAAGGATTATACAACACTGCCTTGGGAATTCAAGCAGTTGGAATCACATGAATTGATTTCAAAGGAAGAAGCACCTGATATTGCAGTTGTTGAAAAGCCAATCATTTGGAGAACAGGAGAACATGCTGGTGAGATTGTAACCATTCAGGTTTCAAATCATCTTGTCTCATTACATGAAACATTAAGGATCTTATTTTATGTCCTAACCATCCTATCATTTATTGTATTAATTCCTATTTTTATTGGCAGTTCAATATTAAGCAGATTCTTGCTGCGACCTATACAAAACCTGATTAAAACGATGAAAGATAATATGAATTATGGGAAGTGGCAAAAAATTGATATAGAGTATCGTTCACACGATGAACTACATGAAATGGAACTAACCTTTAATCAGATGATTGATTATTTAAAAACAAGCTATGAAAAACAGGAAATGTTCGTCTCTGATGCATCACATGAATTAAAAACCCCCATTCAAATCATTAAGAGTTATGCACAGTTAGTAGAGCGTAGAGGAAATGCCAATCCTGAATTAGTTAAAGAATCAGTTCTTGCCATTGATTCTGAAGCCGACCGTATGAAGAAACTAGTCGAGCAAATGCTGTTACTGGCAAAAAATAAACAGCTGCAGCCAAGATTATCAGTTAATATCGTAAATGTAATGGATGATATCATAAACGTTATTGATAGCATAACAGAAAGAGAAATTTCCATTGAAAAAAGTAATGATTTTATACTAGTCAAAGCGGATCAAGATCAGCTAAAGCAATTGTTATACATATTAATGGATAATGCTTTAAAGTACAGTGAAAAAACCATTCATGTACGCATCTTTAAGAAAGCTACACAAGCCGTTGTAGAGGTTCAAGATTATGGAAAAGGAATCTCACAAAGAGATCAAGAACGTATTTTCGATCGTTTTTATCGAGTTGATAAAGCTCGAAACAGGGATACTGGTGGTACAGGATTGGGCCTTAGCATTGCAAAATCCATTGCAGAGGCTCATGATGGAAAACTATCTGTGAAAAGTGAACTTAATAAAGGCTCAACATTTATAGTGAGCATACCTGTTTTAATTGAAGATTGAATGAATAATATTTATCATTTTCTCATCAAATTCTAATCTTTATCAAATCCTCCTTTCATAAAGCATGTTTATACTAAGGGTGAGAAATCAACAGGAGGTAGTAAAAAAATGAAGAAAAAAATAATTGCAGCTTTTGGGGCTTTGTCTGTAGCAGGTGTAATTGGATTCGTGACTTTTCAATCAGGGGTTGTAAATGCAGAACCAAAACTGTCCAAAGAAGATATTCGTAATCAAGTGACTTCCCAATATCCAGGTACAATTAATGAATTAGAATTTGAAAGAGAAGGTAAAGTTAACATTTATGAGGTTGAAGTAGCTTTAGAAGGCAAGGAGTATGATCTAAAGATTCATGCAGACACAGGTGAAGTACTAAATCTTGAAGAAAAGGCTGTTTCCCAAAAGGTAGTAGAAGAAAATAAAAATGTCGCAACTGACCAGAAAATGGAAGAAACCACTGTAAGCAATAGTAACGATGATCAGGGTAAAAAAACTGCAGAAGATGTTGATTCCAATAAGAGTGTAACTCCCAATCAAACTGTCATAAGCAGTGCAGAAGCGAAAAAGATTGCTTTAAATAATTTTGAGGGAACCATCATAGAATTGGAATTAGATAATGAAGACAGTCACCATATCTATGAAATAGAAGTTGTAAACACAAATAGAAAAGCAAATATTGAGATAGATGCATATACCGGTAAGGTAATTGTTATGGAAATTGAAACAGATGATCATGATGATGATTAATTTTATTAATGCTGCTAGATCTGAATCAGGCAGCATTAAAAACAAAAATGAACCTATTTAAATAGGTTCATTTTTGTTTTTAGAAGTAGATTAATTTTATATAAACATCATTTAATAAAGATTTTTCTTCCCATCTTTTTTTATCTGATACATAGCTGTATCTGCCTTTTTGAGGAGTATATCAAAATCTGTTCCGTCATCTGGAAAGATGCTAATCCCCATACTTCCAGTGACCTTTACTGTATTTCCTCCGATTAAAAATGGTTGCTGAAACAACTTTATGATCTGTTCTTCTATTTTTTTGATCTTAAAATTGTGGTGGGCAATTTCTAACACTATAATAAATTCATCTCCGCCGTAACGGGAAACAAAATCATTATCCTCAACACAAGCCTCTAATTTGGTTGCGATCATTTTTAATAACTGATCTCCACTATCATGACCGAGGCTATCATTTATATCCTTAAAATTATCTAAGTCCATAAAGATCATAGCAAATCTTTTATTACCGGTTGAATCCATTAATTCTGTTAATTTTTTATGCAAATATCTTCTATTAGGTAAATTAGTTAGATCATCATAATGGGCTTGTGTATAAACGACCTTTTCAAGCTCTTTTCTTTCCGTAATATCGTGTGCGATGGTTGATAAAAACTCAACAGTCCCATTTTCTGATTTATGGGCGACAATCATTTGTGAAACGGGTATTTTTGTTCCATCTTGTTTACTAATTAAGGCTTCACCTTTCCAATGACCCTTTTCAATTGCGATGGGGATACCCTCTGTTTTGGGTAAGTCAGTCAGCCACCAGTCTGTTACGGAATGACTATGATGATCTTCTTCACAAATTCCAAGCATGTTACGTGCTGCTGGATTATAGTACAAACTTTTACCATTCACATCAAAAGTGGCAATGAAGTCGAGAACTCGCTTCTATAATTTCTAATAGCTGCTGTTGTTTGCGTTCATTTTGTTTTCTTAACGTAATATCTCGATCCATTCCTCTATAGCCAATACAATTTCCGTTATCATCAATAATAGGAGAACCGCTTGTTTCCAATACAACTTCATGTCCATCACGATGTAGATTAATATTTTCTAAGCTAGAAATGGGAAGCTTATTTGCAACATGATATTCAAATATCGGTGCAATCCTATTTGCTTCCTCTGGTTCCATCAAGTCAAAAGGCGTTTTACCAATTACTTCAGAAGGTAAATAACCTAAAATATCATATATTTTTGGACTTGCATATGTATATATACCATATTGATCAACTTCCCAAATCCAATCACTAACCTGTTCTACTAAAATACGAAATCTCTCTTCATCAGAACGAGGTTTTACTATATTTTGTGTGGAATCTACCATAGTGTTACCATCCTTAAAATAAACTTATTTCAATATTATATAACAATCTTAGAAAAAATTATGAAATTTTTGACTAATGTAAAACAAAAAAGCCAACAATGTTGGCTTATTTAATCACATAAATTAAATCGCTTGTTCTTGCTAGTGATATTGCGTTAGTTTTCCTGCTTTGAATTTCACAAAGTCCGTTTCCGTGGTCGAAAAAAATGAAATGAATTTCACTATTAAAGATTACTTTGGTACCTAATTCCATATGTACCTTCCCATTTTTTGACTTATCCCTTATGTTAACATGCTGTAGGTTTAGAGTAAACAATTCGCTATGAAAATTATAATATTTACAATTTATGTACAAATCAAATATCGGAAATGTGAACATTGTATCTCAAATATTTTACATTATGTAGTTGTAATTTCACTAAATTTGAAAAATAAACGGAAAAATTCCGTTTAAATTGCGAAATACCAACATTCCCAACAAAATAAGGGGGATTTTTCCGCTAAAATGAACATTATCTTTAGATTTAGTTATATATATAGAAGTTAATCGGAATATATCCGCTTATATCGGCTTTTTAAGCACCTACTATATACCTTAACCGGAAATTCTCCGCTATACCTCTAAGATATAATCAACAATCGGAATCTGTGCAGTAATTTGTTCTTGATCATTATCAATTTCTGAGTCATCTTGAATTGGTATCTAAGATGTGCGTTGCGAGGTTATAACATCACAATTATCTATAAAAGTGCTTTTGTATAAAACGTGCTTTTTTCGTATTTACTTATGCTTGATAAAGAATGGTGAATTTAGTAAGAATGAGAAAAGAATACGAATAGCAAAACTTAACAATACTAAAACCTATGAAACGTATAATCTTACTCTTACTATTTGTAACTATATTCTTAAATCAAAAAGAAACACATGCGAGTGAAATATTAAAGGTAAAGTTAAAAAATTACATAGGAGATAAAGAAGAGCTCACCATACAGGTCAAAGGTAGATATACAACAATGAATGGAATTGAAGTTATTAGTGAGGAAGTTGAACACATTTTAACCATCAAAAAAGGTTCCATTTTACTGACTAATCAAAACGAAAAAATGTCGTTTGATGATTCCTTCGTTTTGATACCAGATGTATATGATGAAGAGCATGTGATCACAGTGAATAACAAAAAGTACCTTGGTGCGATGGAATTTATGATAGAAGATGGTAAATACATCAGACCTATCAATCAAATTCCTATAGAGGATTATTTAAAAGGTGTTGTTCCATTTGAGGTGTATCCTTCGTGGAAACTAGAAACCTTAAAGGCGCAGGCACTTGCTGCTAGAACCTACACTATGACACATATGGACAAGGACATGGATGATACCATTCAATATCAAGTTTATGGTGGGTATGAATGGTTTGAACAAGCTTCAAAAGCGGTTGAAGAAACAAAAGGTGAAATTATTACATTTGATAATAAGTTCCATCAATGCTTATTATTCTGCTAGTAACGGTGGAGTAACTGAAAACAATAAAAATGTATGGGGTGAAACAGCAAGAGTATACTTTCCAATAAAGAAAGACCCTTACGATCCTATTCAACCATGGACACTCACTTTACATAAGGAGCAGCTATTTTTAAAAAATATAGACGCTTCTACGTTGAATTGGTGGGACAAGTTAGTGGAAAAAGATCCTTCTATAACAGAATCCATGAAAAACAGGCTAAAAAAACAAGGTTATGAAGGGGATATAAAAATCTTATCCATTTCGAATCTAGATATATCACCAGATCAAAATGAGTCAAATCGTGCAAAAAAAGGCTCAATCAAAATAGAATTCTTAAGACGTTTGATAGAAGGAACAATTCTGTATGAAGTGGTAGAGCTCAACGAAACCGCCATAGATAAAATAAGACCTCTTATTGGAGGGTCCTCCTTTAAAAGCTACCTTATTGATTCATTCGAAGAACACGATCGATACTATGTTATAAGAGGTAGAGGTTTTGGTCATGGTGTAGGAATGAGTCAATGGGGCGCAAGTATAATGGGCGATAAGGGATACACATATAGAGACATTATTGATCACTATTATCCTGGAACAACGATTAAAAAAATAGATGATATACAAAAGGACGAGGAGAAAAAAGGGGAGACGAGCAAGAGTAATGAAGGCAATAATGGAAGCTGATTTGTTATAAACATAATCAAAGCCAAACTTCTCGGTATGATTATCGAGAAATTTGGCTTTTTTAGATTGTAAAGTATTCACTTCCTATTTTGGCTTCGTGAAAATTTTCCCGTTATTTAATTCACACCAATCTTCTAATTCGTCATATGATTTCTTATTTCCGTATTTCACTAAAAAATCTTCTTTATTTTCGAATACTTCCATTAAATCATTTTCTAATAATGTGATCATTCGGACAGGATTAAGATGGAAAACCTTAGAGACAGCTATTAATTCACCTATATGAACAGTGTGAGCGATATCTTTCATTATTTCATCTCCTTTTACAGTTAGAGATTTTTCATATTTTTTACACGTACTGTCGTTTCAATATTGAAGTAGAGCGCTACCATTTAAAGTATTAGTGGCAGAGTTGGATAAAATTTCAAAAGAACTTTGTGTTTATAGAATGAAAATATTGTTCCACACTGGTATTATTTTCAGTTTTTATCATACTATGTGTTTCTTCACTAACTCGAGTTTTGTATTTCAAAAATCAAAGTAATCACGAATTAACAATTTAGTATCGGGCATAATGAAAATAAAAAGGAATTATGATGATCTTACTATTTCTTTCAATTATCATCTTTAATTTAGTTGCCTTAAAATTTCACAAAATACCAGTCAAGAGCCGAATTGTAAGTATATGGACTTTTACAATTGCATTTCAGGTTTTATTTGACTTAATCATTGAATTTAAATTTCAAGGGTATTGGTATTTTGATAAAGGAATTGAAGTGTTAGGATTCCTTGCTCATACTGTTTTAATTCCTCCAGTTAATGTTCTACTACTGAGCTTTTACCCATATAACAAGAATCTTTTTAAGCAAGCCTTTTATATTATCGGTTGTACAGTGGGGATGATAATTTACGAATCAATAAGTATACTTCCTGAACCTTGGGGGTTTTTCCATCTAGGTTGGTGGAACGTTTGGTATGATTTGTTAGTAAATAAATTCTTATCTTAATTTTGGTAGGCTATTATAAGTGGATTTGTAAGTTAGAAACGGTTTAGGAAAATGAAACGAAGTATTGTAAACCTAATGAAACCCTTCCTAAATTATAAGAGAGTAGTTTTATCCATTACTATGGTTCGGCCTTCTAAAAGAGCACTATTCTATAAGAACAGTGCTCTTTAATGTAACAATGAATGTGATTTTTTGGTAAAATTAGATTACTTAAGATGAATCAAGAGAGGAATTGAAGAGTTAAAAGAGTTATTGATAGGAAGTAAAGTGAATGAATAACTACTGCTTATATAGATTCGGTGTTAAATAAGGGGCTTTAGGATGGGAGGACAATTATTTGAAGAGACAAATGTACGTTTTCTTTGGAACAGCCTTACTGGCTATGCTTCTTTTAGTGGGGTGTAATGATGAGAGGTCAGGAAAGAAAACTGAAGATGCAAATACACAGACAATTGAAGCTGTATTAAATAAGAACCTTACTGGTCCGGACGATGAATTAATACGAATATTTAATGATATGAGCGAAGATAGCATAGAAGCTCAAATTAAATATGAAGAAAACCTATACAAAGAATATTTTGCAGATGATGCTGCCTTTCAAGAATTTGTTTCTTATTACGGAACAACATTATTGATAGGACCGATTAAAAATAATTACAAATTAAAGGTGAAAAACATTGAATTTGAAAAAACAGAATCTAAAGAGATTATTTATAACTTCAAAGTAGAAGTAGAATACAAAAAAGAAGGGAGTGACAAATCAGAAATTGGCACCTTAGATGGGCAAGCTAACTTAAATGAAGAGCATAAAATAGAAATAATAAAAATTTGAGTTAATGAGTTTTGGAGCACATTTGATAAATAATTATAATGAACATTCGATTTGGTTAGAAGTAGTAATATTTACCAGGTTTATGAGCTTAAAATAGTACCTAATGAACTTCAATCAATTTTAAATGAAAATATATAACAAATTCAGCAGCGCCTTTCTTCAAAAAGATAGGTGCTCTTTTATATGGACAGATCAAGAATATTAGAAACAAAATTTAAGCAATAAAGAAGAAAAAAGAATGAAATTTCCAAGATTTAGGCACCCTAACATTATCATCTAAGGGGAGGATTGTTTATGCGAGAAAAAGCAACCATCACATCATCTGAATTAGGAACGTTGTGGCTTACATATCAAGAAAAGACTATGATTTTGCGAATGTTAGAATATTTTATAGAAAAAGCAGATGACGAAAAAGCAAAAGATATTATGACTAATTTGCATGCTGAGCTTGAAGTCTATGTTGGTAAAATAGTTAAAATATATGAAGAGGAAGGTGCTGTCATACCAATTGGTTATACAGCACAAGATGTAAATAAAGATGTTCCAAAGCTCTATGATAATGGTTTTGACATTATGTTCGTGCGCCTTTTAAAAGAAATAAGCATGGGATTACACTCATTAAATTTAACAATGACTTTTAGAGAAGATATCAATAGGCTGTTTGAAGGGCTTACTGCTCTTACTCAAAACTATTTTAGGATCTGTACTCAGTATTTGCTTGAAAAGGGGTTACTTGTTAGATCTCCATATGTTTCAATGCCAAAATCAGTTGAGTTTGTAAAAGATAATAGTTATTTAGGTGGAATTGCTCTTAATCCATTGAGCAAAAAAAGACCATTGAATACAGTAGAAATTTCTCACGTACATAAAGCTATTGAATCAAATCTTACAGGCTTACAATTGATTTTGGGATTTGCACAAAGTGCAGATGATCGAGAGGTTAGGCAATTTTTTAATGAAGGGGCAGAACTTGCTAAAGGTATTATAAAAGAATTGAGCGAAGTCTTTATTCAAACAAACCTTCCAATTCCTCAAAGTCCAGGTGGAAATGCTACCCGTTCAACAGTAAAACCCATTTTCGGATAAGCTCATGATGTATTGCACAAGTCTATTTTGTAGTTTTTCTATGGGAAGCAATTCTCTTGGAACTGCTTTTAGCTTACGAAATGATTTGTCTGCTAAAAATGCAATATTTATAAAAGATATTTTCGAATATGCTCACAGTGGTGCAAAAATCATGATCAAAAATGGTTGGATGGAAGAGCCACCTCAAATGGAGGATCGGAAACAAAAGATGAATTGAGTGATATTGGGTGAGCAATTATAAAAAACCTAAAAAACATGAGGCTTTATTATGGAGCGTTGCATTACCAGGGTTTGGTCAGTTCTTAAATAGAAGATACTATAAGGGAAGTATATTTATTCTTTTGGAATTTATTGTAAATGCATTCGCTAACTTTAACTTAGCAATTATCTATTCATTTACAGGAGAAATACAGAAAGCCATTGATGTTACAAATTTTCAATGGCTTATGTTCTATCCTTGTTTATATATGTTTGCCATGTGGGATGCATATAGAGAAGCGGAAGGTGAAACAAATTCATATTCGTATCTTCCCTTTGTATTTGGTGCTTTTTTTGTAACAATTGGTTTAATTTATTCCACAAAACTAAAAATAATGGGAGTCCTATTTGGGCCCGTGATTCTCCCGATTCTTTTTTTAGTTCCAGGTCTATCAGTCGGGTTTATCATATATTATATTCTTTTAAAACTTAGAGGAAAGAAGAAATGAACTACGATTTGTTATCTTTATCCTTACACGTCAAGGCTCATTAACATTCAATTTGAAAAGGGGTGATACCTGAAAACGTATCATCCTTTACTAATTACCAAGGACTTTTATCATGAGTTGTAGGCTTCATATACTTTCCTAAAACAGTTGAAATCGAAATGTGTATTTGACTTTTCTTCCACACATCCTTCATAAAAATAAAAGTTTCAATAGCTAATAATAAAATAAGAATATATAAACCAACACTAATAATAGATTTTTTAAGAACATAGAAAATTATATGGTGATTAGCCAACTCAAGGTTTATTGTAAAAACATATAAAGTTCCGAATGTAAAGTTACGTGCCCATTGAGAAACATGATAGCTACCAATGGCTCTTTGCAAAGAATACTTAGAAAGCCGAGCGAATATTCGTCTAATTTCAATTCCTTCAACAAGTAAAAACATTGTCATTGCAAGTAACCATAAATAAAAAATAATATCATGGTTAATCGTTCCTGATTTTATTGCAGCAATACCAGTAATTGAAATGGCACCATGGATGATACAATTTGTATTAAACCAATGATCAGATAGGTTCCATGTATGAAAGATATATCTTTTAAAAATGAAAGAAAAGTTAATAATATATAGTAGGATTCCAATATAGATTAGCATTTTAGTAATCATATAAAAATAGTGATTATTAAATAGGTGGCCATAAACAATAACTAATGACTGTGTACTTACAGTAGATAAAAATAGGACTCCATGAACCTTTTCATAATACTTCGACTTTAAAATCACATAATAGCACTGAATACAAACAAATATATAAAATAACCAAAGCACACCATTTAAAAGTGAGATGATCATAAATATAACTTTATATTCAGGAAATTGTTTGAAAAATAATAAGCACAATATAGATGTTCCTGCAACCCATGTACCTATAGCAAAGCTTTGAACAGGATGTGTGATATAACGCCTACGAAATGTACCTTTAAAAACGGTTTTTATAAAAGAAATAAAAAGGAAAAGCCAAGTAATAAGTAGTGCAATATCGACTGTATACATTGGAATTTGACTAAAGTTTGTGAAGCGACTTGTCACTCCAATACAGAATATACCTGTTGCCATTATTAGGGCACCATTAGCTGGATCAATACGTTTTTTTTGAAAAATAGGTAAGAATATTAATATAAGTGTAAAAAAAACGGGGAAAAAAATTCTTTGCAACAAAATCACCTTCTCGGATTGTTTAACTTGGTTTAAATCATTAAAGTAATATGGATGATATTTCTTTAGGAAACGAAGTAATTATATCATAATATTCTAGATTTTTAATAAAAAAAACACTCAAATTTGAATATTCAAATCTGAGTGTTTATTGCCGTTTTTTATGATATTAAGTAGGTTAATCTTCCTTTTTCCTAATATCAACAAAATCCAGTTTGTATGATATTTCTTTAAGTACAACATTTCGTTCTCTTTGAGCCTTAATAAGACTAATGGCAAACCAAATTGTAAAACCAATCACTCCTAAATATATAATTCCTATAAATAATATTGGCAATAACGCTAGAGCTTTCCATTCGTATTAACCTCCAATCGCATATGTGTTTCCCTTAAAGAGCAGGGAAACTATTTATAATTATGCGTTTACCTTTAATTTAATGAATATTATATTAAAGGATATTATTAATATAAAATAGAAAAAATTAATATTTCTAGGAAAGTGATGGAGTAAACTTCAGAAATGAAATTGTAACTAATTTTTAATCCATTAAAATAACATGAACTCTCAACCTTTAAAATTACCATATTTTTGTTAAGTAAATTTTCTTCTGAAGATATTCGATTTCTAATGTATCATCCGTAACCGAAAGAACCTTAATTTCAATTTTATCCGGATGGTTTACAGGCTTCCAGGACAAATCTTCAGCATCATCCACATTAAATGTAATGACCTTCTCTTTTTCGTCATACCCCCAGCTGCCATAATAAAAGATGCCTTCTTCGCCCTTAATCTCTCCAAAATTGGCTAAACCTGTTTCAGAGAAAAGGACTGAAGTATACTTATCTCCAACTGTATATTCCCATGAACCAGTCACCGGACTGTTTTTCAATGTTGGATCAGCTTGTGTTGGTACTTCTGATTGGATTTGCCGCTCCTCTAATATGTTAAATTCCCTAATGATTTTCGTATGCGCCAAATAGTCAATTTTCACTTTATCTCCTATAGAAAATGTCTCACTATGAGTTAAAGCATAGCTCTGATTATCTATTTCAACTAAAGTGTATGGAAGTGATTTTCGGCCTGAAACCTCATCATAATGTGATATGTATCCGGTAACAGTTTCCGTCTTTCCGAAGAGATAGGCAGGGAAGTCGAGCAAAAAGGTTCCTCCGATTGAAAAAGCAACTATCGGAACTCCTAAAAAGATACAAACCATCAACACCCATGCGAAAACGTTGAAGAGCTTTTCTTTCACTATGGTTTTCCATTTTGGGTATCCCGAAAGTTTCCGCAGACTTTTTACTTTCTCGTTATGTTTTTTCTCTTGATAAATATCCATTTTCTTTTTATAGGTAGGATCTGTCCTTAACCGGAATTGTTTATATATACTGTTCCAGACAATTTTCCAGAAAAATATCGTAAGGATTCCAATAGTGCAAACAGAAAATGTTAGAAAATAGAACAAATAATAAGAAAAAAATGATGTCAATAACCATAATGCAATTAATGCAAAAAGTATGTATAACATAAAACTCTTCCTTTCTGTCTTTATTATAAAAGAAAAATCGGATTATGGATGATTTTTATAGAAGTTACCAAATAAATATGCCTATATTTATGAATTCAATATGGTCTTTAATTTAATCTAGAATAAATGAATGATATGAATTAGGGAATAAAGGTCAGATTTAGTTCAGAACAGTTAGTGGATTATGGTCTATTTATCCGTAATAATCGTATCTTATTAAAGAATAAAACGAATATGAGGTGGGTTGATGAAAGCGATTGTGTATAGTAGGTACGGTCCCCCAGATGTTCTTGAAGTGAAACAGGTAAAAAAACCTATTCCAAAAGATAATGAAATTTTAGTGAAAGTAAAAGCCACAACTGTAACGGTTGCAGATATTCGGTCACGGAGTTTTACTGTTCCACCTGCTTTTTGGCTACCTGCACGGATAACGCTTGGTTTGAGACAACCTAAAAAAGAGATATTAGGAATGGAGTTAGCAGGAGAAGTTGAATCGATCGGAAAGAATGTTAAAAAATTCAAGAAAGGAGATCAAGTTTTTGCAGCGACCTTGACTGATTTTGGTGCTTATGCAGAATACAAATGTTTGGAGGAAGATGGACCTGTAGCTATAAAGCCGTCCAATATATCCTTTGGAGAAGCTGCTGCTATTCCTATTGGAGCTCGTACAGCATTGTATTTTCTTAGGAAAGCAGGTTTAAAGAGTGGTCATGAGGTCTTAGTCTATGGTGCTTCAGGTAGTGTAGGAAGCTATGCAGTTCAGATTGCGAAATATCTCGGAGCAAACGTTACAGGGGTATGCAGTACCAGTAATTTGGAGTTAGTAAAATCTTTGGGAGCTGATAAAGTCATTGATTATACAGCAGAGGATTTTGCTAATATAGACGAAACATATGATGTCATCTTTGAAGCTGTAAACAAGAGTTCTTTTTCAGTGTGTATTAAATTGTTAAAGAAAAACGGAACCTACATAAATGTCACGGATCCTCTTCCGAATGCTCAAATGCTATGGACTAAAATGACTACCAACAAGAAACTATTACTGAGCCGTAATTCACCGGAATCTTCAGAAGCGTTAAACTTCCTTAAGGAACTTGTAGAGAAGGGGAAATTAAAAGTACTTGTTGACAGAGTTTATTCGTTGGATGAGATTGTGGAAGCTCATAGATATGTAGAGAAAGGTCACAAAAAAGGAAATGTGGTTATAAATGTAGAAGATAATAACTAAGATTTACCAAAATTTATGAAGACCTATAATAAGGGGGCTTCATAAAACTCATACTCATAAAGTTTTTTTATCTCCATAGTGAAGTGGGTGAATTTATCTAGGTTAATAGTATGGTGTCTTTTATATTTAGTTATAATTAACTATATTATTTCCAATTAATTTATTTATAATACAAATGTATGCAGAATGCATAATTATGACAGGGTATTAATTATTCACTATATAAGATGAACTAATTGCATGAGGGAGAGATTACTTTTTGGAATTCATAAACATTTTACCTTTAATTTTAATAGGTTCTATTTATTTTATCCCAAGTTTCATAGCCAGTAAGAAAAACAAGTATAACAAAACACTCATTTATTTTATAAATATCTTCTTAGGCTGGAGTTTGTTCGGTTGGCTAGCTGCTTTATACTTAGCACTAAAAAAAGATCAACGTGATCATTTTTCAGAACATAATAAAAGTCTTCGTATGTAAAAGGAGTTATTTAATTATAGCAGGAAGCCTTTCAAAAGGTTTTTGACTCTGGATACGAGTATGATATGAATTGTTTATTCATTCCTCGTGTCAATTTGAGTTCAGTATCTATAACTCTAAAATATATTTATTTAAGTGGGTTATAGTCTTTATAAAGTTTAAGGGAGGGGTTACATTGTTAAACAATAAAGAAGGAATGCTAGAAAAAAATGAACCGGAGGAACATAAAATCGAAATAAAAAGAGTGGAGGGTGAGCCAACTGCTGCTTTCAAGGGGGCTTTGGTCAGCATTATTAATTGGTGTAACGGCTTATCTGATTGGTCTATTCAATGCAACAATGCAATTAAATGAAAAAGGGTATTACTTTGCCATTTTAGTATTTGGATTATATGCAGCAATATCCTTGCAAAAGGCAGTAAGAGATAAAGATGAAGGGATACCTGTTACTGGCATTTATTATGGTATTAGTTGGTTAGCATTGGTTATTGCAATATCGTTAATCGCAATTGGACTATACAATGCTACTAGTATCACACTTAGTGAAAAGGGTTTTTATGCTATGGCCTTTGCACTTTCTTTGTTTGCTGCCATTACAGTTCAAAAAAATATTAGAGATACACAACGAGCAAGAGAGAGGGAATAATTGTTCTTACATGATTGAAACACTATGAGAGTAGGAGTGTTGTAGTTGAGGATCCTTGTTACTGGTTCAACAGGTCATCTTGGTTCTGCTTTACTTAATCAATTAAAAGGTTCTGATTATGAAGTTAAAATAACTTCTAGAAATAAGCCTAAAGGAAATGAGCATTTCGAGTGGATTTATAGCGATTTATTTTCAGGTGAAGGCTTAGAAGAAGCAGTAAAAGATGTTGATGTTATTATTCACTCAGCTACAAGTCCTAATAAACATTCAAAAGTTGTTGAGGTTTCAGGTTTTAATGAGTTATTAAGAAGAGCAAAACACATAAAGCACTTTATTTATCCTTCAATTGTTGGGATAGATAAAATACCATTTAACTATTATAAACATAAACTTGAAGCGGAAATTTTGCTGGAAAATAGTTCGATCCCACATACGGTTGTACGTGCAACTCAGTTTCACCATTTTATCGATAATTTATTTCTATCAAGACCCGTTCTTAAAAGATATATTGTTCCAGGTAACTTTAAATGTCAAAGCGTGGATGTAAATGAATTTGCGAATCATCTAATAGGTATAGTGGATAAAGGTCCTCAAGGTAAAATACAGGATTTTGGTGGTCCTGATATTGTAACAATAAGAGAAATGGCTGAGTTAAAAATCAAAATCAATAACGAGAATAATAAAGTGTTAAGCATATCTTTACCAGGAAAACTTTTTAAGGCTTTTTCTGATGGAGGTAATACCAATTCTACTCGAAAAAAGGGCAGAGTAACATTCGAGGACTATCTTAGAAGTAAGATTACTTGAGATTGGTAAGTGAAGAAAATGGAGGTGTCTGTAGATCTATACTAATAACAGATACCCCACCTATAATTTAGTAAAAGAATTGAATAGAGATTAATTTTAATTGTTTGTTGAATCGACGTATTTTTTAAAATTATTTAAAATCGCTTGCCATCCTTGCTGTTGTAACTCAATGGAATTACTAGTTTCTGCATCAAAAGTTTCAATTATTTCAGTTTCTCCTGCTCTGTCGTTAAAAGAAATTCTTACTTTTCTGCCATCCTCCATTGTGTAAGCTATTACCTCATGTAATTTTATTTCATCATAAACTCCACCAAAATCAAAGCCAAAGCTACCATCTTTTGCTTCCATTCTTGACGTGAATTTCCCACCCTCTCTTAAATCGTTCTCAGCAAAAGGAGAATGCCAATCATCTGAAGCAAAGTTCCATTTTGTAATATGCGTTGGTTCTGTCCAATATTCCCACACCTTTTCAACTGGTGCTTGAATGGTTGTTTCTACTGTGATTTCCTGTTGTATTGTCATTTTATCTACCTCCTTTTAAAATGTTAATGCAAGTGTTTGTATTCAAAACCTCATTTATATTATAAGTTATTTTGAAAAGAAATTGTATTCTGAAAATTCCTTCTTAGTAGATTTAAAGATAAAAAGGTTATTCTATAACAAAAAGACAGCAGGGGATTTCGACTTATTGCCGGTTGTTTCTGCTGTCTTATTATTGTTTTTCTAGTGACTTTTTTTAAATATAGAATCGAATGCTTTTGTTTTTTTCTTTCATTGCTTCACTTATTTCTTCCCAAGCTCTTTGAAATGGATAATATGGAAAAGCACATTTTATTTTTTTGTTTAAGGTGATATGAATTACTTTTTCTCCATTTATTTTTCCAAACTCACACTTCTCGATATCATGAATGGATATCTTATATCGATTCCATCCGAAAATGGTAAGAATTAAATGATCTTCTTTTAGTATTAACCTTTGACTTTTAATTGCCCAGTATAAAATATAACAAATTACAAGATAGATTAAACTAGTCTTTGTGAAAAAATAGAAGTTGCCTTGCGTTAATTCACCTCTTAAATAAAAGGTCATAATTCCTACCGAAAATGTAAAGATATAAATCCACAACATAAATTTCATAATTCCTTCTGTACTTGCTTTATAGTAGCTTTTTTGATTTGTTTTCATATTTATATTTTTTCCTTATTGCTATAAAGATATACGTTATTACTTGTAGAGTGTAACTATCTCCTTTAATTAAACTTATAGAAACTTTTCGAAAATGTGTTTATTCAGGAAGGGAATAAGTAGAGATCAATATATTCCTTACAAAACTATTCAGTTGATAGGCTCTTTTGTATTATTCTATTGATTACCTTAGATACATCACTAATATCATCATAACTTTTTGTACAATCGGTTTCCAAATTAGTCATTTCAAAACGGTTTGATTTTTCATTAAATTTAATAAGGTGATGTTGAATTCGATGTGTAATTTCACAATCTTTATATTTTCTGAGTGTTTCTAACATAGTTATGATTTGCTGATCATTCACTAGTGTTCCCCTCACTTTCTTAATGTCTGAAGGAAATAGTAAAAATTACTTATTAAATAATACGGTAACATTGGAGGTTTTTTTGGGGAGTTTTAGAAATTTTTGGATAGAAATTGTAAAAGCCTAAAGAATGTTTTTAATTTATCAAGTGAGATTCTATGATTATAAATATGCAATGGAGAAGCTTTATATAAATTTCTCAAAAACACAAACTATTTTTAGGTGGGCTTCGTCTAAGAAGTAAGTAGGGGGGACAGATGTGCAGGAAATAACAGTAGAAAGTATTCAAAATGAGAATGTAGACGATGTGATTGATGAGATGATGAAAAGATACGGTCAGGAAATATTACAACTCGTCTATTCCTATGTAAATAATAAAGCAGTAGCTGAGGACCTAACACAGGAGATCTTTATTAAATGTTATAAGGCTTATCCTACATTTAATAAAAAATCAAAGCTAAGAACTTGGATATGGAGAATTGCCATTAATCATTGTAAAGATTACCTGAAAAGTTGGTACAACAAAAACGTAATTGTTGCAGAAGAGAAATCAATAGAAGCTTCGAGCAATAGAGAAACAGTTGAGCAAACACTGATACAAAAAGACGAAGATCATAGACTCGTATCTGCAGTGATGAACCTGCCAATTAAATATCGAGAAGTGATTTATCTTTATTATTATGAAGAGTTATTGATTAAAGAAATTGCTTTATTAATAGAAAAAAAGGAAAGCACGGTAAAAACACGTCTCAAAAGAGCCAAGGAACTATTAAAAGATAGTTTGGAGGAATAAAAATGGAAGATCGTTTAAAAGGGCTTCGAAAGTCAATGGAGAAAACGGCGTTTAAACAGTTGGATTTTACAGAAAAACATCAAGATCATGTTCGAATTAAAATGAAGAAACTAAAAAGTAGTGATGACGAAGTGTTCTTAGCTGTCATGCAGCTTCTTGTTCATGAAAAAACGGGATATGACCTACTAAAGCACATACGAGGAAGAGGTATCCTTAAATTTGAGGACAATGAAGGATTTATTTATACTCTGCTGCATCGTTTAGAACAGAATAATTGTTTATTATCAAGATGGGATGACTCAGAAGGAAAACATTATCAACTTAATAATAAGGGCAGAAAACTATTACAAAAGGCTGAAAAAAACAGTGAAAAAAAACATGTTGTGTTAAGAGAATTATTAGAGGGGTGAGGGAATTTGAAAAATAAAAAACAGATCTTCCTTAGTGAAATCACCGCTCATATTAAATCAAAGGAAGCAAGAGAATATGTTACAAAAGAGCTGGATTTTCATTTAACACAAGGAAAGAAAGGATGGATGGAAAAGGGAATAGATGAAGCAGAAGCTGAAGAAAAGGCCATTGAACAGATGGGAAGTCCGATCGAACTTGGTAGACAATTTAATAAAATTCATCGACCGAGGGTAGATTGGTTGAGTATTATTCTGCTCGTAACTACTTTATGTTTAGGTTTTTTACCATTATTTCCTCTAGGCTATATGGACGAAGGACATTTTATTACATATAAGATCGTTTTTACATTTCTCGGAAGTTTAATAGCTATCGCACTTATGCTTGTTAATTATAAAAAGTTTATTAAGCTAGGATGGTTTTTTTACACATTAGGGATATTGCTGCTTTTATTGATTTGTTTTTTCTCAAACTCTTTAATTGGAGGGCTTTCCTGTTTTAAGAATTGGGCCTATAACACTAGAAAGTTTGATGGCAGTACCATTTTTTTTCTTTGCCTGAGGCTTCATTTTTTCATAATAGCAAGTTAAAGGTGTGGCATTTTTTCTTATTATTCTTTATTTCCACCTATTTATTTCTTATTGCAAATAGTATTGCTACAACCTACATATACATGGTCATGGTCATCTCTATGCTAGGATGGAGTAAATTTAATCGGAAAACAATCTACATTATTTGGGGAAGTATGATTATATTTTTATTTATACTAGCAGGATTAGCATGGAGATATATGCCTTTATATTTAAAAGACAGGATATTGGGATTCTTAAACCCTGAAAAATATGAAACTGGTGCTGGTTATCCTTATTTATATTCAAAAGAGTTCATTTATAATGCGGGATGGTTTGGAAACTCAACCGGAAGTGAGTTTATTCCAGAGGCTCATACAAATTTTGTTTTTGTCACGTTTACTTATTATTACGGCTGGATTTTTGCCATGATTCTTGTTTTCATTCTCTCACTATTCGTTGCAAGGATTGTCGTTGTTTTTCATCAAATAAATGATTCATATGGCAAACTTCTTCTTGTAGGGGCGGTAACACTTTATGCAGTCCAGTTGTTTAGTAATATCGGTATGGTATTTGGTATATTCCCTATGACCTCAATGTCCTTGCCGTTTATTAGCTACGGATTAATGCCAACTCTGTTTAATGCTATCTTAATAGGAATCGTATTAAGTGTATATCGCCGTAAAAGTATGGTCACCAGTAGGTAGAGTAGAAGATTTATCAACGAGGATTTTGACTTGATGATCTGCATTTTAAAAAATGAGATGTAACGAGCTGTATGGTTTGGTGTAAAATGGAGGAAAGAACTCAAAATTAGGAGAATAATCAATGAAACAAGTATCATTTGAAGATATTTATACGCTTGGAAAAATAGTGACTGAAAATGATTTATATAGACACTTTCATTATTCTGAGATGTTAGTTAGGTATGATAGTAATTTTATAGAGTTTAAGAAATTACCAACATTATCTGAATTTAAACCAGTAGAAAAGTACCTAAGAGAATATCATCAGAAAAACGGTCAAAAACATGTTAAGTTTTATTTTCCTGCTAATCAAAAACCAACAGCAGAACTTAATGCTTACCTGACGGATAAAGGCTATGAGATTGGTTTTATAGAATTATTTGCTATTCTACCAAAAGACTTTCCAGCATTAATGAATAATCCCGATATACAAATTGAAGCTGTAACAGAAAAAAACTTAGAATTATACCTTACTCTCCAATATAAGCATGATTTAGAGTATGGAAGTGAGTTTGCAAAACAAAAAAAGACCTCATAAAACGTCAATTTAAAGAACTGCATATTCTGCAAATCTTGGCGTATTATAAAGGAAATCCGGCAGGCTATGTTGATATTATTATCTCAAGTAAAACGGCAGAAATAGATAACCTAGCTGTTGACGAAGAATTCCGAAACAAAGGAATTGGAAGTAGACTACAAAAATTCGCGATGGAAACATTTCCCGAAAAGACTGTAATCTTAATTGCAGATGGAGAAGACACTCCGAAAGAAATGTATAAAAAACAAAATTATCAGTATTGTGGATTTAAATATGGAGTTCAAAAAGTATACTAAGATTAGTTTTGATGATGAAATACATGTCTAGGCAGAGCTAATCTGAATTCAGGGATTAACAAGATCTCATACCAGAAAAGAGTAGTATCTACGAAAATACTACTCTTTTTCATATTGAATGTAAGGAGCGTTTAACATATATCTTTAGTGTATCAAAAAATAAAATAATGAGAGGTATTACAATGTTAATAGGTTATATTAAAGAAATTATTCGCCATCCTGTAAAATCTTTTTATGGGGAGAGTGTACAGGAAACACAAGTTATGGAATATGGTTTATACGGAGACCGAAGTCATGCATTTTTAGATACAACAAGACTAGGAAAGTTTTTAACGATCACACAGTTTCCTGAAATGGCTAGATATAAAGCAAGATTTGTTGGAGAGGAATCGCAAGAAGAGTATCCAAATGTTGAAATAATAACTCCGCAAGGAAAGGTTTTTAGCTGGAAAAATGAAGAACTCACGAAAGAAATAGAAGAAAAATCGAAGTGTAACATTTCACCGATTACGTTTACGCCGTCACACGTACCTATAGGAGCGATCGAAGAAGAACATATTCAGCTGGTAACGGATGCTTCATTAAATAAATTACAGGAAATATGGGGCAAGACCGATATTGATCACAGGCGTTTCCGACCTAATATACTAATAGATCTTAAAGAAAAAATACCGTTTATAGAAGAAAAATGGTTTAACAAACGAATGAAAATTGGAAATGAAGTTGAAATACACTTAAAAAGGCATTGCGAGAGATGTATGATTATTACAGTTGATCCTGAAAATGCCGAAAAAGATGCCACATTACTTAAAACGGTTGCAAAAGAAAGAAATAATCATTTTGGGGTTTATGCTTCTGTGACAAAAACAGGTCATATTCAAATAGGAGATGAAGTCTTACTATTAGATTAGTACTAAAAACAATATATGTAAAATTTAGATTTTTATGGTAAAAAAAGAACGATCATTCTACTTAAATGATCGTCTTTTTATGTAAACAATCTATTCGGTTAGAACATCGCATCAAATAATAACAATCCTATTCTTCTTCTTCTCCAATGTCATTTACGGTTTTCATGACCATCTTAATCATTTGGTATCCGCGGATCATTTGATTTGCGTCTTTTGGTGTGATTCCTTCTTTTTCTAACTGCTCAACTAATTTAATCCATTCATTATTCAATTCTAATCATTCCTTAAAATTATTAAAAAGTTTTCACTTTATGGTCGTCAAAAAATGTAACACATGACAAAATACAAATATAACTTTAAAGCTTTAGTATTCTATAGAACGATATGCTTCAAAATATCAGTGTTTATTGTACGATTACTATTTCTTTTGAACCATTAGCTAGCTTGTTCAAATCACTTTTAGCTTTCTCGTAGTCAGTGGTAAGATGAATGATAAAATTCATGACATGATCATATTCTCCACGTTTACGAATTTCATAGAACACTTCAGGCTTTTCATGTTTAATGATTGTCACAAATGAAACTAAACAAGTTTCTGATACTGTGCTTTTCACTCTTAGAAATTGTTTTAAAAAATTTGTGAAATAAAATGATGACTCCTTTGAATCAGGGTACCTCATTAATAATTGATTAAATTTTTTTATTGCTGCTTGTATCTCAGTATCCTTCATAATAATCCCCCCATTTAATAAATGGGTTACCAATCAATCATTATATAATCTATTCATTTTTGGCAACCCGACTGTCGTTGTCTTAAGACTTTAGACTCGTAGCTTTGCGTCCTTACCTTTCGATAAGTTTGCCTTTATCAACTATATATAGGATTTTAAAGACTTTTATCCTATATTTCAACAAAATTCTACAAAAATATTATATCTTATTTACTATATCTTACTAATATAGTTTTATGTTAAAAATGAAAGGGATAAATTGGTAAAATGGCGAATGATTTTACATGGCAGAGTGTTCATCTGCAAATGCATGATTTTTTTTGGTATCAAAGTTAAAATTACGAATTTTTATAGGGGTTTTCAGAATGAATGAGAAAGAAATTATTTCAATTGTACAACAGGATAAATGGATGATGGAGATCTTAAAATCTGTAAAATCGTTAGGCTTACCGGATTTGTGGATATGTGCTGATACACCATATTAGGAGTGATTAAATGTTTTTTATATGATTTGATCGTTATATTGGTGTTACGGGTGGCTCTTTAACTATTGATGGAGATACTAAGAGCTTTATGAATAGAGTTGGAGCAAAGATGTTTGAATGGATCTATTCTAATATGATGACCGATAAGAAAAGGGAATGGCAAATTCTTAGCAGTAATACGTTAATTAAGTGGACACTAATTAGGCTTCCATTTATAGTTGATGGCGCGGAAAAGGGATCAATAAAAGAAAATCTTTTAGATATGCCAGGTACTAGAATAACAAATCAAGATATAGCGACTTTCATCATTAACCAAGTTGCAAGTCAAGAGTATGTACAAAAATCACCCTTTATCTCAAATTAGCAATAAAACCGGTATTTTGTTTCCTTGAGAATTTAATGTCACCAAAAAGCTACTATTGAAAAGGCTAACTTTCTTATTTTTGTAAAGGTGGGCTATAAAATGAATGCTATTATTCGTTGGATTGTTTTTATTTTTCTTATTTTCATTGCTATTCAGTTGGTAAACAAAGGACTGGAATTAAGGTCCTTTGGAACAAATATTGATGGTGACGGTATTGGAATCCATTTTTGGGGATTAGAGATTAATGATAGAGTATCGGAAGAGAAGATCTCTACATACGCAGTGGGTTTCTTTATTAGCAGTATGATTATTCTACTTGCTGCATTTGTTTTACTAGGAAAAAAGATTATGAGTAAGACCTAAAACAAAGTACCTCTATTATAAAAATTCCGGAACTTACACTATAACTTTTGGACTGTTTATTCATTAACTGAATCTTCAATGGGTACTCATCCGTATAAAAGGAGAAGGGGGTATCATCTTTGTTAATGAAGATAAGGAAATTTTTTGGTGTCCTTTTGGTGATTATTTCAGTTATTTTTGGCGCTGCATCATTTGGATTAGGTTATGGAGAACCAATTTTCATAACTCTTATTATGTATCTAATGTTAGGGATCTTCCCTTAATACTTGCACTTTTATTATTTAAAGGAAGATCAGTTATTGCATTTAAGGTATCAAATTTGCGTTCTTTATTTGTAAACAAAAGAGTGCGAGTATATATATTAATCACAATTATAACCCCGATTTTACTTAATTTTGTCGATTCATTAAGTCGCAATAAGATGAAACGACTAGCAGGTTCAGAGAATGTATATTTTGCAAATATTTCAGAAGGATGGTTAGGGTATACAATCGTATTTATTTCACTCATAGTATTTATGGCATTCTCCGGAATCTTTGTGTTAGGTTGGAAGAATAGTGAAAAATCACTTAGATATACGTTTATTATTACGCTTATCTTCACCATCCTTATTTCAGTAATGATAAATGATGATTATAAAGCGATTAATAAAAATGAAATCATTATCAGTACCTTAGGAAATAAAGAAAAAATTCCATGGTCTGATGTAAAACATGCCTATTTAAAAGGCAAAATAACTAGTGATGGTTTTAAAAAATCTTCCGGCAGCAGTTTTAAATGGAAGTTTGAATTTGTTTTAAAAAATGGTGACACAGAGGAATTTGGACCATTTACTTACTTTAAGTATAATCTTAGAGACTCTTTAAATATTAAAAAACTTTTAGCTGACAAAAATATATCCTTAACGATAGATCAATTATCGGATGAGGAATGGGAATATGTTCAGATTGATATGGAATATGAAGAACAAGTAAAACCTGAAGATTTTTACTCCTTATTTCAGTACGACCCTGAATCAGGAGAGTATTACTATATTCAGTACTAGAGTATGGCTTTCAAGTTTCTAATAATAATGGTTTAGAGTATTTCTACATAATAAATTTAGATAAGTGAAGAGGAGAGGTATGTTATATGAATGAACAAGTAACTGGAAAATTTGTTGAGCGTATTGATGCTGTATTTCTTCCTGTGAGGAATCTTGAAGAATCATTATTATGGTATCAAGAAATATTTTCTTTTGATTTACGTTGGAAAAACGATAGAATGTGCGAGCTTTCAATTGCACCGAATTGTGGTTTTCATCTTGTCCAAATTTCTGACTTTCAACCAATTACGACATATACCCCATTTAATTATGTTGTAAAAGATGTTGAAGAAGTGAGGAATAGGCTAATTGAAAAGAAGGTAACTGTATCTGACATAAGAACAGGTGAGCCTAAGCGTTTTGATTTAACCGACATAAATGGAAACATGATCAGCGTTATCGAATTATAGCAAAGAACTAGAAAGGAGTTAGCTTTATAGCTGATTTCTTTTTTGTTTTATGCTTGTAGATCTCTTTTTAAATGGTTGATTCAGAAGGGAGACTCGTATATAAATTAGTTTTTGGCTGAAACTATCTTGGTAAATAAATATCTACTAAGGAGAGCTAAAGATGAAAAAAAGAGGTTTAATTGTAACGTCAGTTATTGTATTGCTGATCATTGGTACAATCACCCTTAGTAATGCAAGAAAGGATCACAATTCATCAAGCAATAATCTTAACTTAAATCCTACTATTGAACAATCAAATTACAAGCAGCTTAATACAACCACGCAAAATCAGATAAATAAAATTGATTCAGTTACATTTAATCAGAACCTTGAGCAAGAACTGAATCATAACCCCGCGATTTTAACCATTAATCACAGTCCTCGGTTACGCAGCCATTTTTATCATGATGAAGTTACGGTTAAATTTAAAGATGCTCTTTCCGCACAAGAATTGACGAAAATTAGTCATGATATTAACGGAAAGCTTCAAAGTAGTCATCATACTTCTTATATTTTTAAATCTGATTTTAAAAGTCCGTTTGATTTAGTTTCATATTTTTCTAAAAGAAACGATGTTATGTATGCTGAACCAAACTTTTTATACATGCAGAATCAGCAGCCAAATGACTTGTTATACCGAGATTATCAATATAATTTACCAATGATTCAAACTGAAGCAGGCTGGAACATCTCTACGGGAAGTGACGAAAATATCATTGCTGTTATAGATAGTGGTGTGGATTTGAACCACCCTGACCTAAGACATAGACTGGTGGAAGGCTACAACGTGTTGGATGAAAATAGTCCTCCAAATGATGATAACGGTCATGGAACACATGTTGCAGGAATTATTGCATCGGAGACAAACAATGGACTAGGTGTGGCAGGAATCACTTGGTTTAATAAAATTATGCCAATTAAAGCTATGAATGCAGAAGGATATGGAAGTTCCTTTGATATTGCAAAAGGAATTGTTTGGGCGGTTGACCATGGAGCAAATGTTATTAACATGAGCTTAGGAAATTATCAGTATTCAGATATTATGAGAGATGCTGTAGCCTATGCGTTCGAAAAAGATGTGATGATTGTAGCTGCAACAGGAAATGACCATACAGATCAAACGGCTTTTCCAGCTGCTTATCCTGAAGTTTTTAGTGTATCAGCAGTGAATAATATCGGGAATTTTGCCGAGTTTTCAAACTTTGGAACGTATGTTGATGTTGTTGCTCCAGGTGTAAATATTCCTAGTACATATATCGGTCATCAATATGCTGCTCTTTCAGGAACATCAATGGCTGCTCCACATGTAAGTGCATTAGCAGGCTTAATTCGTTCCGCAAATCCTACCCTTACAAATGAGCAAGTTATGACCGTTATAAGAAAGACAACAACTGACCTTGGACAACCTGGTAAGGATATTCTTTATGGTGACGGCTTAATTAATGTAGAAGCTGCGCTTAAACAAGCAAAAGAATAATAAATAAAACATAATGTTTAAGATAGACGAATGAATATCCTATTTTACCAGTTAATGTATTAAATGTTGAAATGAGCAAAATTTATTTTATGATGTTAAAACTGACTTACCTTAATTAATGCAGAAGCGCCATTCTTAACAGAAGGCGCTTTTTGATTGAAAACAGGCAAGGATTGTTATGTTGAGGAAGTCGTATTTACTAACAGTTAAAAATCTGCTCAAATATGTAATTGATATAAATTTTTGTCGAAATTATGGTATAATTTAACATTGTAAATAACTGGGTGATTATTTAGGGAACTAGAATACTAGAAATAAAAGGTTGGGTTCAAATTGAAAAAGGAAAAAACAATTTCTGAAGAAAATAGAAAGTTAAAAAGGTCCAGATATATAAGAACGAACATTTTCTTTTTTGTTATTTTTATGATGTTCGTCGCATTAATTGTTCGACTTGGAGTGGTACAGATCGTACAAGGAGAGACCTTTTCAAAAGAGGTATCACGTACTGAATCTGACTATGCAAATTTACCAGCTCCCCGTGGAAAAATGTATGATCGACATAATCGAATTGTCGTGGATAATAAAAGTGTACCAGCTATTACGTATACAGTGGACAAAACAACAAAAACGTCTGACAAACTCTCAACTGCTATCAATTTATCAAACTATATTCATTATGACTCTGATTTCTTAAAGAAAGAGCTTAAAGAGCGTGATATACGTGATTACTGGTTAGCTTCTCACCCTAAAGAGGCAAAAAAACTACTAAAAAAAGAAGAGCTGGAATTAGAACCATCCCAAACTTACAAATTACAAGTTGATCGTGTGCCTAAAAAGGAAATCAAAGCGATCGAAGAAAACTTGGATGAACAAGAACTCGCATATATATACACTCGTTTCTCGTCTGGATATCAATATGTACCACAGGTTGTTAAGTCTTTGAATTTAACAGATAAGGAATTAGCTACAGTGGCTGAGCACTTGGAAGAATTACCAGGGGTAGATGTGATTACAGATTGGGACCGTGCGTATCCCTATGAATCTTTGAAAACAATCTTTGGTAAAGTAACCTCACCAGAAGAAGGTATTTTACAATCCCGTGAAGATTATTACAATGCACGAGATTATGCTAGAAACGAGCGTGTTGGAAAAAGTTATCTTGAATATCAATACGAAGATTATCTGAATTCTAAAAAAGCAAAAATTGAGTACATATCAGATAAAAATGGAAACGTTATTTCAGAAAAAGTTGTAAAAGAAGGAAGTAGAGGTTATGATTTAAAGCTATCTTTTGATATTGAACTTCAGCAGAAGGTAGAAGAAATACTAGAAGAAGAGTTACGTGCTGCTAGAAGATACTCTGCAAATTTCTTAATGGATAGAGCCTTTGTTGTTATGATGGATCCTTATCAGGGAGATGTTTTAGCGATGGCTGGAAAACAAATTGATCCTAAAAAAACTGGAGAGATGCTGGACTTTGCATACGGAACATTCTCTACACAATATGAGGCTGGCTCAATAGTAAAAGGAGCAACAGTTTTAGCCGGATATCAAGATGGAATGTCTCACGGAAGAGGATATTTTGATAAAACTTTATACTTTAAAGGAACTCCACCTAAAGGATCTTATAGTCAGCTAAACTATGTAAATGATTTAGATGCCTTAAGACGCTCATCAAATGTCTACATGTTTTATGTTGCAATGAGAATAGCAGATATAACTTATGTAGAAAATGGTCCATTCAATGCTTCTAATGAAGATTTTCAAAAACTAAGAAACTATTTTGCTCAGTTCGGCTTAGGGGTGTCAACAGAAATTGATTTACCACAAGAATCATCAGGTCTTATAAATAATCCTGATAATGCAGGTAAACTTCTCGATATTGCAATAGGACAATTTGACACGTATACACCCCTACAGTTGGCACAATATGTTTCTGTAATTGCCAATGGTGGTTACCGTGTACAACCAAGAATCGTTACAAGTATTCACAGTCCTATAGAAGAAGAAGGATTAGGACCGGTGGCAATAGATAGGGATCCGGAAATTTTAAATAAAGTAAATAACTCAGAGGAAGACATTAACCGTGTTCAAAGAGGATTTAAACTAGTTGTAACTTCAGGTACGGCTAAGAACATGTTTGATTATGATGTTGCTGGAAAAACAGGAACATCTCAAACGCTTTACTATGGTCCTAAGCGAGCTTATTGGGGACGAAAAACGAATAACCTAAATTTTGTTGGTTACTATCCATCTAAAAAACCAGAAATTGCATTTAGTGTTGTAGTGCCATGGGCAGGTACGGAGAAATATCCAGTTAACAAAAAGATTGCAAATCGTATCGTAGGTGCTTATGTAGACCTGCAAAAGAAATATGCAAATGAGGTGAAATAGTTTAAAGACAAGGTGAGAGAAAAATTGGTCAACCAGTATATTCTTTTGAAATGATATTCATTTTTCACCATTTCGCTAAAAAGGGGTGTAGTTCTTTGGTATACCCTGTAAAATATATAAAAAGCATTCGTGAGGTTTAAAGTGATCGTAAAGCATAAACATTCAAAATCAGTTATGATCGTTATTCATGAAATTTATGGGATAAATGACCATATAAAGGGAGTATGTGAATCCTTCTTTCAGCATGGGTATGATGTGATTTGTCCTAATTTAATCGAACAAGAGAAGCCTTTTACATATTTGGAAGAAAAATATTGCTTATCGTCATTTTATAAACAACATTGGCTTTGATAAAGCTACAGAAATGATACATTCTTTACTCTCGGAAGTTAAGGACAATTATTCAAAAGTTTTCATTGTCGGTTTTAGCGTTGGAGCAACTATTGCATGGTTGTGCAGTAATCATGAATCTATTAACGGAGTTGTTGGATATTATGGTTCGCGTATTAGAGACTACTTAGACCTTGTGCCGCCTTGTCCTACATTATTATTTTTCCCTCAAGAAGAGAAATCATTTGATGTGGATTCATTGATAACAATATTAGAAGGAAAGAGTATAAACACATATAAGTTTAATGGTTTACATGGATTTAGCAACCCGTTTTCATCAAATTACCATTTGGAATCCTCAAGAAAAGCGTATGCTATCATGAATGAATTTCTGAAAAATCATTAGAAAAAATCAGGTGTATAAACGTCCGCTGACGTTCAATGAAGGGGGAGTGAAAGATGATAATCGAATTTCTTGGAACTGGTGGTGCAATCACAATACCAAGACCATTATGCAATTGTCATGTTTGTTCAGAAGCTAGAGATAAAGGAGTGCCTTATAGCAGGATGGGGCCGAGTATATTTGTTCATGGTCCTAATCTATTAATTGATACTCCTGAAGATATTTATCATCAAATAAATCGCTCAACAATCAATGAAATTAATGGAATTATTTATTCACATTGGCATCCAGATCACGTAATGGGAAGGAGAATTATTGAATCCTTGAGTGCAGATTGGATAAATGATCCTCCTCAGCATAAAAAAATTGATATCTACCTTCCAGATCAGGTGGATAAAGATTTCAAAACATTTCTTGGTAGTGGAGACCATTTAAACTTCTTTGAATATCAAGGATTTGCGGATTTAAAGAGATTAAAAGATGGTGAAAGTTTTACGCTAAATGGGACAAAAATTTCTCCATTTCGTTTGGCAGAAGATTATGTATATGCGCTTATCCTTGAAAGTGAAAATAAAAAAGTCCTTATTGCTATGGATGAATTAAATAATTGGAAACCATATGAAGAGGTAATAGACCTTGATCTTGCCATTTTACCAGTGGGGATATTTGAATTTCATCCGTTAACTGGTGAAAGGCTAATGCCTGAGGATCATCCTGTTTTTAAGGAAGAAGCAACTTTTACAGAGACGTTAGAAATAGTTAAGATTCTTAATGCGAAAAAGGTGTTATTAACACATATTGAGGAGCCTAATGGATTAAGTTTTCATGATTTTAAAGAATTAGAAGTGAAATTACAAGATTCTGGTATAAATGTTGAGTTTGCACATGATACTCAAATAATTAAAGTATAGAGCCTAGATAAACTTAGCTCGACCGGGATATCTCTAGTCGTGGAGGAAATCATTATGAGTCAAAACGAAAACGAAAACGAAAACGAAAAAATCCTAGCCGGAGGAAATGTCTCGAGCGTATACCGTTCCGGAAATACGGTTCGACGTGAGATGAAGCCAGAGAGCACTAGAATTCACAAACTATTAAAGCATTTAGAAAACAAAGGTTTCAATTACTCACCAAAGTTTTTAGGAATTGATGGAAAAGGAAGAGAGACTTTATCATTTATTGAAGGAGAAGCAGGCAATTATCCTTTAAAACGTTATATGTGGTCTGATGATGTACTATCAGATATTGCGAGAATGCTTCGACTTTATCATGATTCCGTTGCTGATTTTCCTATTGAAGAAAGCTGGCAGCCAATAGATAACACACCTGAACCACTTGAGGTCATGTGTCATAATGATTTTGCAATATATAACATTGTTTTCAATCATAAAAAACCAGTTGGTATCATTGACTTTGATGTTGCAGCTCCTGGCCCTAGACTTTGGGATATCGCTTATACACTTTATACTTGTATTCCATTAAGCAGGGTGTATCAAGCTGAAGCAGGAGAGCTAGTTCATTATCAAACGTCACAGCATGCCGATCGGATCAAACAAAGAGTTACATTGTTTTTTGAATCCTACGGTGAAGCTATTGAAGAAGGATATTTAGACATGGTCTTGCTTCGATTAGAGGGATTATGTAACTACATGAAAAGAAAAGCAAGCGAAGGTGACACCGTTTTTCAAAAGATGATTGATGAAGGACATCTAGATCATTATGAAAAGGATATTGAATTTATTCGTCAATATGGGGCGGAATGGGTGTGAAACATGTTTTATGAATAATATTTTTTTGGAGGAAAATGAATGATTACATTAATAGTGTATGTGATCCCATTAATAGTTCTAGTAACTGGATTAACAGTGTATTTCACTGGTCGTTCGAAAAATAATTCCTTACTAAGTGGAATAGGCATTGGCGTTATTGTGTCTTTACTTATTCTTGAGACCCCAGATATGATTCAAGGGTTTATTGATGGATTTAGCAATGGATTGGTAGATTGAATTCTTCAAATATTTAAAATGGACCTATTATAACGGTCCATTTTTTAGTGGGATGAACGACAAAAGTGACAGGAAAAGAGCGAGAAGTGTCGTTCATAAGTGCGATGAACGACAAAATTACCTGATAAGACCATATATTGTCGTTCATAAACAAATAATTACAACTTATTTAGAGGTCCCCTTATTTAATCTCTTAAAAATATAGGAAATAAATCTCGCCGCTAGAAATAGCAATAAGTACAAAAGAAATAAGTGAATGAAATTCACGTTTTGATACATTCTAAAAAATCCTGTTTGCACCATTATAGGCTTAATTACAAAAGCAAATAGTCCTGAAACTAAAACAGAGTATAGATAGAATTTAGTTCTATTTTTCAATGTTAATTGATAGACGAACATGTAACAAACCGGCACTAAAGAGGTATCGATTGAAAGACTTGGTAAGGATGGTATGATTTGATAAGGATAATTCCAAAAACCCATATTAATTCCAAGTAAATCACCCAGACTAATGAGAATGTGAATACTGTAGCCGTAAAAGCCGATCTCAAACGCTTTATTCCGGTCAATTTTAAAGTATGTTACTACTAAAGGAAGGATAAATAACACTAATAGCAACCAAAATTGCCATGAAGATGGTCCAGAGTATTCTGCCCAATAGCTATTAAGAAGTTCAATACTGTGTTTTCGTTCATTTACGATTTTGTCAAATTCGCTAATTCTACTCATGACTTTACCTCCAAGAGGACTTTAGAGCTTAGTATAACCCCAGTTTACTATTTATATGAAAGCATTTTTTCTTTCTACAAACGACCGAATTTCCTCCTAACTAGAGTAATCAAAACCAATAAAAGTGGCAAAAATACCCCAATTGTAAAATCAAAAAAAGGCCAAATTGAGCTCATTTCATTTATGTAGACAATGTTTGGTGCAATACTGATCGAAAGAACAATTAAAATCATGCCGAGTGGATAGACAACCGGGCGATAATCCTTAAGATTTAACACTTGAGCTAATCCTTGACATGTAAAATAAAAGTAAATTGTAATTCTAAAAAGATTGTTATAAACCAGATTCCAGCCAATACAACTTCCACTCTTGAAAAAAAATCACCAACATTAATTTTTTTAGCTAATAAAAAGCCGGGATACATCTGTCTAGAAGTTTGCTCATGACCTAGGACAAGAATTGTAATCGTTGTGAACAGAACTAAAACAATTCCTCCAATAAAAGCCCCAAAAAAAGACTTCTTTTCACTTTGCTTGATTTATTCACATGCGGAAAAATCATCATAAATAAAACAAGTTCAACAAATGGGTATGTAATGAAAAGTAAAGAAGCACGAACAATTGGTTTAAAACCACCTTCAAAAACCGGCTGAACATTTTCAATATCTACATTTGGAAGTAAAGAGATCACAAGGACGAAGAATAACAAAAACACGTATGGATACAAAATTTCAACACAACGTGCAAAAGTTTCCAAGTCGAGTTGCCATAATGACAATGATCACAAATAGGATATGGATGGCCTCAATAGGGGTGTCAGGTAACATTTCTGTTGTTAAGAAATCACCAACTTCTCTTAAAGCAACCGCTGCATATATAAATGAATAAGATAAATACATGATAGATACTAAGCTACCTAAAAACTTCCCCATCACCTTTTTGTTAGATTCAATAATCGTTAAGTCGGGATAAAGTCTACTAACAAGAAAAATCAGCCAAACAAAAAACATACCAATAACCAAACTGAAAATAGCTGCTAACCATGCGTCCTTTTTCGCTTCGTACGCAATCATAGAGGGCAAAATTAAAATGGCATCTCCGATTACATAAATAATAACTAAAACCGTAAATTGGTGAACACTAATTTGTTGACTTCTAAAATTCATTACCTGCTCCTTAACGATATTTTCTTGATGTAGAGGAATTAGTGAATAAAATTATCATTCCCGCTATATGAAACTTTCATGCTATGTAAGATTGTAAGGGTAGATAGAGTTTGAAACTGTATCCCGGAGAATAATCTAACTATTAATAGAAAATAATAAAATGACATATAGAAAATATTGGTCGTAAAGAATAAAAGAATTAGGTGAAAATGATGGCGTTTTTTCAACGTTTCTTCAAAAAGAAAGAACAAAATTTTAATCAGGATCAACATAAGGAAGAACAGCAAAAGACCTCACTATATGCCTCGTTGGAGCACAATATAAAGATAATAAAAGAAAAGATAGGGAAAAGTGATGATGTTGTTATTAGGAACATGAAAATAGGGCGAGGTGGAGATATACAATCAGGAATTATCTATACAGATGGACTTGTAGATACTAAGGAAGTAAATGACTTTATTTTAGAATCTTTAATGTTTGATTTTAATCAAGATGATGTCAAATCTTCCAACACTGATTTGCTGAGTATTTTAAAAGAATCAGCTGTTGCAGCTGGAGACATTCATGATCTTCATGATTATGAGACGCTTTTTGCTTCTCTATTTTCTGGACATGTTATTATTCTCATCGATGGATTTTCAAGAGGCTTTACTGTTGGAATGAGTGGTGGGAATGATAGGAGTGTAGCAGAACCTAGTCAAGAATCGGTTATAAGAGGGCCAAAGGAGGCCTTTACGGAAAATCTACGAACTAATACTGCATTGATTCGTCGTAAGATTAATAGCCCGGATCTTTGGGTAGAGTCAAGAAAAGTTGGAAAAGTAACTCAAACACAAGTGTCGCTTATGTTTATTAAAGGAATTGTAAACGAAAAAGTGTTAAAAGAGGTACGGGAACGCCTTAATCGAATAAACATTGATGCTATTCTTGAAAGTAATTATATTGAGGAATTGATACAAGATAAAACCTTTTCTCCATTTCCAACGATGTATAACACGGAAAGACCTGATGTAATTGCAGCCGGACTATTGGAGGGTCGTGTAGCAATTATAGTAAGTGGAACACCTTTTGTCCTTTTGGTGCCTTCATTATTTATTGAGTTCTTTCATGCAGCAGAGGATCATTACCAACGTTGGGACTTTAGTACACTTATTCGTTTTCTCAGAATCATCAGTTTCTTTATTGCTTTATTAGCTCCATCGTTATTTATTGCCATTACAACTTATCATCAAGAAATGATTCCAACACCACTTCTTATTAGTTTAGCTGCACAAAGAGAGGGAGTTCCATTTCCTGCTTTTATTGAAGCATTGTTAATGGAAGTTACGTTTGAAATACTCCGAGAAGGTGGCATAAGGATGCCGAAGTCAGTTGGACAGGCTATTTCAATTGTAGGTACGTTAGTAATCGGAACAGCTGCTGTCGAAGCAGGATTTATTTCAGCTGCAATGGTTATTATTGTAGCAATAACAGCAATAGCTAGTTTTGTTGTTCCTGCCCATAATATGAGTATTTCCATTAGAATGATTCGCTTTATTATTATGGGGCTTGCTGCATCTTTTGGATTGTTTGGGATAACAGTGGCATTTATTGCACTTATTTTACATTTATGTAGCTTGCGATCATTCGGAATTCCATATATGAGTCCTTTTGGACCATTCATTCTTAAAGATCAACAAGATTCATTGCTTAGATTTCCACATTGGGGATTAAATACACGCCCTCGTTTAATTAATCAGCAAAATATAAAACGCGATCAAAGTCCTTCTCCAAAACCACCAGATAAATAATAAGAAATTGGGGATTATTCTATGACAAAAAAATCAATTGTACTCGTTATAATAAGTTTTTTTTTATTGTTTACCTCAGGGTGCTGGAATCGTCGTGAATTAAATGAACTTGCCATAAGTGTTGGTGAGGGGATAGACAATGATAAAGAAGGAAAATACAAGATATCAACTCAAATTGTCATTCCAGCTGGTGTTGCGTCAAAAACAGGTAATGCACCTAGTGATTTACCTGTAAGACTGTTTACAGGAACTGAGGATTCTATTTTTGAAGCAATGCGGGAAATCACAACAAAAAGTTCTCTAGACCAATTTATCATTCGCATCTTCGCATTCTCGTAATTGGAGAATCACTTGCAAAAGAAGGGATAGGAGAGGTTCTTGATATGTTTTTAGGGATCATGAATACCGCACCGATTTTTACATTGTTATTGCTAAAAACACTACTGCTGAGAATATCTTATCAATTTTAACATCAATTGAAAAAATACCAGCAAATAATATGGTCTCTTCTCTCGAAACTTCAGAAAAAACATGGGCACCTTCAACTGCTGTTACGTTAGATGAACTTATACAAGTTTTGGTAACTGAAGGAAAAAATCCTGTTTTAACAGGAATAGAAATAATAGGAGATCCAAAAAGCGGTCATACTCAACAAAACCTTGAAACGATCGATCCAACTGCTTATCTTAAATATTCAGGATTGGCTGTAATTAAGAATGATAAAATGGTCGGTTGGTTAAATCAAGAAGAAAGCAAAGGATATAACTTCATTATGGATAACGTAAAAAATACAGTATCAGATGTGACATGTCCAAAAGAAGGGAAATTTAATTTTGAGATCATACGTTCAAAAACAGAAGTAAAAGCGATGCTAGAAAATGAAACACCAAAGATCGAAATCTCAATTAAATCCGAAGGAAATGTTGGAGAAGTAAAGTGTGATATTGATTTAACAAAACAACAAACAATTACCGAATTAGAAAAAGCAATTGAAAAGGATTTTATCAATCTAGTTGAAACGGCGATTAAAAAAGTTAAAGAAGACTACAGTACGGATATTTTTGGATTCGGTGATGCTGTTCATCGTGCCGATGCAAAAGCTTGGAAGACATTAAAAAGTGATTGGAATGAAAAACACTTTTCTGACCTTGAAGTTAGTGTAAAAGCAGATGTTAAAATTCGTAGATTAGGTAAAATTACTAATTCGTTTATAAACGAAATAAAGGAGTAATCATTGTGTGGAAGATCATTGGAATTATTTTTGCAGGACTTATCATAACCATACTTGAAGTACCAAGACTTGTTAAAAATCAAGAAAAAAAGAGCTCTTGGTATTCACGACATTACTTGTGATAGGAGTAGGTTTAAGTGTAGCAAAGGCATTAAACTTACCTATTCCTAACCCTTTAGATGCACTGATCTTCATTTACACACCAATAAGTGAGGCAGTTATGTCTTTATTAAGTTAGCTTTTTAAAATCCAATACTAGTACTGCAAAGAAGGGATGTTACATAAAAACGTATAAAATCAGTTCAAAACAATTGTTTGTTCTTATTTTCCTATTTGAAGTTGGAAGTTCAATCGTTGTAGGTTTAGGGTTTAAGGCGAAGCAAGATGCATGGTTAGCAATATTAATAGCATTAATTGGGGGAATTCTTCTTTACTTTCTCTATTATACTTTATTTAAACAGTATCCAACTAAAACATTAGTAGAATATTTAGAGGATCTGTTAGGAAAGTATATTGGAAAAGTCGTTGCGATCATTTATTGTTTGTATTTCTTTTACCTGGCAGGAAGGGTGTTACGTGATTTTGGGGACTTAATCATTACAACAACGCTTGATAATACTCCGTTAATGATCGTTAATATGATCGTTGTCCTATTAGTCATGTATAGCAATCACTTGGGATTAGAGGTCATTGCGAGAACTGGAAGTATATTTTTCATCATCTTAATGACCTTGGCATCATTATTTTTCGTTGTTGCTTTTATAGATCAATTACCGAAATACGAAAATCTTCTTCCGGTACTAGAAAAAGGCTGGACCCCGGTTTTAAAAGCTGCATTTCCGTTAACTTTAACGTTTCCATTTGGAGAAATGATCGTTTTTACTATGATCTTTCCATTTTTAAATCGTCAAGATCAGGTACTCAAAGTAGGCTTAAATGCTTTAATATTCAGTGGTGTCTTACTTATGGTTACAATGACAGTGATTCTAAGTATTTTAGGTCCTACTATAGGAAGCACAACACAATTTCCGCTAATGGAGGCTATAGAAAAGGTAAATATAGCCAATTTTATACAACGGTTAGATCCTGTAGCTCTAGGTATTCTTATCATCGGAATCTTTTTTAAGATAACCATTTTTTATTTCGCTGCTTTATTTGGTTTTGAAAAATTATTTAAAATAAAAAAACAAAAACGAAAATATTTATTATTGATTACAGGACCTGCTCTTCTCGTCAGCTCTATTTATATGGCTCAAGGACTTACTCAACATCTAAAGATCGGACTAGAAATTGTTCCTTATTATGTACACTTACCACTTCAAGTATATATGCCTTTGTTACTTATCTTTATATGTTTAATCAAAAACAGACTGAAACCTAAAAGAACATGATAATCTGAATTATATCAGAGCTTAATCATGTTCTTTTAGGTATTTAAATGAGACTTCTTAATTGAATATGTACGTCTCCTTTATAATAAACTCCAGCTTTGCCTCGCCACTTACTAAATGACAAATATTAAATCGTCTATTTTCGCTAAGGTTATTTCATATGTTTTTGGATGTTGAACTTCACAAAGTCCGTTACCATGATCGTAAAAAAAGAAATATATTTCACTTTTATAAATTACTTTCGATCCTAATTTCATTGTATCTTCCTATAAAATTGTGACATGGATTAGTGATTTGATGTTAGGTACATTTATTTCTCCGTTTTTAACTTGGTAGGTTTAAGTCTTTATCAAAAAATGGTTTCTTTGTCAATTTCTGATATGTTTTATTTACCCTGATTTTTAAACTTTTAAACATAATTTAGGTGGAACCTTCTCAAAAACCATCGTTTTTAAGAACAAATTTTTATATAGGTCATAACCTAATATGAACTTAAAATTCAGTTGAACGGGAGTGTAAGAAGTGGTAAGAGAAGAAGTGCAACAGCTCATTAATAATCTAATTCAGATTGAACACATTTCTACGACTTTATATTTAGCTATGTCGGCATATTTGGATCGAAAGAACTATACGGGTATGGCAAAATGGTTAAGATTACAATCTGATGAAGAACGTACACATTTGTTGATTTTAATCGATTACTTATCTGGAAAAGATGGAGTAGTAAAATTGACTGAAGTACCAGCTCAGCCTACTAATTTTGGGACACCTTTAGAGACCTTCCAAAGAGTTCTTGAACATGAGCAATATGTTACAAACTCATATAGACAAGCGTATGATTATGTTAAACAAATTGATCCTCAAACAACAGTAATTGTTCAAGATTTTTTAAGAGAACAAATTGATGAAGAAGCACAATCATTAACCATTGTTGAACGTTTGAAATTAGCAGAAAATAATCCATCTGCCCTATTGATAATAGATCAAGAGCTTGGTCAAAGGCAAAATGGTCCCATAGCAGCGGGGTAATGTTATTTATATTAACTAAGGAGTTGTCATGGTGACAACTCCTTTTTGTTAGTTAAATATAGTCATATTATATAAAACATGGATTAAATTTAAACAAATTATCTATTAAAGTAGAATTGAGAATAAGGAGATCCTGGATACATCATAGTGGGGAATGAGTTGTTATAGTAATAGGGATTATTATGATTGCTATAGTGTTGCGAATGAAGGCTCGGATTATTATGGTGATTATAAAGAGTATGACCGTTATAGGTTGCAGTACATGCTCCTGGTACACCTGGATGAGCTCCTGTTGTGATATTTTGATACATAAATGACACCTCCTTTAAAGCTTTCTTATGAAAACTTAAAAAATCTCTCATAATGAAAGGTTGCATTTAAGCTGTTATAACCTATGCAAACTAGCTGCTAATCGTATGGACTAAAATGTAAGTTAGGCGTGAATAAAACGATAATTAAGGGATTATTTTCCTAAAAGTTAAACTATATATTCCAAAAATCGCTCGCTATATGTTAACCTTTATTTAATATCAGTTAACATATGGGGGGGTATGGATGACAAATCACTTTTGGGTTGTGGGGACTGATACAGAAGTTGGAAAAACAGTTGTAACTACTTATTTGTTACGATATTTTCAAGAAAAGGGGGAAACACTTGCTTACAAGCCTGTTCAAACAGGCCTCGTTCAGGAAGAATCTCGGTCATATTATGCTGACACTGAATTCTATCAAACTCACAGCAGGGTTCCCTAGTAAAAGAACATTTAAATACCTATTCTTTTAAAGAGCCGGCTTCTCCTCATTATGCAGCGAGGCTTGAGAATGCAGTGATTGATGAACGTGTGATATTGCAACAAATTGATAAATTGAAAGCTATTTATCAGTATATTATTTGTGAAGGAGCAGGCGGATTATATGTTCCACTAAATGAAGACTTTCATTTTCTAAAACTAATCGAACAATCGCGGTTACCTGTTATATTAGTTGCGAGAAGCTCGCTAGGCACGATCAATCATACGTTACTTTCTATCGAGGCACTTACTAATAGAAACATTCAAATTAGAGGAATCATCTTTAACAGGTTTACTAACACCAAGCTTGAGATTGAGAATATCCGAACGATTAATAAAATGACGAGTATACCGTCAATGATTATTCCGCAATTAAAAAATCTTGCTGACCTTAAAGAATTAGAAATGAACAATATCGATGAATTATTCGAAAGGGTGGGTAGCCTATGAATCTTTCAAACTTACAAAAACGAGATTTAAATCATGTTTGGCACCCATGCTCACAAATGAAAGACTATGAAGAGTTTCCTCCGATTGTGATTAAAAAAGGGGAGGGAATTTATTTATATGATGAAAATGGAAAAAAGTATATGGATGCAGTTTCATCATGGTGGGTAAATTTATTCGGGCATTCTAATCAAAGAATTAGTCAGGCTTTATCGCAGCAGGCTTTTAACCTTGAACATGTTATTTTTGCAAACTTTACGCATGAACCTGCTATTTTACTTGCTGAAAAATTAGTGGCATACACACCAAAAGGCTTGAACAAAGTCTTTTTCGCTGATAACGGTTCATCAGCAATTGAAGTAGCATTAAAAATGAGTTTTCAGTATCATATGCAAAAAAATAAACCAAATAAAAAACGATTCCTTTCCTTAACAGATGCCTATCATGGAGAAACACTTGGAGCACTTTCGGTAGGCGGGGTGGGCTTGTATAATGAAGTCTTTCAACCTCTTTTACTCAACACAGTCAGAGCACAAGGACCGGATTGTTATCGATGTCCATTTAATCAAACACCAAACCATTGTGACACGCCATGTATCTCGTTTGTTGAAGAGCAGCTAGAGAAACATGCTGAAGAAATTACAGCGATTATTATTGAGCCTTTAATTCAAGCAGCTGCAGGAATGAAAATGTATCCACCTTCTTATTTAAAAAGATTAAAAGAGCTATGTTTACAATATGATGTTCATTTAATTGCTGATGAAGTAGCAGTTGGATTTGGTCGAACTGGAACTTTGTTTGCTTGTGAACAAGCTGGTATTACACCTGATTTCATGTGTTTATCAAAGGGTTTAACTGGTGGATATTTACCATTATCTGTTGTTATGACCACAGATAATGTGTACGAGGCTTTTTATGATGATTACGCAAGTATGAAAGCATTTTTACATTCTCACAGCTATACCGGAAATCCATTAGCCTGCAGTGTAGCCCTTGAAGTTTTAAACATCTTTGAAGAAGAAAATATCATTAAGGAAAACCATGTAAAGAGTACCTATATGCGGGAAAAAGCATCTCAAGAGTTTTCAGATTTACCGTATGTTGGTGAATATAGACAAATTGGTATGGTTGGTGCTATTGAGTTAGTCAGAGATAAGGAGACAAAAGAGCCTTTTCCAAGCAAAGAACGAGTAGGGTATCAAATCTATCGAATCGCTTTAGAAAAAGGCTTGTTATTAAGACCACTTGGAAATGTTCTTTATTTCATGCCGCCGTACGTGATTAAGACAGAAGAAATAGACAAAATGATTCAACTAGCAAGTGATAGTATACAAGAGTATTTTAAAAACAGCAGCGTAATGATGAGGTGCTTTTAAAATGAAAAAGAGCTCAACTGTATCATTAGTAACCGTGTCTTTATTTGCTTCACTTTCATCGATTGGTGCTTTTATTAAGATACCATTGCCGTATGTTCCGTTCACCCTTCAAGTGTTATTTGTTTTTTTAGCTGGTAGTTTGCTTGGCAGTAAAAAAGGTTTTCAGAGTCAGTTAATTTATGTAGCGATTGGCTTAGCAGGATTACCTGTTTTTACTCAAGGGGGAGGAATTGGGTATGTATTACAACCCACATTTGGCTATTTAATAGGATTTATGGCGGGTGCTTATGTTGTTGGAGCGATTATAGAGCGAGTGTCGAACCCTAAAATCTCTCATTTTATTATTGCAAATTTTGCTGGCTTAGCCGTTGTTTATTTTTTCGGTGTTATTTATTTATATATAGCCTTAAATACGTGGATGGGTGTTGAAAGCAGCTTCGCACATGCTGTAATGATTGGTTTTGTCTATAGCATAGCTGGCGATCTTGTTATCTCAATTATTGCAGGATTTCTTGCGGTTCGATTATATAAAGCCTTTCAATCGATGGGTAACCGAAAATATCCGATTCAAAAGGAAAGTTCGATGTGATAAATTCGAAATCTGGAATGATAGTTGGTCACTATCAGTAAATATCGATCATAACTTTGCATATTCGTTAGTAGCGGAATATTGATAAGAAGAACAAGTTGCTATTTTGATGCAGCAGCTTGTTCTTTTCTTATTAAGAAACTACTGTTTCAAAGGTACACAAATTTCACAATAAGGATTAGAGATCATATCACCTACATATCTCTCCATTATTGGTTTGTTGTCAAGTTGATATCCACTGCTTTGTATGGAAGAAAAAATCTCCGTATATGCTTTTTGAATTTCCTCTGCGGTATGTTCAACCTTGTAAACGAGGTATCTTCCACCGAGTAGTTCATTCTCTAAAATTGTATCATCTAGTTGAAAATCCTCTGAGACCACAATGCAAGCATCAAATCTACAGTTATCTAGAGGTGTTGTTTCAGGGTTGTCTTGTGGAATTGCAAGTATAGTTGCCGAATCAAGAAGTTTTTTCTCTTTAAATTTCATGTTTTTAATTTCTCCATCACTTCATGATTTGCAGATCCATATGGTCCCACTCGTCGAAAATAAGCTACTCGATATGTTGGAAGTGTTTCAATTTTACAGTTCATAAACTTTTCTTCCCTTCGATATTTAAATTTATTTGGTACATTTTTACAGTAAATTGTTATAAAATGATATTCAATTGAATTTTTAAAAAAATATTTAAGAAAATATGTAAATGAATAGAAAACTTTTGTCAACACTTGAGAATGCTTTTGAGATTTAAAAAAGGTTAACATTTCCAATTAATCATGATAATATAACACTAATCTTTAAGAAGAGGTGAGTGTAGTTGAGTAAAGTTGAGCAGAGTACAAAATTAGATTTAGACCGTATTATTTTTATTGGAAGAACTTTTGAAGAGTATTTGGATATGTTTTCTCTTTCAGAAGAAAAGCTTAAAGGAAAGAAAATACTCGATTGTCCAGCAGGAGCTTGTTCATTTACTGCAGTAGGTAACAAAGCTGGTATAAACGTAACTGCCTGTGATATTGCTTATGATCATTCCTTTGACGACCTTCAAAATAAAGGCCTACAAGATGTTGAACATGCAATGGAAAATATCCAAAAAGCCAAGAATAAGTTTCAATGGAATTATTTTAAGACAATAGAACAGCTTAGAAACCATCGTATAAGAGCTCTACAAGATTGTGCTCTCGATATGAGTAAATCGAGGGAAAGATATATTCCTGCTACTTTACCTACGTTGCCATTTGATACTGAACAATTTGATATGACTCTTTCTGCTCATTTCCTATTTATGTATGGAGATCGTTTAGAGTATCAATTTCACATTGAAACACTAAATGAGTTACTAAGGGTAACAAAAGAGGAGATTCGCGTTTTCCCTTTAGTTGACTTAGAAGGGAAAAGGTATGAGCATTTAGAAAAGATCAAAGAGTATTTAGCCAACAATGGTTGTAGTGTTGAAGAAGTGAGTGTTTCATATGAATTTATGACAAATGCGAATGCGATGTTAATAATAAAAAAGGGTTAATAAGACAGGACAACGTTCTAAGCGTTGTCTTTTTTAATTTGCTTCAAATTTTTTTGGAAGAACACTTTATTTTATTCTAATTAGTAGTTCAAAAAGACTAGAGTAAGCATGTATCTATTTTAAAGATGGTCTTTTTTTACAGTATTTTATATAATATTATTGGAAGATTGGAGAAAAAGGGACTAGTTATTTAGCAGCGAATAGTGGGAGGATTCATCGTAGTGAAAAAAACGGATAGAAAGAGATTAATAGCCAATTTATTCAAAGCGCGTTTTCCTTTTCTGTATTTATCAACATGGGAAGAGGACAGGGCGCTTTCGTTAATTCATTCAATTGCTTCTGATCGGGAATTGATTAAAACGCAGAGAAAAGTCATTACGTGGAAAGTAACAAAAGGATTTTCTGGGGAGGAAGAAACGCAAAAAGCAGATACTAAATCTGCCCTAAAGGCATTGGAATATATCGAGAATTATTCAGAACCAGCTATATTTGTTTTACAAGATTTTCATATTTATTTTGGAGACGAAGGACGTCTTCCTGATTATCAAATTATCCGTAAGTTAAGAGATATATGCTCGAGCTTGAAACAAAGTCCTAATCCCAAAAACGTTGTGTTTCTTTCTCCTGTATTGAGGTTGCCACTTGATCTTGAAAAAGATATTACAATTGTTGACTTTGACTTACCTACTTTTAAAGAAATTAAGCAAAGTCTGGATGAAATGATTGAAGTGAATAAAACGAGTGGACGTATTGAAATTAATTTAAATGATGACGAAAAAGAAAAATTGGTAAAAGCAGCACTCGGACTTACATTATCTGAGGCTGAAAATGCTTTTGCTAGAGCGATGGTAGAAGATGGAAAACTTTCAATTGACGATGTAGATGTTATTTTGGAAGAAAAAGAGCAGATAATTAAAAAAACGGGGATCCTTGAATTTGTTAATAGCAATTTAGACATGAAAGACGTTGGAGGACTTGAAAATTTAAAGCGTTGGCTTCGAAAAAGAAATAAATCTTGGATGGAGTCTGCACAACTTTATGGCTTGCCTTCTCCAAAAGGTGTGTTGATTACAGGTGTACCTGGATGTGGAAAAAGTTTAATCAGTAAATCCATTAGTGAAATGTGGCAGCTTCCACTGTTAAGGCTAGATATCGGAAAAATATATAGCGGCATAGTTGGTAGTAGTGAAGAGAATATGAGAAAAGCTATAAAAACTGCTGAAGCAACTGCTCCTTGTATTTTGTGGATTGATGAGGTGTGATTTGTTCCTGTACAACCTGTCGAGAAATCGACAACAAAAACAGGCATCTTAACATGTTGAGATGAACTATATACCAATTTAAATAGGGGAAGTTCCTATTTTGGGTTAGAATGCTGACTAACTACGCCTAATCCTCCGACATGCACTTAATGGTATCACATTAAGTGTGTGAAGCTCGGTGAAGTCGGCTGAAAGTAGTCCTTCTGGGATTATTATTAGGTCGGGGTGCTATAAAATGATTATGGTTAGAATGTGGGATAATGCCTACTGACGAACCTTCGAATGTACGGGTCGTAAATCCAGTGTTAGGGAAACCTAATATCACCTAGTCAGGTGCTTAACCACGGATAATAAAATTTCGTCTTTGTTGTCTGTATTTAACCTATAAAGGTTATTTGCTTTTAGTCCCTCAGCAGTGGACGAAAAAGCGGTTAACGGCCTATAGAAGGAACCTAAAGTCATATGTAAAGCTAAGGTATATGGAACAAATGAAGCTCGAAAAGGAATGTTAAGCCTTGATACGGCAATGTCCTTAAATGGTAGGAAATGACCATTGAATTCGAGTGGCAGCAGCCCGTAGTAGTGTTGAAGTTCCTGTAATGGGAATGGAGCGAAGGGGCATAGTCAATTAGTTATCATCCTAATGAAAAAACTGTCATGGATGCCGATGTGCACAACTGACTAAAACCAACTCTAGCTCTGAAAGGGGTGATGATGTTGGCACAAAAACTTGACTATCCGAAAAGTGAATCAGAACTCAAGGTAATTCAGGATAAACTGTATCAACTGTCGAGTGAATCAAAGAAAAATCCTATTGGGTTCAAAGGACTATTAGAAATAATGTCCTGTGAAACTACAATAATGACTGCCATCCATAACATCAAATCAAATAAAGGAAGTAATACTCCTGGTGTGGATGGGAAAACAATCGAATATTTTCTCCAAAAAGATTATCAAGAAGTGATTGATGAACTCCAAAGCAATTTCAGGAACTACACACCTGACCTTGTACGGAGGAAAAACATTGAAAAAGAATCTGGTGGAACAAGACCTCTTGGTATCCCGACAATTAAAGACAGGATAATTCAAGAATGTATGAGAATAGTTATTGAACCAATTGCAGAAGGTAAATTCTTTGACCACTCATATGGATTCAGACCCATGAGAGACCAAAAGCACGCCCTCGCAAGAGTTCAATCAATTATATACAGCACCGACTGTCACTACGCAGTTGAAGGTGACATTAAAGGATTCTTTGACAACGTTAATCATACAGTTCTGTTAAAACAACTCTATCACATTGGAATCAGAGATAGAAGAGTATTAATGATAATCAAATCCATGCTTAAGGCAAAAATAATGGAAGATGAATTTATTTTTGACAACGACAAAGGGACCCCGCAAGGAGGAATTCTTTCTCCTCTTCTAGCGAACATCTACCTTAACAAATTCGATAGGTGGATAACTAGGGAATGGGAAGCCAACAAACAACATGAGGGTAAATCAACTAGCAATAGTGCTTATCGAACGATGAAAAAGCACAAGATGAAACCTATGCATTTAATTAGATATGCAGACGATTGGATAATACTTACTAACTCCAAGAGAAACGCAGAAATAATTAAACATAGAGCTGGCGAATTCCTGAAGAATCAGTTAAAAATAGAATTATCTATGGAGAAAACAAAAATTACGAACGTCAAACAGTCAAGGATAACTTTTCTAGGATTCGATATTAAAATCGCAAAAGTGGTTAACACCGATAAAGGAAGAAAGGCTATACAAAAGATAACTCCAAACAAAGAAAGAGTCGAAAAGAAACTTCAAGAATTGAAGAAAGATGCCTTCAAGCTGAGAATGTGCGATACGCAAGAGGTATTAGCTGAAAGAGTTCTAAAATTTAACGCAAAAGTCAGGGGAATAGTTAATTACTACGATGCGGCAGATAGCGTTCAAAGGACTTTCAAAAAACATTATTGGCGATTAAATAAAGTTATCTATCATTCAATTAAGAAGTACAATGAGAGACTGATTCCTGCCAAGGAAACTCATAATCTCATATCTGTTCACTCTGATTATTCTACAAAGATACCATTCATTGAAATTGATGATGTTAGAATAGGAGTCACATCTTTGGCATTTGTAACCTTTAAACCTCCAGCGGTTAAAAATCCGTTGGAAACGCCTTTTACGGAAAAAGGAAGAAAGTTAAATATAGATAGGAAAAATAAAAGACCACTTAAGGTCAGAGCGGATAACTTTGTTAAACCTGAAACTATCGCAAAGGCTGTTAAACAAAACAGAAAAATGTACAACTATGAGTTCTTTATGAACAGGGGGCTTATGCGTACAACCGTGATAGGGGAAAATGCAGAGTTTGTTCCGAACCAGTCTATACGGCAAACTTCCACCACATCAAACCGTACCTCCTAATAAACGAGGTAAACAAAGTGGTTAATATTGCGACAGTACACGATACCTGTCATCGGAAAATACACGATGACAATGATTACAGTAACTTACCAGAAAAGACTTGGAAAAAGATTCAGAAATTCAGAAAAAGTTTGAGTAAAAAGGATGAAATAACTGTAAACAGGAACTAATTGATGGAACGCCGTATGAGGTGAAAGTCTCATGTACGGTGTGAAGTGGGGGAAAGAAGCTCCAAACGATATCCCTTCGGGAATAGACGTGGATGACTTTTACCTATCACTATATTGAAAAAGGTTTCAGTGGATTAAGTTCATCTGGAGATAGTGGAACGACTTCCCGCATTTTTGGCCATTTTTTAACATGGATGCAGGAGAAGGAAAAGCCTGTATTCGTTATCGCAACAGCTAATAATATTGCAAGCTTGCCACCAGAAATGCTACGTAAAGGAAGATTTGATGAAATTTTCTTCGTAGATTTGCCAACTCACCGAGAGAGAGTTGAGATTTTTAGATTACACTTGAAAAAAAGATTAAAGGAACCAACTGTTTCTGGTAACTTTGAAATGACTGAAGAGACTTTGAATCAACTTGCAGAATTAACTGAGGGATTTGTTGGTGCAGAGATTGAACAAGTCGTGATCAATGGTTTATTTGAAGCATTTTACGATGAAAGAAGTGTCGTTTTTGCTGATTTTGAAAAAACATCCAAGCAAATTGTCCCATTATCAGTTACCCAGGCTGAGCAAATTAAAGGTATCCGTGATTGGGCAAATGTAAGAGCAGTAGCCGCAACACCACAGGAAGATCGAGCAGAATACCAGGAAAATGACGAGAGTGTTACTATTAGCGATAACCATGATATTAAAAAATCACGTGGTGGACGCACAATTGACTTTTAATTAACTTCATATGAAAGGTAGATGGTTAGGTGAGTATCGAATTAGTACTCATACCTGTAGGAATTGCTGTTGCCCAATCTGTCGGTTCTATGATTGAGAAACACAAGCAAGGTGGAAACACATATAAAATCCAAACAGTTATGAAACGTCAACACTTATTACAGAAGGCCATTGAACAATATGGATGTAATGTACATGAAATAAATCAACAAAACTATCGAACCGAGATAGGGGATATTAAGATTTATTTTCAACAAAACGAACACGACATTTTTGAAGCTGTATTTGATGAAAGTGTAGAACAACAAGATGCGCTTGAATTTCTCGAAAACTTACATTCAGAATATAAGTACTTGATTCAGCAAGAAACATACAAGAAACTAATGCAGCAAGCTAGTCAAAAAGGGTTAGAGCTAGAATCAGAAGAAATTCAGCAAGATCGCTCAATCTTACTAACCTTTAATGTAAACACAATTGGTAGGTGAGAATATGGAAGATAAACAGATTAAAATAAAAATAACTGAAGATGGCAATATCTTTGCAGAGACAGTTGGAATTAAAGGGAAAGAATGTCTTCAATATATTGAACTTCTTGAAGAATTACTTGATGCAGAATCAATTGATTCAAGTTTTACCCAGGAATACTATGAAACTGATCTACAAACAATTTACCAAAATAAGCAGATTTTAAAGGGGGAATAATGGATGGCTCAAATTACTGAAAAGGGGAAAGGGTGGGAATTTAGACACTCAATCTGGATGTTATGGGCAATCCTAACGTTTGGAACATTGAACTATATTTCATTCTATTATATTTCTTATAAAGTAAAACAGAAAAAATGGTTTATTGCGGGTATTATTTATTCAATTTTATTTATCTTAGTCATGGTTGTGTCAGAATTGTTTCCAACTGAACATTGGGTTTATGATGTAACATTAGCTGCTTATCTAATAGGATGGATTGCTTCAATTGTTCATGTGTTTAAAATAAGACCAGAGTATTTATTAAGACTTGAAGCAAAAATTTCCTCTGGACATAAAGAAAAAGAAATTGCATCTCTTAAACACAAAATTGCACAAGAATACGGGACAACAACAGCTAGTGTAAAAAGTGACAACACAAATACTAATAGTATTCATCATGAACAACAAAAAATGGTAAGTCAAGAAACTAGAAATGAAATCAAAGAAACTTCCACTGAAATTCAAATTATAGATATTAACACTGCTTCTGAACAAGAAATTGCAAAAATACCTGGAATAGGCACTATATATGCTAAAAAAGTAGTATCGGTAAGAAGCCAAGAAAACGGATTTCAATCATTTGACCATTTTGTTGAAGCGTTATCAGTTAAACCACATCTTATTGAAAAAATAAAACCACACTTGAGGTTTCCTGAAAACCCTAGTATACAACCAGCAAAAAAATCAGAAGGTAGAATAGTGGATTTCTAATGGAACTAATCATTCATCGTTTTTTGCCATTAACAACTGTCGAAGGACCTGGAAAAAGATTTTGTCTATGGGTACAAGGCTGTTCAATCCATTGTGAAGGATGTGGCGTTCCTTGGACATGGTCTAAGAAAAACGGAACAAAAATAGCTGTTGAGGAACTTTTTCTGGAAATTAAAAAAAGTAAACTAGAAAATAATATTGAAGGTGTTACATTTCTTGGTGGGGAACCTTTTGATCAGGCGGAACCACTAGGAAAGCTTGCACAAAAGGTAAAGGAACTAGGATTAACGGTTATGACGTTTTCAGGATACCTATACGAAAATCTAAAAATAAGGAAAGAATGCGAAGCCTTGCTTACCTCAACAGATTTATTGATTGATGGACCATTTATAAAGAATCAGTTAGATTTAAGTCGTCCATGGGTAGGTTCGTCCAATCAAAGGTATCATTTCTTAACATCTTCCTATAAACATCTTGAAGATCAATTACATAAAGTAGGAAATAAAATTGAAGTTCGTATAAGTGAAGATGGATTAGTCTCTATAAATGGAATGGCAACACAGCAAACACTAGATGAGTTATTTGATCGGAATGAGTTTAAAAATATTAAGGTTAAGTAATAAAGAATCAGTTTTGAGATCTCAAATCTTAAATGCATGATTAATCCTTCGTATTCTAGTGAAGAAAGGGATTATGTCATGAATTTAGCAAAAAAACCAAACGACATAGTATCTAGTACTATGTCGTTTGGTTTTTATGCCTTCCTCTTTTTTATCTTCCCAATACCAAGCTGTTTCGCTTCTTCACTTAAAGCCTTCAATAAGCTGATGGCCATCAAAGCGATAATAATTGAAAATGGTAAAGCAGCGATGATCATCATATTTTGTAAGGCTTGAAGACCCCCTGTATATAAAAGCGCGAGTGCAATGGCAGATAGTAAGATTCCCCATGTGAATTTCACCTTATTACCAGGTGAGTGTGATCCATTTGTTGTCATCATTCCCAGAACATAAGTCCCTGAATCGGCAGAAGTAATGAAAAATGACCCAATAAGCACCATGGCTGTAATGGATGTAACTAGTGAAAATGGATAGTTAGAAAAAACTCCAAACAACGATTCTTCGGCAGATAAACTCGATATTTCTGCAATTCCATTATGTTCAAGTGCAATAGCTGATCCTCCAAATGCTGAGAACCAGACAAAAACAATGATCGTAGGTACTAGTAGTACATAGAAAACAAATTCCCTAATACTCCTACCTCTTGAAACTCGGGCAATAAAGACTCCTACGAAAGGTGACCATGCAATCCACCAGGCCCAATAAAAAATGGTCCACCCATTAATCCATCCACGAATATCTTCGTTTAATGGAGCAATTCTAAAGCTCATTTGTGGCAATGTTTGAATATAGGTCCCAATTGTATCCGTAAGCAAATTCAAAATAAATAACGTTGGACCGAAGATAAACATTAATAGCAATAGAGCAGCGGCTAATATCATATTTGTATTACTTAATATTTTGATTCCTTTTCCTAAACCAGACATTGCAGATACTAAAAAGAGAACCGTAACAATAGCAATAATTAAAAATTGTACACCAATCGTTTTAGGTACTTGAAAAAGATAAGCCAAGCCACCATTAATTTGTACCGCACCGAATCCCAGTGAGGCGGCCACACCGAGAACAGTTGCCAGGACAGCAAAGATGTCAATTGCTTTTCCTGTTTTACCGTTTACCTTATCACCAAAAATAGGTTCTAAAGTGGCACTGATCAAACTCAATTTCTTGTGTCTAAAATGAAAATAAGCAATCGATAGAGCAACTATGGCATATATGCTCCAGGCATGGATTCCCCAATGAAAAAAAGTAAAACGAAGAGCATCCTTGATTGCTTGATTTGTCCCAACTTCACCAGTAGGAGAACTTATCGCATAATGGCTAATGGGTTCTGATGTTCCATAAAACACAAGTCCAATCCCCATGCCGGCACTAAATAACATGGCAATCCAAGTGGGAGTAGAAAACTCAGGCTTTTCGTCTTGGTTACCAAGCTTAATTCTTCCAACTGGTGAAATAAGGAAATATAGACAGATAACAAGAATGATCGTGACTAGTATTAGATAATACCATCCAAATGCATCAGAAAAGAAAGCTTGAACATTCGACGTCATTTGTTCTAATTGATTAGGAATAATAACGCCAGCAAGAACAACCAAAGAAAGAATAACAAGAGAAATGTAAAACACTACATACTGTTGCTTCATTAAAATACCCTCCCACATGTGTTAACGACATATAGTAGTATCTACTTTTTTGCTTTGTTTAATGTAGAAAGAAACGGAACAACTTACATATATGACACAAAAAGATATACGCTCTTAAGTTTTATGAGTAATAGGGTGAGTAAAAGTGTGATTCACTTCTAAGGAATTCTCCATTTTAATGAAAGGATAATGACCCCCAAATGAAGAATTACCTCAGTTGGAGGTGGTTTTATGGAACCCAAATGGCTTGAATGGGCTAAACAGTTACAATCAATTGCACAGGCAGGATTAACGTATTCAAAAGATATTTATGACTTAGAGAGGTTTGAATTAATAAGAAAAATCAGTATTGATATCTTGTCACAGCATACTGATGTAGATCAGGAGATGATAAAACACCTATTTGCTAATGAAACAGGTTATGCTACTCCAAAAGTAGACATAAGAGGTGTTGTTTTCAAAGATCATAAGATTTTAATGGTAAAAGAAAATACAGATGGAGGTTGGTCATTACCAGGTGGTTGGGGTGATATAGGCTTATCACCAAGCGAGGTTGTCGTAAAAGAAGTTAAAGAAGAATCTGGATTTGATGTGAAAGCAGTCAAGCTAATTGCTATTCTCGATAAAAAATATCATCCTCATCCTCCTTCACCATATCACGTCTATAAAATCTTCATACTATGTGAAATCATTGGTGGACAAGCAAAAAAAGGAATAGAAACAAGTGCTGTGGACTTTTTTGCTGAAGATGAACTACCTCAAATTTCGAACGAACGAATCACAGAATCACAAATTCAATTGGCCTTTAAACATCTGTATCATCCACAAGAGCCTGTTACATTTGATTGAGTCCTGACATTTAGATCAAGCGCAAACCAACAATTAACCATAATATAAGGTGAAAAAATAGAAAGGGAAACCTGAGTTCATAGGTTTTCCTTTTTAACTTTAATTTCCAATAATAGTATTGGATTAACTTCATAACAGCCTTTTAAAAAAACAATTGACATCTTTTGGAATCAATAAATATAATAAAAGCATACTTAAGAGTATATTTTTATTACTTTTTGAAAGGAGAGGTTATTTGAACTCGCAAGACAGAATCATAAAAGCTTCATATGATTTAGCTATGCAATATCCGGTTGATAAAATAACGTTCGCTAAAATAGCCGATGTAGCAGATGTACATTGGACAACAGTGAAACGATATTTTGGAAGCAAAGATGAAATGAAAAAGGTACTAATGTATGATCACTTAGATCGTAAGGTTATTACGCATCAAGATACTCGTGCCAAAATATTAGAATCAGCAAGCGTCATTTTTGCGAAGTATGGCTATGAGGGAGCTACCTTGGATCAAGTGGTAGAACATGCTGGCATGACAAAGGGAGCTGTATACTGGCACTTTTCTAGCAAGGCAAATCTCTTCTATGAGTTAACAAACAGGAGCCTAAAACAATTATTAAATGGGTTACCCGAAAGCTTACACGCAATTTTTCATTCTGTTGAGCCTAAAGAAGCAATTAAAAATCTATTGCTTATGCAGTTTAATGACTGTTTAGACGAAGAAAATAATAAACAGCCCTTATTGTTTTTTGAAGTTATATCTAATCGCCGGGAATCGGGTATTAAAGATCAATTAGATCATTCTTTTGAACATTTGTTCCATGTAACTTCAAATATCCTTGAAGAACTAAAAGAAAAGAATCTACTTACTAAAAATATAGATTCAACATCTTTATCTATCGCTTTACATGCTTTAATTAATGGCTTAGTCCTAATGTGGATTATATCACCTAGTAGTGTTTCCTTAACAAATATCGTTGATGATGTATCAAATTTAATTTGGAACGGAATTAAGCCAGAATCATACCCGTGAGAAATCGGGTTTTTTTACAAACATAACATACTTAAGAGTATGCGTTTGTTACATTTTGCGGAGGTGTAACCGTTGAATAAGAAGGGAAGGAAAAAAATGGTTTTATTAATATTGGGAAGTTTCTTTTTGTTAGTTATGACTTTATTTTTATACAACCAAATCCAGTTTCATAGGATGGAAAGCAAGTATCCACCACAGGGGGATTTTGTAGAAGTAGATGGCTTAAAACTCCACTATATAAGCAAAGGAACTGGTAAACCCATCGTTTTTTTGCATGGAGGTGTTTTATCTAGCGAGGATTTTTCGGAAGTAATTGAACTTGCAGCAACTAAAGGGTACCATGCTATTGCATTTGATCGACCAGGTTATGGACATAGCGAAAGACCTGAAGGAAAAGAAGTAACCCCTATTACTCAAGCAAAACTTATTCATCAAGCACTAAAGAAATTAAAAATACAAGAACCAATTATTTTAGTTGGTCATTCATGGAGTGGAACGATGACCATGTCATATGCCCTTCAATTTCCAGAGCATGTCTCAGGTTTAATTACCTTGGGAGGCGCCATGTATAAAGAGGGATATCCAGCAGAAAATGGAGATCCGTTATCAAAAGTTATTACAACCCCAGTGATTGGTGATTTAATCATGAATACTTTATTGGCTACACCACTTGGCACTACAATGGGGAAAACAACAACTGAAAGCACATTTGCTCCTGAAAAAATACCAGAAGGCTATCAAGAAAAACTTTTAGCATTATGGGGAAGACCAAATCAATTTAAAGCAAACAGAGAAGATATTTTAGCCTTTCCTGAAACGTCTAAAATCGTAAGTAGACATTACCCTAAAATTGAAAGCCCCACGATCATACTAGTTGGCGAGAACGACCCGTTTGGCACACTAGAAATGGGCAAACGGTTAGAAGCTGATTTACCCAATTCTAAACTTATTACGTTACCCAATGTTGCTCATATGATTCCAGAAAACCACCCAGAAGAAGTGATAAAAGCAATGGAAGAATTGGAATTATTAATGACTAAATGAGGTTGTGCCTGGTGCCTATTATAGATTTAGGTCAGAAAAAAGTAACCTTATAAGTCGATTGAAAAATTGTAGAATTTTGTAGAATCGGAGATAAACTTCGGAAAAACGAAGATAAAACTCGATAATCGCTTCAGGAATCGAAGATAAAACGCCAGAAATCTAAGATATAATGCCAGAATCGCAGATAAACTTAGTCAAACACTAAAAGCTGGTCTATTTTTTGGCCATTTAGAGGATATATTAAAAGAAGTTTATAATATTTCTTGTGAAAAATGTAACTACAAAGCAAGAAATTAATCTATTTTAGTAAATAGAATTGGGGAATCCAATGATATGATAAATCTATTTATTGGAATACTTTTTTCATTAGCTGGCATTTTTATCATCATTTCAGCAATCTTTCATTACAAACCGGAAACCCATAGAAAAGAGTGGCAGAAAGATGATTGGATTAACCAAGACAAGTTTTACTCTTGGGTACTATGGGACATCAAGCTCCTTCATAAACTCTTAAACAAGTCCTTTATCTTAACCAAGTTGTTATTAATACTAATTGGCATTCTGTTTCTTGCCATTGGTTTGTTAGGATTATGGATCTATTTTGGGTAGGAGGCAACAACAAAAGAAAACACCCAAACACAAGGATTTAACTTGTCTTTGGGTGTTTAAATCTCTTTCATATCTTACCTCATTAATACCAAATCTGTATGATACTCTTTCGTACCCAACATATCCTTAAAATTTTCCATTAAAGCACGATCCATCTTTATCAACTGATCTTCACTTGTATAGTAAAAAATCTCAAAATGCTTCTCTAAAAATAATAAAAATTCCTCTATATCTGTGCCTGACTTTCGAATATAGTGGCTATCAAATTCGATAAATCCAAGACAGGATTTGCTTTCTTGTATAAGGCGTTCCATGCCATATAAAACAAATGCTTCAAACCCTTCAACATCTACTTTAAACAATACACGTTTCTGAAGCAGTTCTTGGTCAGTGAAGAGAGAATCAACCTTTATTGAATCGATCGTTTGTCTTTCAATTGCTTTATGCATTTTCGTTGTTACACCTGAAGATGTTCCTGACCACATTGAATTAACATAAAAGGATTGCTTTGGTTTTGTTTGATTTGAAGCAAGGGCATGAATGATCTTTATTTGCTCCTTGTTTTTATGCTCATCTCTGGAACGTTCAATATAGGGAATTAAACTCTCGTTTGCTTCAAATCCAAATATTTGCACTTCTGTATCATAATTCGTTGAGAAAATACACTCTCCGTAATTAACTCCAACATCTAACACAATGGTTGGTTTGAAATTCACAACAGCTTCTTTCCAAAATTTCGTTAATCTTGTTTGGGTTTCACCATTTTTTAATAATAACGCTCGTCCTCTATTTTCAGCAGAATTAATATACAACGAATTTTCCGGGCTTTAAAGAAATTTTATTGGGGATTCGATCTCGATTAATGGTTTTGTATTTGAGAAAAAGTCCAACATTGATTAAATATTTCCACGTTTTTGGGTATCTATCTAAGAACTTCATAAATAATGGCTTTGGCATCAATTCCACAAAATGATCCTCCCTAAATTGATCTTATCTGCTATTCACTTAATCATATAAAATAATTTTTAATGTATTGTAAATTAGACTTTAAAGATTATTAAGATTAAGTAGAAAAGAAACGTTTTATGTGACTTTATGTTTTAATTAAACAAATTTGAAAAGGTATGATATTTATCTCTTCATTCATTATTTCAATAGTGCATAATGAAGAAGGTTTATAGTTTAAAAAGGATTATTATTAATCTAAAAATATTTTTAAAAAATATTAAGCCAAATCACATTTTAATGTGTCTAATAGGTATACGAAATAAAAGGAAAGAGGCTGAATCCTGATGATTAGGTTGGTTCATAAGGCTCAAAAGGGTAATGATAAAGCGTTTTTAAAGCTTTTTCAGAAATATGAAGAAGATATATACCGAATGGCTTATGTATATGTAAAAAATGAGAGTGATGCTTTGGATGTTGTACAGGAAGTAGCTTATCGATCATTCAAAAAAATCAACACCTTGAAAAATCCAGAGTACTTTAAAACGTGGCTAATACGAATTGCCATAACTTGTTCGTTAGATTTAATGCGTAAAAATAAAAAAGTAGTTCACTTGAAACCTGAGTATCAAGACAAAATTGGGTTAGAGGAAGAAGATGTTCCGCTTTCGATCACATTGCAGGAATTACTAGAGCAGCTGAACGAGCATGAAAGAAGTATTGTTTTGCTTAAGTTTTATGAAGGATATTCGTTTAAAGAAATTGCAGAGCTCGTAGACATGCCATTAGGTTCGGTGAAATCTGTGTTATATCGTGCGCTTGCAAAACTTCGTAAAGAATTCAAGGAGGCTGACTTTTATGAGTAATATCAAGCATGAGATCAAAAAAATAAAGATTCCTAAAGACCTACATGAACGGACTAAGCTTGGTGTAAAACAAGTAAAGCAAGAGCAAACAGGAAGAAATCATCACATCTTAAAGAGTTCACTAGCTGCATCAGCAATTTTAATAGGGATAGTGGGATTATCATTTACACCAGTAGGAGCAGCCGTTAAAGAGGCTTATGATAAAATTTTTGAAAGTGAAAAAATCGATGATCCAGGGTTAAAAGCTGTACTAAAAGATGGACACGGCCAAGCTATTACTCAAACATACTATGATAAGAAACATGATATCACTGTTCATTTTGAAAATGTGATCACAGATAACAAAGAAACAAAGCTATTAGTGACATTTGAAAGTGAAACAACAAATTTAAAAAACTATGCAATTGATCTTTTTGAAGGCTTCAGTAAAATGTATGTTGTCACAGATGATGGAGAAAGAAAGGAACTAGATCATATCGGTTGGGGAAGCAGACATTATGATAAAAAAGAGAACAAAGTGAGCACTGCCTTATCATTTGATTCCATCAAAGAATATGAAGGTCAAGCGATTCAATTAGAAATAGAAAACATCACAATCTGGTCTTCTCAAAAGACGGAAAAGATGGAAACAGTATGGCCAGTCGCCTTCACACTTGATAAATCATATATATCAGATGTTGAAACGTTGGTCCTAAACAAAGAATTCATGTATGAAAATGAAACATATACAATTCAGCAAGTTGAATATTCTGAACTAGAAACAAGATTAGTTATAACAGGAACTGACATGATTTATGTAGATGAATTTGGTGATAAATATCAAACCAAGAGTAAACTTGAGCTTCAATTTTTAAATGCAAGACAAATCAATCGGGGCTCTGGCTATACGGTTGCTGAAGGAAAATCAGGTGTTTTCTTGCGTGCATCTGGTGAAAGAATTGATCCGAACTTCAGTAAGGGAGAGGTAGACAGTGAACTTGGTACCTTTTACATGATCTTTGCACCAGTTGAAGATCGGTCAAATGTGGTGCTGGAGGTTGGAGAGGATTTGAAAGTTTCTTTAAATAAATAAACAAAAACTAGTAGATAAGCGTTGATTCAGAGGATTAACGCTTTTTTTAGTGTAGCTAAGGAAAATGGTTTATAGAATAATGGATTTCATATTCTAAACTACCCTAATCAATAGATGTGTAATTAGAAAAGTATCATTCTAATTTATTTAAATCTAATATGTAATTATATGTTTTTCCGTCTCACTCTCATCATAGGATCTCTACGAATATAAATAACACATTCCTCATTCGATGCATGATACACAATGTTTCCATGCTCTGTTTTGAAAAACTCTTTTTAGCGTCTTGATCGGGAAGGCAAAACTCATCATTTCAGAGGAAGAAATCATAGGTTCCATTGTTTATCTATATCAAACCAGCAGGTGCACTCATTCGAAGAGAATCATGCACCCTTGCTGATTATAGACTTACTTTTGAGCGGGTGAAAAACCAAGAGATTGTTCTCTGTTTACCGAATTTCTTGTTAAAGAAAAAACCGCACAAAGTAAGGAAATTAACACGATACCAGCTCCAAACCATGCAGTATGAGCAACAGTACCAGAATAACTTAAAACCCCTCCGCCAAATGCTGAGCCAAGTGAAATACCGACTTGTAAGGCAGAGTTATTAAAGCTTTGCTGTATATCAGATGTGGCAGGATCAGTCTGAATCAAATAGCTTTGTTGCGGCGGTGCCAAGCTCCAGCTTAATGCTGCCCAAATCATCATAACTGGTATGAAAAGGACAAGTGAAAAAGTAGTTAAAGGTAATACAAATAAGATAATGGCAAATGAACTAATTACAACGATGATGCTTTTGCTAGCTCCAATTGAATCCGAAAGAATACCTCCGAATGCTCCACCACTTACAGCTGCAATTCCAAATAATAAATAGCAAATGCTAATCCAAGCATAATTTAAATGAAGCTCTGTTTCTAAAAATGGTGTGAAATACGCGTAAAGAGTATAGTGTCCTGCTAGCATAAACATGGTAGCAAGATGTGCACTCCCGATCTTCATGCTGGCTACTGCTTTTAATTGCTGTGCTAATGGGATGCTGTTTTCACCAGGAATACGCTCTAGAAAGAGTGAAATAAGAAGGATCGATCCAATTGATAAAACAGCAATAGCTAGAAAAATAAAACGCCAGCCAAATGTGTTGGATATCATAATTCCAAGTGGCACGCCCATGACAAGTGATGAACTAATTCCCATATAAATCAATCCTAAAGCTTTTGCTCGATGTGTTGGTGCAACAATTTTAGCCGCAATCGTTAAGGAAAGCACAACAATAAGCGCTGTACTCATAGCCGTTAAAACCCTAGCGACCATCATAAACGTAAAACTATAACTAAAATAGGTCATAATATTACCTATAAAGAAAACTAATAACGATAAGAGATAGAGTTTTTTTCGCTCCATTTTACTCGTTATCACAAGTAAAACAGGACCGGATACAGCATAAATGAGGGCAAAAACAGTGATAAGCTGTCCGGCACTACTTAACGAAATGTTAAAATCGTTTGCGATCGTTGGCAGTATTCCACCTACAATTAATTCAACTAAACCTACCGCAATCGTTGATAAAGCAAGGATAAACACTCTGAAATTCATCGTTTATTCACGTCCTTTCCTAATTTAATAAAAGTTCAGAAAAATAAAAAAATCCTGATTACAGAAAACGAAAAAATTCATTTTTCTGTAATCAGGATTTTAAGGTTCCTGGTAGAGACCCTCAAGCCATATTCTTGAGGTTATACAGTCATATTAAATTTAGCTCTTAAACCACTTTGATGAGTTTACTAGATTTTCTTTTATATTTCAAGTGTTAAAAACACGACAGTTTAGATGTGCTAGTATAATCTTAATAGAAAAGGAGTGGGGAATTTTGATAAATTATATTAATAGAAAATTTGTTTCCGTTAATAATACTTCAAATGGTGAAGTGTCTTTAGATACATTTTTTCACTATAAACAAGAAGGAAATATTGTATCAGCCTCTTATAAAGGTGGAGAAATTATAAAGGGGACACTTATTGGGATCGTAAATGAAGACGGAAGTTTAGAATTTAGATATAACCATGTTAATGTAAATAATGAAATCAGAGGCGGTATGTGTAAGTCAACTCCAGAACTATTGGCTGATGGAAGAATTAGGTTACACGAGAAGTGGAAATGGACCGATGCAGATCAAAGTGAGGGAGAATCTATTATTGAAGAGGTTGTGTGATCGTTTCAAAAGTTGCGTCACAGTATGAAAATATACGATACTAGTAGGAAATGAAGCAAGGGAGGAAATATCATGCTTTTTATTGATAATAAAGGAATAACAGATCCACGGATTAATTTAGCCATTGAGGAGTACGCAGTAAAACATTTAGATCCAAATGAAACGTACTTATTGTTTTACATAAATGAACCATCGATTATTATCGGGAAAAACCAAAATACAATTGAAGAAATTAATACTTCTTATGTTGAGGATAACAATATTCATGTTGTTAGAAGGCTATCAGGTGGTGGGGCCGTTTATCATGACGAAGGGAATCTGAATTTTAGTTTTATAACAAAGGATGATGGAGACAGTTTTCATAACTTCAAAAAGTTCACTGAGCCTGTTGTACAAGCACTTGAAAAACTTGGAGTCAAAGCAGAATTGAGCGGAAGAAACGATATCATTGCTAGTGATGGTCGCAAGATTTCTGGAAACGCTCAATTTTCAACAAAAGGAAGAATGTTTTCTCACGGTACTTTGTTATTTGATTCAGAGATTGATAGCGTTGTTGCTGCATTAAAAGTGAGAAAAGATAAAATTGAATCAAAAGGCATCAAATCAATTAGAAGTCGTGTTGCTAATATTAGTGAATACCTAGAGAAACAGATTACAATTGAACAATTTAGAGAGCTTTTGCTACGCTATATATTTGACGGAACGAATTCGATTCCAACCTATGATCTCAATGAAGATGACTGGAAAAAGATAAACGAAATATCAAAAGAACGTTATCAAAACTGGGATTGGAATTATGGGAAATCACCGAAATTTAACTACCAGCACTCACACAGATTTCCAGTCGGTCAAATTGATTTACGACTTGAAGTACAAAAGGGCATCGTGAAAAATTGTAAAATCTATGGAGACTTTTTCGGCGCAGGTGATGTTGAAGAAGTAGAAAATGCTCTAATTGGTGCCCGTTATGAAAAAGAAGCAATTGAAAAAGTAATTGAAAATATCGATGTGAAAAAATACTTTGGAAATATCGAGAAAGCGGATTTGGTTAGTTTATTTTATTAAAATGATAAAATGCTCTAGTACCAATTGGACGCGTTAAAAATCATATACGAATTGACCATCAAAATGAACATCGTTTTGGTGGTTTTTTGTTGTTATGAAGGGTTTACATTTCACTTAAATGTAAATTAAAGGTCGAGATCATAAATTCGAACATTGTTAATCTATGTTACATCCTTTGTATTTTAATAGTGTAAGTTCAAAGTTTATCAATAATAAAGGGAACTCGTTATATTTCCTCATCACTTTATAAAAATTGTAGGTACTAAGTAAGGGAGGGCCTGTCTAGTATACAGTATAATTGTATGAAAATTCATAATATTAATGCTCGATAAGCTTGGTCATGATACAATTACAATTGACATACATTCCATATTTATCCTAATTTTCCAAGGGGGAATTTCTTCCGTTTTGAAAAACCAGCCTTACCAGTCAACTTGTAACTGTGTAGGCCTATTTTTGTAAAAAGGAGGTGGTAATCGTGTTGGAGTGGTTAGAGCTGCTTCTCAAATTGTTAGTTGCTGCTGCCACACTTTTCTCTTCCATCACACTAGGGTTAAAAAATTTAAATGACTTAAAAAAGAAATCGAAAAAGAAAAGACGCCTCCTATAAGGAAGACGTCAAAAACACTGCTTACAACTAAATTATAATACAAATCATAACAAAAGGTACGGAAAAAATAAATAGAAACAGATGTTTCCTTAGGAATATAAGGAAGTATGGAATGATGTCACCTTAATATAAAGGAGGAATCACAATGAGTAAAGTTGGATTAATTCCTTTCACCATACAAACTGTATTAAAAGATACAAAAATTATTCCACCTGGTATTGAATTAGTCGGTGCTCCTACTGCTTGGGAGCAAGGTTATTTTGGTCATGGAAATGTAATCGCTGTTCTTGATACAGGATGTGATTCCAGTCATTTCGAGCTTCAAAATCAAATTATTGATGGTTATAATTTTACAACAGATGATGGGGGAGACCCGAAAAACATAAAAGATTATAATGGACATGGTACCCATGTGTGTGGAACAATTTGTGCTGAAGAAAATGATAGGGGTGTTGTTGGTGTAGCACCAAAAGCAAAGCTCCTAGTATTGAAGGTGCTCTCGGGTCAAGGTTATGGAGAAACAAAATGGGTGACAGAAGGCATTCGTTATGCGACAAAATGGCGTGGACCTAATGGAGAGCGTGTAAGAGTCATCAGCATGTCATTAGGTGGGAGAGAGGATGATCAGGATCTTTATAAAGCAGTTCAGGAGGCAATTAACCAAGAAATTCTAATCGTCTGCGCTGCTGGAAATGAAGGGGATGGAAGGTATGAAACAGATGAGTTTGCCTACCCAGGAGCCTATCCTGAAGTTGTACAAGTTGGTTCGGTAAATTTACAAAAGGAAATTTCAGATTTTAGTAATACGAATAGAGCGATTGATCTTGTTGCCCCCGGTGAAGAAATTCTATCAACCTATCTTAATAACGAATTTGCCGTCTTATCTGGAACTTCAATGGCAACCCCACATGTATCAGGAGCTGTAGCGCTTATTATTGAGCAATGTGAAAAAGAGTTTGACCGTCCTCTAACTGAGGCTGAAATATACGCCCAACTAATAAAAAGAACACACTCCTTAAACTATAGTCGCCGATACCAAGGAAATGGAATGTTGAATTTAACATTAGATTTTGGTTCGGAAATCAAAACCTTCCAAACAGCAATTACTGAGTAAAAAAGGGACAGGTTCCGTGTCCCAATGGGACACCGGACCTGTCCCCTAACATCTTCTAGGTGCTATGCATACAATGAAGGAAAAAAGAGGATGGATAACCAGATGCCACTTACGTACCTGTTGGAATTAAAACGTTAACAGTCAGTACAGAGCCGAAACAAACCATTTATTATCCAAAAGTGTCCAATATGACAAATCAACAACTACAAAGGCAAATTAATCACAATATTGTTGTTGAAGTTCAACAACTTATTAACAAGCAGGTTGGGAATATGCCAACAACAGTAGAAGAAATGCTAGGTTACTATGAAATAAAGAATAATCAACGACAAGTTTTGAGTTTATCACTTTCTAATTATACGTATCACTTCCACGCAGCCACGGTATGACCTATTTAAAATCATTAACCTTTGATCTGAAGAAAGGGAAAAAGTGCGAGCTTAAAGACTTATTCAAACCAGGAGTAGATTATGTTAAAAGGCTCTCAGACATCATCAACCTACAAATCAAACAACGCGATCTTCCTCTGCTTAACGGTTTCACTTCAATCCAACCTAACCAAGACTTTTATATAGCTGATAAAGCTCTAGTCATTTATTTTCAATTATATGAAATCACTCCATATGTTTACGGCTTTCCAATGTTTCCTATTTCGGTATATGACATCCAAGATCTAATCGATGAAAGCGGGCCACTTGGTCGCATGGCTGTGAACGAATGAAAGACAGGGGGACAGGTTCCGTGTCCCAATGGGACAACGAACCTGTCCCCCTGAAAAATCAAAATATTTAAACTTAAGGAAATACGATTCTTATTAGTTGATTTGAGCATAATGGTGTGGCATTGTAAATAATTATTCAGGGCAAGAAATAATTTCTCTTTAAATGTTGGTAGGATGAATTAATGGAAAGAATATTAGTTAAACAGCAATTGAACAGAAAAATAGATGATTAGGAGGGTTTCCTTTTGAAGAAACTAGCACTAAGTTTAATGATGTTACTATTCGTTTTGGTGGTTGCCGCTTGTGGAACAAATCAAGACGAAAGCAATGAAAATGCAACAGAACAAGATAACGCGAAAATAGAAAAACTAACTGTTGGAACAGAAGGTACATATGCGCCATTTACTTTCCATAATGAAGAAGGAGAACTAACTGGATATGATGTTGAAGTAATAAAAGAAGTTGCAAAACGTATGGGAGCAGAAGTTGAATTTATGGAAACACAGTGGGATTCTATGTTTGCCGGATTAAATTCAAAACGTTTTGATCTAATTGCGAACCAAGTGGGAATTAATGAAGATCGTTTAGCAAACTATGATTTTTCAACACCATACACATATTCATCTTCTGTTATTGTTACACCTACTGAAACTACTGATATTACTTCATTTGAAGATTTAAAAGGGAAAAAATCTGCTCAATCATTAACAAGTAACTATGGAGCGATTGCTGAAGAAAATGGAGCAGAGCTTGTTGGGGTAGAAGGTCTTGCCCAATCTATCCAACTAATTAAGCAAGGAAGAGCCGATGTAACAGTAAATGATAAGTTGGCCGTACTTGATTATATGAAAAATCAAAATGATAAAGATGTAAAAATTGTTGCTGAATCAGATGATGTGTCCGAGATGGCTTTTACATTTAATAAAGGAAACGAAGAATTAGTTGAGGCAGTTAATGAACAGCTTGCTGCAATGAAAGAAGACGGAACATTAACGAAAATTTCACAAGAATGGTTTGGTGAAGATGTTTCTACAAAATAATACCATAACAGCAGAAATGGGAGGATGGGAGTTATTCATAAACTCTCTTCTCCCTATGCTTTCTGGTGCTATAAAGTACACAATACCACTTACATTAATTTCTTTTGTCGGTGGTTTAATACTAGCCTTGGTTTTAGCCATGATGCGCTTATCAAAATCGCGTGTTATACAACTTCCGTCGATTATCTTTGTGTCAGCTATTAGAGGCACACCCTTACTCGTGCAATTATTTATCATATTTTATGGACTACCAAACATTGGAGTAAATCTTGATCCTTTTATAAGTGCTGTTATTGCATTTATTTTAAACGTTGGTGCATATGGTTCCGAAATTATTCGTGCGTCTATTCTTTCAATCCCAAAAGGACAATGGGAGGCTGCCCACACAATTGGTATGTCAAGATGGACAGCACTAAGGAGAATTATTCTTCCACAGGCAGCAAGAGTTTCAGTTCCACCATTATCAAATTCATTCATAAGTTTAGTAAAGGATACTTCTTTAGCATCACTAGTATTAGTGGCAGAATTATTTAGAAAAGCACAAGAAATTGCTGCTAGAACGTATGACTTTCTACTTTTATATGTAGAAGCTGCCCTTATCTATTGGGTAATCTGTTTTGTATTATCTTTAGTTCAAGTGGTGATCGAAAAACGCTTGGATCGATATGTTGCTAGATAGAAAGGAGGGAGAGCCATGTATTTATCGATAAAAGGTTTGGCAAAATCTTTTGATGAAAACCATGTATTAAAAAATGTGGATGTTGATGTGCAAAAGGGAGAAGTGGTATCCATTATTGGACCTTCTGGATCTGGTAAAACAACATTACTTCGATGTTTTAATGGACTCGAGCTACCTGATAAAGGGAAATATACTTTTGATGATGGTCTAACACTCGATTTTGGACAAAGATTAGATAAAAAAGATTTGGTCAAGCTTAGTCGAAAATCTGGAATGGTCTTTCAATCATACAACCTTTTTCCACACAAAACGGCACTTGAAAATGTAATGGAAGGTCCATTAATTGTTCAAAAACGAAAAAAACCTGAGGTCATAGAAGAGGCAAAGATTCTTTTAGAAAAGGTTGGGTTAAAAGATAAGCTGAATTTTTATCCGCATCAATTATCCGGAGGTCAACAACAACGGGTAGGAATTGCAAGAGCGTTAGCACTTAAGCCTGAACTTATGCTGTTCGATGAGCCAACATCTGCACTTGATCCAGAATTAATAGGTGAAGTGTTAAGTGTTATGAAGGACTTAGCAAAGGAAAACTGGACGATGATCATCGTAACTCATGAGATCCAGTTTGCAAGTGAAGTATCGAATAAAGTTTTATTCATGGATGGCGGCTACATCGTTGAGCAAGGAACACCAGATGAAGTGCTCAAAGCTCCAAAGGAAGAAAGAACAAAGAGATTTCTGCAAAGAATATTACATCCTTCTTAAAAAGTTGATTATCTTTGCTAGATTGTCCACTACTGAGAATTTAACCAGTTTAAAGAGAATATACTTTGTACAGCCTTTCATTCTAATATAATAAAAGGATAGTTGGAGGAACTCTACTATCCTTTTTTCATTTAACAGTCAGTGTGCAGTTCAGGAACGGGGAAGCGCTTATCCACTTGCATCATAATTTTTGTAACGTAATGTTCCTTTTGATTCTTTACAACTGTATCATAAATATACTCTTCAAATACATAATCTCCCAATGCTAATTCTAAACGCTCCATTTCTGAAAAAAGCCTTTTATAGGTATTATGAATTGTTAGTTCATCTCCAATATGATAGCCTACGAGAAAATGACCCTTTACAGCCTGGAAATAGGAATATCCTTCCTTAGGTTGTGGTTGTTCAATGTATAAATAGCTATACTTTGAGAATTCGCCCTTTAAAACTTGCTCCCGATTTGTTATAACACCTATAGGATATCCTGTATCAAGCTGTAACTCGTTTAATTCATCAATAAAATCTGAAATAACCTCTACAAATTCCTCATCCGTAGTATTTTTAATTTTTCTGCTTAAATAAAGTGTTGCTTCAGGAAAATGCTCGAGTGTAATTTGGTGAAAGTCAAGCTGTGAGGCTTCTTCCATTAATGATATTTTTGTTTCGATAAGTTTTTCCTTCATTTCTATTTCTTTTCGTTTTTTCACAATTTCTTCTCTCTTTTGATACATTAATGTCAAAAAGCCCTCAGGAGATTTATTTTGCGTGTATTGTTGAATATCATTAAGTGACATACCGAGCTCTTTTAATAAATCAATAACAAAGAATAATTCAATTTGGTTCATTGAATAAAAACGATAGCCTTTTTCATTTTTAAATACGGGAGAGAGAAGGCCAATTTGATCGTAGTAAAAGAGTGTTTGTTTATTAACTTTGCAAAGCTTTGCGAATTCACCTGTAGTTAAATATTTCGTATTTTTTTTATTCACTTTTTCTTCATCACCCTTGACTATATAGTTACTATATAGATTAGGATAAAAACAGTGATGAAATCAAGTAAGTACGTTTGGTTTTAGTCAATCGTGAAGGAGAAAATATGAAATGAAGAACTATAAAATTACGTTAGGGTTATTATTATTAAATTTATTTATAGCCTTTATGGGAATTGGTCTTGTTATTCCCGTTTTACCTACACTGATGAATGAATTAGGGATAAACGGAAAGACAGTTGGCTATTTAACAGCTGCTTTTGCAATTGCACAATTGATCGTTTCGCCATTTGCAGGGAAAGCAGTAGATAAATTTGGAAGAAAGATCATGATTGTACTTGGCTTATTTATTTTCGGATTGTCAGAGATATTATTTGGTCTTGGAAAAGAAATAGAAGTGTTATTTATTTCCCGAATTTTAGGTGGAGTAAGTGCAGCATTCATTATGCCAGGTGTTACAGCTTTTATTGCTGATATTACTAACTTGGAAACTCGCCCAAAAGCACTCGGTTATATGTCAGCTGCTATTAGTACAGGGTTTATTATTGGCCCTGGTATCGGTGGATTTTTAGCGGAATTTGGTACCCGTATACCATTCTTCTTTGCAGGTGCACTTGGTACAATTGCTGCCATACTAACTATTATGTTTATTTCTGAGCCAAAACGTGAAATAAACACAAATGAACAAACACAAGGGAAGAAGAATGGTTTTAGTCGTATGATTGAGCCAAAATATTTCTTCGCTTTTATTTTGATATTTATCGCCTCATTTGGTCTAGCAGCATTTGAATCATTCTTTAGTTTATTTGTGGACCATAAGTTCCAATTTACACCATCTGATATAGCGATTGTTATTACCGGTGGGGCCATTTTTGGTGCTATTTCACAAGTCTTATTGTTTGATCGGCTTACACGAGTTTGGGGAGAAATTAAACTGATTCGTTATAGTTTACTATTATCGGCAATACTAGTCTTTTTAATGACAGTTGTTTCTTCATATTTTTCTATTTTACTTGTAACGTTTATTGTTTTTGTAGGATTCGATATATTCAGACCTGCAGTTACTTCCTACCTTTCAAATATCGCAGGAGACGAACAAGGTTTCGTTGGTGGAATGAACTCCACGTTTACAAGTTTGGCGAACATTAGTGGTCCAATTTTAGGGGGAATATTATTTGATATAGATATTAACTATCCATACTATTTTGCGACTGTGATTCTATTTATAGGAATAGTTATGACATTGTTTTGGAGAAAGCAAGAAAACAATTCTTCAAACGAAATTAAGCCTAGTGTGGCTAATATATCAAATTGAAGAAAAGACGTCAAAATTGAAAATAATAAGAAAAGAGTCAATTTGGTCATGATGAAAAATGACCGAATTGACTTTTTTTACTTACTTAAAGGAGAAACTTAAGTTTTTTAACAAAAGAGAATGTTAATGATTTGTGACAAAAAGACAACTATAGTTTACATTTTGTCATAGATACTTTACGATGATAATGAGAATAAAAAAGGAGATTGAGTAAAATCATGTTAAATAATTCTGTGCGCGAATTGCGGGCAAGATTTCGATTAACTCAACAGGAATTAGCCGAAAAGATTGAAGTATCAAGGCAAACAATTGGGTTAATTGAAAAAGGAGACTATGCTCCATCTATTACTCTTGCATTAAAAATGGCAAAAGTATTTCAAGTCCCTGTTGAAGAAATATTCTATTTAGAAGGAGAATGATCCATGTTAAAACGAATTTTTCAGTCCCCGATATTTAATGCTTTACTTGTACTTGGCTTGGGGATTATTATGCTGGGTAATCACTATTCTGACGATGTACCAAATTGGTTAAAAGTTGATCCTCTAGTACTAGGTATTCCAATTTTAATACTGATCTCAGCCATCCCCATCAATAATATGAAAAATCCTAAAAATAAGGTAAAGCCTTCTTTAATTCCTATGGAGTTTAAAGAAGAAGACGAGGGGCTACAGTGGATCACTTATAAGGCAACTCGTAAGGTTTATATTTTCTTTGCATCTTTTCTCCCTATTGCGATAGCGCTTACAGCATACCTTAATCACATACCATATTTTCCTGTAATTCTTTTAACAGGTATGGCGATTGTTCAATATGTATTGTTTTGGCTTGAGCATAAAAAACATAAATAGAAGGGAGAAATAACGAATAGTGGATAAACAGATGATGATATCCCTAATACTACTAATCACTGCATTAGAAATATTTATTGTTTATTTGTTTATAAGATATAAGCAAGGTAGAATCGAAAAAAATCCGTTCATCACAATTTTTGTAAAAGAGTGGAAAATATTATTCTATGCTTTTTTTCGTTGGAGAATAAAGGAGAATAATAATGAATATTCGCTACACAAGAATTCTCATTATTTTTGGCTGTTCATTGCACTTTTGCATGAACAAGTAATAGAAATGGTTGTTTTTCACATATACTTAAAAAAAGTAGATCCATCCTCGGCTAATATAATGTCAGCTCTTCATATTTATAGCATTATTTACATGCTTGGCGATTACAATTGGGTACGAAATACGCCTATACGAATAATCAATAATAATATCGAGATAAAGATAGGTGCGAGAAGAGAGCTATCATTTCATATATCTGACATTGATTCAATTCAAAAGGCACAAATTACATATAGCGATAAAGGTGGAATCATTCACGAAAAAGGAGTATTTCACGCCACTTCTTTTCCTAGAGTACTAACTAGAATATTTGGAATAACCGATGAATTAAGGCACGAGATTATCTTCAATAAACCGATTTCCTATACTGGATATTTTGGACTTAAAAAACAGGTGAACAAAGTATTGGTTTATATTAAGGATTCTGATAGACTAGTGGCTGCTCTTGAAGAAAAGATGAACAATTATGATGGTAGTAACGACAATAAACAAGAGATTCGTAAAGTGATAACAAAAGAAAAGCAATCAATGATTAATTGGAAAATTTATTTTGTCTTATTGTTTTTGAATGTTGTAGGAGCTCTAGCAATGGCTCCTTATGCTATAGCTAGAGAGGGATTTCATGAAGAAATGGGAGTTTCTCAAGGGCTTTTTATTCTAATTTTTTCAGGTCAGATGTTGGTAGAAGGTGCTGTTTTAATATTTCTTGCATTATTGATGGGTAAGAAAATCGGAGTGAAATTACCAATTATCACTTCGTTTATTCGTAAGGAAAAGATATCAAATCAAGATGTAAAGAATACAGGATTCGCCATAATATATGGAGTAGTTACTTCAATTCTGATTATGATTGTAAGCTATTATATATCAAATTACCTTGGTATTGATAATTCTTCAATTAATGAACCAGTATGGTGGTTAGGGATATTAGGTTCCCTAGGAGCAGGTATTACAGAAGAAACCATATTTCGACTCTTTTTAGTTACTTTTGTATTGTGGTTATTTTCCAGGTTTCGTAAGAGAAAGGACCTAACCAGTTCTGCAAAATGGACAGCTATTATAATAGCATCTTTAATCTTTGGGCTTTTACATTATGGTGTTGCGTCATCTACATATGAGATGACATTTGGTCTATTTTTAGGAATGCTTCTGATAAACGGAATTGGTGGAATCACTTTTGGAGCACTCTTTATCTATCGAGGATTAGAGTTTGCGATGATTGCCCATTTTATTGCGGACATAATGATTCACGTAGTAGCTCCTTTATTTATTTAATCCCTATCTTTTGAACATTTTGCCATTACTCTAATAATACCTTTTTATATTTGTAAGAACTGGGATAATATACATCTAGTGTAACAGGCGCAAACTTTAAGAGTTCGTGTCTGTTTTTTTATCATAAAAATCAATGGCCAATATCTTCCAAAAAAAGTGTTGCATAAAACAGAAGGATAGATTAAAGTAATATTTAAAATATTTGTTTAAGATGCACAATTTGAAACATAAAGAAGGGAAGATCAAATGGATACACAACAAAACGACCTTTTTATTATTACAAAAGATTCAATACGTTATCAATCATTATATAATCAATACATACTTCTACTTGACTCAATGGATTATCCTAATAAAAAACAAGCTTTAAAGAGACTCGAGAATTATCTTATCTATTTAACAATTTACACGAATATTAGAAAAATACATAGAATCGAAACAAAACATCTGATTTTATTTGCAAGAAAACAAATACAAGATGGCAAGAATCAAACATCCGAGGAAATTTTAAGAGAAGTAGTAAAAACATTACTTACATTAAAAAGTATACATAAATTCAAAACGGATGTTTCTTTAATGAATTACACATTCTGGTGTGAAGTATTAAAATGAACTGGAAATATGTAGTACCTTTCTTGAACAGAGATACTCCAAGTGCTTGACCAACGACTGTCATTTCAAAAACTAGATCCTCCGCCTGCAAACATAACAAGTATAAGAAGAGAAGTCGTTGGCCGTGTGAACTTCTTTATGAAACATCAGTCAAAAGTGATGAAAAATATAAGAAAGAAACATCAAAATACGAACTTAGATATGTTGATAATATAACCCAAATTGTGTATCAAACCATAGCAGTTTCCCATGTTTATGTTTTGGAAGACGTGTTTGTAAACTCCATTCAGGATATTGCTTCATAATCTGTACTGAATCCCCGGTGGCTAGGGCAATAAATGATATATAATGATCTTTTGTCATCCGGTGGTCACTTGATACAAATAACTCAGAATCAATTTCAGTTATTGATAATTTTTCTTCGTCTGTTGCTTTTTTTGCTTCTAATTGTTCTACCTTTCTCCCGCAGCAAGAAATGTCTATATCCCCAGTTGCTAAAACAATATTATGACATGAGGGACAAACAAAATAATTCGATCTTTTCATATTTCCTCCTACAAAATCATTCGACGATAATTCACCTTCTAAAATATTTTCAATATTTACCCCTAAGATTGAAGACAAACTTGGTAAAAGAGTAACATCTGGACAACCATATCCACGCTCCCATTTTGAAATCGTTCGATCAGAAATATTCATCAAATCAGCTAACTGTTTCTGTGTTAATCCTTTCTCCTTCCTTAAACTAAAAATTAAGTTACCAACTTTACTATTATCCATATTTTCTCCTCCTGCTCTATGTTCATCTTAGAGGTTTATATGATCAGTGACAACAAACGTTCCGTAGAGAGGGACAGGTTCACTGGCCCATTTTAAGATTATTATCGTTAAGAGTCATTCATTAGGACCAATGGGACAATGGTAGGACACAATTAAAACAATATAAATTTTGCAATTCTAGAGGTTGAAGTAAGAGGTGAACCTATTGACAAATACTGAAAATGAACTGACAACACATCTCAAAGATTGTTTAAAAGTAATAATAGATTTAATTGCCCTTAAGAACAGATCACATAGAAAAAAGAAGTTGGAAACACGATTGTTTTTTTATTAACAGATGCGGCTCAAAGTAGGATTAGATGTTCAGGGATTAGTGCATTGAATTTTCAGCAATCAGGACAGATCGTGCTACAACTCCTTCTCAGAGAAATGAATATTTATAATGAAATTATTTGTAGACTGTAAAGAATAGTACTTTAAACAAAGAAACAGGTTTACTTAATACCAAATCTAGGTGTAAAGCAAACTTGACTTTGAAAATTATGTAAAGTATGCTTTACGTAAAGTTAACTTTACATAGTGGGTGGATAAATGAAGAATAGGATAAAAGATTTACGTGCTAAAAATAATTTAACACAAGATCAGCTAGCTGAAAAATTAGACGTTTCTAGACAAACAATTATTTCCATAGAAAGAGAACGTTTTAATCCATCAATAATTTTAGCATTTAAATTAGCTCATATTTTTAATTGTAAAATTGAAGAAATATTTATTTATGAGGGGGAGAAATGATGAAGAATAGTAAAGCAGCATTTCTAATTTTAGGTGTCATTATGCTTTTGAATGCTCTATTTGTTAACTGGGCTTACATTTCAAGTGGGAAATTTCCAGAAGGTCTAATGTTCATTTCAATTACAATTATGAGCTTTTGTTTAGCATACTTATCAGATCATTTTGCTGCAAAAGATGAACGTGCTCAAAAAATAAGAGAACGTGGAGTTTACGTAAGTTATTTTTGGATGTTAGGAATAATATTCTTCTTATTCTTAATTATAAATCCATATTTAGGTGTATTAAATATTTCTGCATATCATCTGTTAACTTTGATTGTATCACTTTATATATCAGTCGTATTTTTAAATATGGTTTATTACGCAAGGAAATATTAACAAGCACATAATAGGGTGTTAATTAGAGCATTTTTCCTTTTTGATCAAATATTGCACCTGTTCTGCGGTATATGGTAAATATATGCCACAATATAAGCCTGTAGTTATTCCATAATAGAAGCGCCTTTCTGGAACAAGGAAGGTGCTTATTTCAGTTTAAAGGCTAGATTGGAGAGGATCTATTAGACTGAAATGGCGAATTTTAAGAGTAACATTTAAACTAACAGTAGATTAAATAAACAACGAGATATGAAGGAATCATTTTTGGGATGTACAGAAATAGGAATATTAGTTAAAAATTGATTCGATCATTAGAGGAGTTTCTCAAGACACAGGTAAAATGGTTTTATCGACAGAAGATGTAAATAATGAACTTTTATTACAAAGAGAGCAGTTAAATGCGACGATACAATCTTTTGAGGAAATCATAAAAGCAGTCGAGAGTATTTCTCCTAAAATAAAAGAAACGAAAGAATCATCAGTCAAGATTCAAAAAGAAAAAGACATCATACTTGAAGAATTAGATCAAACCGGGGCAATAGCAGAAGATGTTGCTCATCAGCAGAGGGAATTTCGGCATCAGCAGAGGAAATGTCTGCTTCAATAGAAGAAGTCAGTGCCTCAGCAGTTAACTTAGGTGAGATGACAAATGAAATGAGAAATAAAATAAAGTTCTTTAAGCTAGAGAAATAGAAATATAAATTGGACAGGCATGAACTTAATGAGTTCGTGTCTTTTTTGCGATTTTTGATAATCGCATAAGTAGGTTCATTTCCCAATATGGAAAATGTGGTGTAACTTGGTTTTTAGTTAATTAAAAACGAAGCGGATTTTTTCATTGAAAATGGAATAACAAATCCAGTGGAATATTACAAAAATCGTTTGTTCCTTCTTGAACTATAGAAGGAGAATAGTTAAGAAAAATGTTAACCACAGAGTATTGATGATGGTATTCATTAATGTATAATTGGAAGAATATTCTGTTACTTGCTATTTTTATAAGGGGGAGAAACTTATGGAAAAATATGAATATGAGTGGGTAAAACAAACGAGACAGATTTTATTAGAACAGTGTAAAGAAATAAAGGAAAATGATTTTACAAGAGAAAGTGGATTTGGTTTTCAGAGTATAAGGGATACATTAGTCCATGTGGCAGGGTGTTATCACGCTTGGCTTGGTTCTTTCGTACTTTCAGAAACAACATCACCACTATTAACAAAAGAAGCAATAGAAAAGATGAGGATAAGTGATATTCAATATTATTTTCAACAAGCAGACAAATATGTAGATGCTGTATTTGAACGATTTACTGTAACATTTGATGATCTTATCGAAAAAGAACTTTCTTGGAAAGATGGAAGTGGAACTGTTAGAAAAACACCACATCAATTACTGACCCATTCTATTACGCATGAATTTCATCATAAAGGACAAATTGTAGCGATGCTACGTCTTTTTGGCTACATACCTAAAAACACGGACATATTAGGACTTCCTGAAAAGGAGTTTATTAAATAATATTAAAGCGTTCTTTGACTAGTGGATTGCCTGTGCTTAATAAATAGAAGGTGTTTCAGTTGTGGTATTGGCGAAAATTGCGTGGTACAAAAACGGACTTTCACATTAAGTTAAATATAACCTCAAATGAACTAATGAAATTATTAAGAGATATATGGAAAAATTCATTCCATATGTGAAGCAAGAGGATAAGACGGGTTATTTATATAATGTCTCTCTCTATCAAGGAAATGAAACTTATTCATTTTCATCTAATCAAATTAATGATACATATTACTTTACAGAGCCAAATATAGAACCTATTCTGCAAGACTTTTATAAAAATCTTAAAGAATGATGAGAAAAATAACTATTTTCCACAATAGAAGCGCCATTCTTGAATAAGTAAGAGTAAAAATTCTGATTAAAACCTATTTGAGAGATGTTACACTTAAACGAATGAAGCAGGATAGTAGAAGAAGGGATATCTATAAAGAGTGCTTTCCTGGAAATGAGAGAATGTGATTTAGTGATTAGTGAAAGAGAGGTTCATGTTTATATGTATCGTGATTTAGATTTAATGATAAGACCTGTAACGACTAATGATTTATATGCTCTTTGGGAGTTAACCTATAAAGAAGAGTCACCTGAATGGAAGAAGTGGGATGCTCCTTATTTTGAACATAAGGAAATTACCTATGAGAAGTATTTAACTAATCAAGATAACCTTGTTAATCAAGATGATTACTGGATTATAGAAGTTAACGATAACATTATCGGGACAGTTAGTTATTATTGGGAACATAAACCTTCAAATTGGCTTGAAATGGGTATAGGCATATATGATCCAAAATATTGGAGTGGAGGATATGGAACTAGAGCCTTTAAGTTATGGATTAATCATTTATTTTACTCTTTACCCTTAGTAAGAGTAGGATTCACCACATGGTCGGGCAATTATAGAATGGTGAAAGTAGGAGAAAAGCTAGGAATGACATTGGAAGCTAGACTTAGAAAATGTCGTTACTATGATGGAGAATATTATGACTCTATCAGAATGGGACTATTAAGAGAAGAGTGGGAACAGTCCAAAGTAACAAAGGAGTTTTTCACTTAAAGGTCGATTTCTATATTCAGCAATCAGGCGCTATATAGTCTTGTATCTCGGTGGGTAAGAGTGGAAGATTGGTCAGCTTTAGGAGATGTTGTACCTGGTATGGAATAGGCATTATGCTTTTTGACAATTTTTTCGATCCTATTTAATATAGCACCTATACTTTTAGAATTAAAAGGTAAGAGATGATTACTTAGTAGTACGACTACTTAAAACAAAAAGTACTAAAAATCTTACTTCTAATTATGCTGCATACACAATTCAAGACTAAAAAAAATGATTATTAAACAAACAAAACGCAAATGTGTAATAACATTTGCGTTTTTTCATTGTTAAAGTTAGGTAGGTTGGAGAAGGTTGGTTTCTTCAGAAAAATATTTTTAACATAAGATAAATGTGCTGTAAAGAGAACGTAAAAATAATTAGTTCGTAAGCTAAATAAAATTTTAGAATTTTTGTATACATTTTTATCCTTTTATACGTTTATAAAATGGAAAGGAGGAAGAGATGAAATATGAGTTTGAGGATTTGCTAAAAGAAAAAATGAAGATGCTTTATCGATATTTACTTAAACTTGGGGTTAATGAAGCTGATTCACATGATGTAATCCAAGACACAATGATTAAAGCCTTATCGTACATAGGAGAAATTGAAGCAACTAAGCTAAACTCATGGTTATATAGAGTGGCGCTAAATAAAAAAGGCAAAGAAGAGGACGATTATTAAGCAGGTCATCATTTCCATCGTAGTAACAATTATTCTAGTTCCTATTATTCTTATTGGGATTTTACAATTAACATATCGAGGTGCTGATAACATGGGACGAGATATAGCAATGATTGATCAAATAACACGTCCTAATCATCAATTGTCAGGAGATGTTAATAGAAGTGGGTTATTTGGTGGAGAAGTAGAATATAAGGCTATTAAAATAATTGAGGGTATCCCAATGTTATAGGGAGAAGAGGTGTATGAATATAGTTTTTTAAATAGTTATAGTCGAATTAGTAGTCGTAACCAATTCGAATTTAGTGAAGGTGAAGAAGAGCCAAGTAATAGACATATCTATCATACTGACACAATGCAAAGAGAAATGCAGTTTTACCACCCAAAAGTTACTTATGAATATTACTTAAATGATATACCTCTTTTGGAAAAGCATCCAAATAAATATGCTGAGATGGCTATTTCCTTCGATAAAAACTACACTATTGCAGAAATTAAAAAGATGCTGCCAGAACAGGTTTCACCTGTTTGGTATTGGGTGGATACTAACGACAATCTAAAGTATCTTAATGAAATAGATATGCCTGAAGCTGCTCATTACGTATATGGTTTTGATGCACAAAAGGGAGATATTGAGTTTGGTAATGGAACAGAGAAAGATTTTATACTTGCCTTAAAAAGTGGATTGGAAATGAGTAAAAAGTATAAAAACGAATATAAAAGAATATATGACTTCCTACGTCAAGGAAAAAAGGAGCCTTCACCAAAGGATGTTAAAGTCATTGGTGTGGTTGTAACTGGATCTACAGAAGAGCTAAAAAAATTACAAAACCAACCTTACGCAAAGGCCATTGTTCTAGGAGCCGTTGTAGAAGATAAATAAGCAATTTAAATCCTTAAAGAATAGGTAAAGGAGCTGCATTTTTAAACAGCCCCTTTACCTATGATAAATATTTTTTCGGGAGATATTTAATTAATTAAATAATTTATCAAGATCATCAATAGAGGTTATGTCTTTGACTTCATCCTTCATTAAATCTACTGCATATCGTCCGTTGGTTGAAGAATGACCTGATAAAAGGGTAGAATACCTTACAATTATGTATTCGTTAATCATTCCATCATATTCTACAAAGTGATTTTCATCTTCCTCTAATTCACCTCTATCACGTAAATAACTTTTAACTAAAGAAACAGCCTTTTGTTTCTCTTCAGCTGTTGCAGAATCATGAATTTGCTGATTTTTACTTTGTGTACTAGAGTTGTTTTCTTTTTCTTTTTCTTGATCTCCATTTTCGTTAAGATTTGTATCTTCCTGACTTTCTTTTACATCAGATACAGTACTTTCACTTTCTTTGTATGAAGAATCTTTGTATAACTCATCTTCTTCATTTACAGAATCGGCTCTAAATTTCTCATTTTTAATAGTTTCAGATAATGTATCATTATAGTTTTCTTCTGTATGAGAGTTTTCCGACTCTGTTGAGGAGTTTGTTTCTATAGTAGATTTCTTATCTGTAGTATCTGTATTTGACACTGTGTTCTTCTCATCAGAACAACCAATGAGTAGGAGACCTGCCAATAGCAGAGTAGTGTTGAAAAAAAGAATTTTTTTAAGTTTTTTCATATTATATACATCCCTTTCTAGCAAAACTTCCTTTAACTATTTCCACACCAGTAAAAAGGTATCCATTAAGAACTTTTGAAATTTTCTAATGATTAATAGGTTAAAATATATTTTATTTGTTATATCTTACCATAATACAAAAGTGAACACAGATTGTGCGACATCAAGAATGATAAAATGCTAAAATTAGGAAGTGAAGTGTTAAAGAAAAATTTAAGCATGAGATTGGAGGAGGCGAAGTGAGGAATAATATAAAGTTTTGTACATTATTTAATATATTTATTTTGATAATAATAGGTTGTTCTCATAGTGAAATAATGTACTATTCTAATCCTGATATCCTTTTAGTTGAAGAATCAAAGGATATCCATGAAATAGGTGATAACAAGCTATCAATAGTAGATGGTGAGTTAATAATAGATGCGAAAAATAATGTTTTCGAGGTAACACTCCCAGATAATTATAGTAGCATTCATAGTTTTCATCTTTCTTATGATAAACGTTTTTTAGCATATGATGTTGTAATGGATGATGGGATTAAAATTTTTGCTGTAAATTTAGAAACAGGTGAAAAAGTTAATTTATCCGAAGATATTGGTTATCAATATGATTATGATGGCTACCAATCACCTTTTGGTATGGCGTGGGCACCTAACAAAAATTTAATTGCATTTATTGGTGGATACAACGATTCAGCAAGGATAAATTTATATCATTTTGAATTGGACGAGAGTAAGCAAGCACCTGGAGGATCGTTTATATTTAAGGACGTTTACGGTGTTAAATGGGATAGTACGGGTGAATCAATATATTATCTCGTTGACTCTTTAGAAAATGAAAATATGTACAAACTTTATCAGACAGAAATAGAATCAAATAGTGATTTATTGGGTGGAACTGTAAATGTTATTAAAGAAATAAATGAGGAGTTTTTTGAAAATTGGCTGACAAAAGAAGAAAAGGAAACAATCTCTTAACGTATGCTTTACTTTAATAATCAATTTAAAAAACATAAACTTGAGTTATTTTTTACATTCAATGTTAGCACCTATACTTTTAGTATAATGATACTAAGTTAGTAAAATAGATGAACTAAAATTAGGAGAATGAATTAATGACGAACCAAAATAAATACCCTTTAATATCAGGTAATCTGTCGCTTGATCTAGTAAACACAGAAGTTATAAGACATGGAAACCGTCTAGATTTATTACTATCTGAACAAGACTTAATTGAATGGATTCACACTTTAAAAGTCAATACAACTCATTCTTTTTTGCAAGATGAGCTTTTTATAAAGATAAATGATGAAAAGAAAAAAGTGTTATCCGCAATTAGAAATATGCGAGACATTTTAAGAGAAAACTTTGAAGTGATAGCTGATAAGGGGATAATATCGGGAGACTTCGTATCTTATTTAGAGAAAAAAATTGAAAAAGCACCTTTTACCTATAAACTTGTGAACGAATCTCTAATTCCTTGTCCAATGGGAGAAATAGACGACATTATTATATCTTTCATTTCTTTCGACGTTTTGACCTTAATTGAGCAAAATGAGTTAAATAAGATGAAAAGATGTGCTAACGAAGAATGTGTGCTTTTATTTATAGATCAATCCGGAAGACGTAAATGGTGTTCAATGAAAATTTGCGGTAATAGAAAAAAAGTTAAACGATTTCAACAAAAACATGAAAATAATTTATGAGATCTCCCTCTAAAGGTAGATCTCTTTTTTATTCTGAGTCAAACTAACCCTTAAATATAAATTTGACAGGTTAGTTTGATTGGTGTAAATTAAAGGAAATAAAAAAGGGAGGGAAAACATGGAAACTAAATCAGTCACAGTACCTAAAGGTCATTATTCTATTCACCTATTATCTAAAATGAAAGGAAAAGGAAGAAGTCCATTAAAAGTAAATAGTAAGGATGCTTTTACTGGCCTTATAGGGGGATTTTTAACAATATTTACTTTAGTTATCTTAACTAACATGACTTCAACTGCTTGGTTAATGGCGCCATTTGGTGCAAGTTGTGTTCTTGCATTCGGTGCTTGGAATGCTCCGTTATCACAGCCACGGAATATTATTGGAGGACATCTTGTATCAACTCTTGTCGGCTTAATTTGTTTTCATCTATTCGGGAATGAAGCCTGGGTTATTGGATTAGCGGTAGGTTTATCGATAGCACTAATGATGATGACTAAAACGACCCATCCGCCAGCAGGAGCTGATCCACTTGTTGTTATCCTTGGTGCTTATACTTGGAGTTATTTAGTTTCACCAGTTTTAATTGGGGCCTTAATCATTGTGTTTTTTGCATTAATTATTAATAATTTCCGAAGCGACCGCGAATATCCGACTTTTTGGTATTGAAATATTTTGGAGGGATCAGTTATGAAGAGTTATCTTTTCAAACAATTACGTTTTGTTAGAAATCAGACTTTATCTCATGTTGATGGTGTTAATAATGAAAGTTCACATTGTATACCGAAAGGATTTAACAATAACATTAAATGGAATTTAGGTCACATATATGTTGTTCAAGAAAACTTCGCATTTCGGAATTTTGAAGATAAAATGTTGATTCCAAGAAATTTTAAAAATTACTTTGGTCTAGGAACGAATCCAGAGCATTGGGATGCAGCTGTACCAGATATACATGAATTAATTCAATTATTAACAAACCAAGTGATAAGAGTAGAGCAAACGTTAGAAAGTCAATTAAAAAAATCATTTGGGAAACCCTATGTAACTTCAACAGGTATGGAATTAACAACTGTAGAAGAGTTTCTTAGTTTTTGTTTATATCATGAAGGGATGCATTTCGATGCAATTAAATCAATCAAGAGAACTTTCGAGATTGATTGAGTTTTAAGTTCTTTAGTTAGAAACTGTGTTATATCACCATAAAAGCACGTTCCTTTAAAAGTGATATAAAACAAATAGTGGAGAATGTATTATGAAGGAATTTCTGCCCACTTTAAAGAATATTGTTATTTGTTAGTGGATTTAAGTTGAGATAAGAAGAGAAAGGTGAGATGAGAATGGCCCAAATTAAGATTTATGGAGTTAAGGATAGGTTAAATCCAATTAAGGAAGTACTATCGAATGTTATTCATTCGTGTATGATGGAAGCACTTGAACTTCCTTCAGATAAGAAGTTTCATAGATTTTTTCCAATGGATCAAGAAAATTTTTATTATGCAAATGAAAGAACCGATGCATATACCGTAATAGAAATTAGTATGTTCGAAGGTAGAACGATAGAAACTAAGAAACAATTAATTAGGCTATTATTTGAACGCTTAAATAGTGAATTGAATATATCCCCTAAAGATCTTGAAATTACAATTTTCGAAACACCAAAACATAATTGGGGGATAAGAGGATTACCAGGTGATGAGTTAGCATTGAATTACAACGTGAATGTGTAAGAAATAGGCGGTCTATTGTAGGCTGCTTTTTTAATTTTTAGAACATTTGGAGATAATCTCTTAAGAACTACAACTGATTGAAAAATTCTTAACTAGGTAACTCGATATCCAATTTTATGGAAATGTGATAGAGTTAAATGATAAGTCACTAAAAAAGGAGATTTTTAAGTAGATTGGAGTTTTTTTATGAAAAAAGTAGTTTTAGCAGGGGGAACAGGCTTCATCGGTGAATATTTTCAAGAAAAATTTAAGGAATTAGGATATGAGGTATCTATCATATCAAGGCAAAAACAACATATTTCTTGGGAAGATCAAACTGGAATCATAGAGGCATTGGAGAATAGTGAACTTCTTATTAATCTTGCTGGAAAATCTGTGAATTGTAGATACAATGAAGAGAATAAGAATGAAATAATGAATTCAAGGATTAGGACCACAACAATCCTAGGAGAGTCTATACAGGCATGTAATAATCCACCTAAGATTTGGATGAATTCCAGTACGGCAACTATTTATCGACACGCAGAAGATCGTCCAATGACAGAAGAAAATGGAGAGTTTGGTTCTGGATTCTCTGTTAATGTTGCAACAAACTGGGAGAAAACCTTCTTTTCCTTTGACTTACCAAAAACGAGACAAATCGCATTACGCATTGCTATTGTATTAGGTAAGAACGGCGGAGTTATTATACCTTATCGAAATTTAGTGAAATTTGGACTCGGAGGTATTCAGGGAACGGGAAATCAAATGTTTAGTTGGATACATGTCGAGGACTTGTTTCAAATCATTCTCTTTTTGAAAGATAAAGAAGATTTAAATGGTGTTTTTAATTGCTCTTCACCGGAACCTGTTAGTAATCGTAAATTGATGCAAGAACTAAGAAAAACGATGAATATTCCATTCGGTATACCATCACCCAAATGGGTGCTGGAGATTGGCTCCATGCTAATTAAAACTGAAACAGAATTGGTATTAAAAAGTCGGTGGGTTCTTCCAGAGCGGTTAGAACGTGAAGGTTACACGTTTACCTTTGGAACTCTTGATAAGACGTTACAAGACATTTTGTGAATTTAGATGTTCACAACCGTGCGAAGCGTATTCTTTATAAAATAAGAATATGCTCTTTTTTATTTCATAAAGTAAATTTTAATAATGAATTAGGATATATATGGTAAAATGAAAAAGACTTTATTAACAAATAAAATGAAAAGAATGGGCAGATTAGTTGTACAACTCAATCTGTAAAAAAATTAAAAGGGGACAATTTATGTCTTTCTTCATACCTTTTATAACGGCATTAATACCAAGTCTTGTTATTTTGATGTTTTCGTGGTGGTTCGGAAAACGAGGTTATCCATTGTTTGTAAGAATCCTGCCTGGAATCCTATTAAGTGTAATGGCCATTATTATCTTTTATATTAGTATTACTCAAATCAGGGGATTTGAAGGTGGACTATATGGCATATTTAGTTTCGTTTTAATCATATTAGGCATTATTTCTTTCTTTATCGGAATAAAGGTTACTGCTAACCGTAATTAAATATATTTAATATTATATTTCCCCACTAACAGGTATTCGATGAGAAAAGATCTTCAACACACAAAGGGATTTCAGAACGAGTAAAAACGATTTTTGTTGTGTAAAAATAAAGGATATAAATGTTAGAGTTGTGTTGATTTTTAGATTAAGTACATAATAATACAAAATTTTTTTACTATGGGGGAATATAGTTTGCCATTTGTAGAAACGAACAGACTTAAGTTAGTTACTTTTACAGTTCAGATGATGGAGTCTTTATTAATAAGTAAAAGTGAACTAGAAAAGATCGTTCCATATAATATAGCAGAAGGTTATCCTATGGAAGTTTATAGACAATTTTTCGCTTATAAGATTGAGAGGTTTCGAAGATTTCCTGATGAGAATGAATGGGAAGGAATAATTATTAATAAGGAAGATAACACAATTATAGGTGACATGGGATTTAAAGGTGGACCAAACGAAGAGGGAATTATTGATATAGGTTATAGCATTGTACCAAACTACCAAGGTAAAGGATATGCTACGGAAATGGGAAAAGCAATGGTCGAATGGGGATTATCTCAACCAAATGTTAAAAAAGTAGTAGCAACTTGTGATCATGATAATCTATCTTCCCAAAGAGTTCTACATAAAATTGGATTTTCCTTAACGAATACGACAGATAAAAAGCTTTATTGGTCTTATTAAGGGGGAGTCTTCACTGGTATCGAATAAAATTAAGACAAGTGGGAAAAAGCATGAAAACAAATACAGAATATGATGTATCAAAGTTTAGAAGGTTTTTAATACTTTTCCCTCCATTGTATTTGGTTCATGATATCGAAGAAATCCTAACCGTTGAGAAGTTTCTTAAAGAAAATTCAAATATAATACCCTTTAGCGTAACAACTTTGGAATTTTCATTTGCGTTTACTTTACTATGGATTTTTGCTTCAATAGGCTGTTATAAAGCATTCTATGGCAACAGGTTTATTGGCATGAAACCAGCTACTTTCCTTGCATTCTTAGTACCTGGTATTCTTTTAGCCAATGGTATCGGTCATATATTGCAATTCTTTTTCTTCAAAGATTATGTTCCAGGCATCATTACATCAACATTGATTTTAATTCCTTACTCGTTTTTTACAGCTAAGTTTCTTATTTCTGAAAGAGTAATGACTAAAATAAGAATTCTTAGCTATCTATTATTAGGGTTTATTGCCCAAGCACCTCTTGCGCTAATGGCACTTTATACTTCAAAAATCCTAATATAATTGTTTATTGCATAACGGGTGTCCTTCCTAATTGAAATATTACAATATTTTTCATAACCAGCTCTTTAAAAATGTTATGGTTTATGGAAAGTACATGGTAACCCCAACGTTTGTATTTTATACGTTAAGGCATTTTAAGCATGAAAAGTCGGTTTCCAAGAGTGGAATCGACTTTTTATTTTTATTACTCAACAAATGTCTTTTTGCTATAAAGTATTCTCAGTAGATGATGTCTCTTTTGGAAACTATGATGAACGACAAAATTATTTATTGTAAATATGAGAGAAAAACTTTTTCAATACGTTGTATAAGGTGTAAAAGCTTTTACAAAAAAATAAGGGGAATTGTACATGAAGTCAAATGATAAAAATTTTATACAGCGATTACAACGGCAACAAGAAGACGCATTAGAATTTATAGTTGATAAATATTTATCACTAATTAAAGGGATAACATATAAAATTCTATCTCCACTTGAAAATGAAGGAGCAATAGAAGAATGTATAAACGACATATTTCTTTCAATATGGAACAATTCGAACAAATTCCATGGAGATTCTACAGATTTCAAAAAATGGATTTGTGCAATTGCTAAGTTTAAAGCTATTGATTATTACAGAAAGTCTAGTAAGAAAGTGGAATTCACCTCAGATTATATGGATTTAAATCCTGAAAAATCAGTAGAAGATCAACTCATTATGGTCGAAGACAAAACGGAACTTATCAAGCTAATAAATATCTTAGAGCCTGTGGATCGAGATATTTTTATCATGAAATTCTTTCTAGGTTTAAATACCGGGGATATATCTAAAAAACTAGGGGTAACCAATACTGCGATAGATAATCGAATTTATAGAGGGAAAAAGAAACTAAATAGCAAAGCTACGAATCTTAATTTAGGAGGTAGTATATTGTGAAGGATATCTATGAATTATTAAATGATATAGACATAGACGAAAGTGAATTTGAGGAGATGGAAGTAAGTGAATTTGAAAAGGCAAAAGTAAAAAAGACACTAAAAAAATCATTAAATAAGAAGAGAAAAATGAAGGGGTGGAAACGGAACATTACTGCAGCAACGATTATCTTCGGCTTATCGGCTTCAGCATTCGGATTAACGTTCCCTGCCTATGCTGGTAATCTTCCTGTCATAGGAGACATTTTTAGATTTTTGGATAATGGAAGAACTGGCCTCTATGATAATTATAAAGAATATTCTACAGAGATAAATATGACAGAAGAAAGTAAAGGGATTAGCGTTACGATAAATGACGCTATTTATGATGGGAAAACTGTGTCTGTAACATATTCAATCGAAAGTGATCGAGATTTAGGAAATGATCCTTATATTTTAGGACACCTAGACATAAAGGGTTCAACAGGACATGCAGGTAGCTCTACCATATCAAAGTTAGACGAAAATCACTATGTTGGTCTTATAACGGCTAGCAGCATGAATCTTAAGAATGAAGATATAGTGAAAGTAAACTTGAATATAGAAAGTATAACTAATCAAGAAAAGGAGGAAGAAGTTAAAGGGAATTGGAGTTTTGCACTTGCTTTAGATGCAACCGAAAGCAATACGCAACAATTAAGTGATTATAGCGTAGAGGGGAATGGAGTACAAGTAAATGTTAATGAAATATCTATCACACCGATGTCCTTTATTGTTTATTATGAGCAAATAGTTTCTGAGGGAATCAGAAACACATGGCATGGCGTAGACGTAGAGTTAGAAGTGAAAGATAATTTAGGAAATCGTTATTCAGGTGAAGGTAATGGAGGATCAGGCGATATTGATGGATATAATATTAATTGGAGTAAAACATTTGAAAAATTAAACGAAAAAGCATCGAAACTGATCATAACTCCACACATCACCTTAAGGGAATATACTTCTGAAAATTTTGGCTCTGTCGAAATAACCGAGAATGGAGAACATATAGAAATTCCAATTCCAAAGAAACCTGGTAAGGGCAAAGAAGAATTTGTATTAGAGGATATTGTTATTGAATTAGGGAGTTAATGTTAGGAATCTTCAGCAAAATATAGCGCAAGAGTAGAACAAGGAGCCGTCGATACGACAGCTCCTATTGTTTTGGAGTTTAAAGGGTGCAGATCATGATTTTTTAAGATCTTTTTTTACTGGAAATTTTAAAAGGGCTTTATAAGCAAAGAAGAATTCGAGCAACATCGTGAAGAAGTAGAAAAGGTGTGAATTGGTTCAAAAAGAACAGTAAAAGTAGAATATCAATTAAGAGTTGGAGATTATTCTCTCCACTGTTATTAATACTTACTTATCTTCAACTTTTCCTATTATATCCGCTCTATCAACTGGGCCAATCACTCTACTATCAACACTATGTGGTGCATTATCTCCAATCAAAAAATATTCATGATTTTTTAATTTAATTCTTTTTTCTGGAATACGATCATCCATTGTATCAATATCTGAAAACACAAATTCATGATCTACTTCTTTTTCATTAACATATATCTTTCCTTTTTTTATAAGAACATTTTCATTTGGTAAACCAATCACTCTTTTTATGTGCTTATCTTCTTCTGTTATATTGAATAAGACTAAATCTCCTCTTTTAATTGAATTGTCTTGGTAATAATTCAAATCAACAATTACTGTTTGTTGGTCTTTAATAGTTGGTAGCATGGAAACTCCTCCGAATTCAAATTTTGCTTTATTTCCCGAACACCCTACTAAAAATACAAAAACTAAAAGTAACGTACACAATTTTTTCAATTTTCATTACCCCTCTATGAACAAACAATTAACAAGTTTCATATGATTAATTTTTCCAAGTCTCATTTTAACATAAATTTACAGTTAGAAAGCTAATAAATTTTGATAATCTGCAACATCGTATATCCACCAATAGTTTGTTTGGTTGAAAGATAATAGCTTTGATGTTTTCATATAGAAAAGGTGAAAATGTTCAGAGTGATTTTTCGCAAACAAAGTTCGTTTGAATAAAACGTCCTTATTTTAAATAATAAAAATAAAATATGGAATAATTAGGGAAACTTAGCTATAATTTCTTATATAAAAAACAATCATTCCCGTTTCGGTTTGATTGTTTTATTTTTAATTCAAAATTAGTACCTGATACTAGTTGTAGATGATAAAAAAGGTGGTAACTGATATGCTTAAATCAAAAGCACGTATAACAGCAATAGGCTCTTATGTACCAGAGAAGAAACTAACAAATGACGAACTGGAAAAACTAGTTGAAACATCTGATGAATGGATTGTCCAGCGCTGGTATTAAAGAGAGAAGAATTGCAGCAGAGAATGAATTTACAAGTGATATAAGTTTTAAAGCAATCCAAAATTTAGCTGAACGCTATCCAACTTCTATTGAGGATGTTGACCTGATTATTTCTTGTACTTTAACTCCAGATTTTAAAACACCCAGTGTTGCTTCAATGATCCAGGCTAAATTGGGTTTAAGGAATTGTGGAGCATTAGACTTAAATGCTGCTTGTGCAGGATTTACATATGGATTGCATGTTGCAAATGGATTAATTACATCTGGTTTGCATAAAAAAATACTAGTGGTAGGTGCAGAAACTCTGTCAAAAATAACAGATTATGAAGATCGAACGACCTGTATTTTATTTGGTGATGGAGCTGGAGCAGTTCTTGTAGAATACGATGCAGATCAACCAAGTTTCATTTCAGCACATTTGGGGTCGGAGGGAGAAGGAGGTAAGCATTTATACTGTTCAAACTTATCAGATCATATGTTTGAACAAGAAATAACCAATACGAATAAAATTGTACAAAATGGTCGTGAAGTTTATAAATGGGCTGTAACAACTGTACCAAAAGGAGTAGAAAGTGTTTTGAAAAACGCTGCCATCCCTATAAAAGAGGTAGATTGGTTTGTTCCTCATAGTGCTAATTTAAGAATGATTGAGTCCATCTGTGAAAGAAGTGGGTTACCACTAGAAAAAACGTTATATAGTTTAGTTGATTACGGAAATACTTCGTCCGCAACAATTCCCTTATCTCTTGACAAAGGAGTCTTAGAGAATAAATTAAAAAAGGGAGATTTGGTATTACTGTATGGTTTTGGTGGGGGACTAGCACACGCAGGTTTATTGATTAGATGGACTCTATAGGTCAATGTGATTTTAGGAGGAAAAATGTATAAGTTCATTAGTACTTTGCTATATGCATTAACAAGAATGTTAAATTTGTTAAAAGTAAAAGGAAAAGAAAATTTACCTACTCACACTAGGTTTGTTGTTACATGTTCACATAAAGGGTGGGTGGATGTGATCATGCTTGCTCTAGCTCTTTACCCAATTCCAGTTCATTTTATGGCTAAGAAAGAACTGTTTGACTCAAAAATTACAGGGAAATTTTTACGTTCAATTCATGCTTTTCCTGTAAATAGGGAAAATCCAGGTCCTAGTACTTTGAAGATTCCATTGAAGCTGTTAAAGGAAGAGAAATGTGTAGGGATTTTTCCAGGTGGCACAAGAACCACTGAAGAGATACCATTAAAAAGAGGGGCAGTAACAATTGCTTTAAAGGCTAATGCTCTTTTAGTTCCTGCGGCATATAATGGGCCAATTACCTTTAAGGATTTACTACGAGGTAAGAAATCAACGATCATGATAGGTTCTCCAATAGAATTGAAAAATGATGGTAGGAATCGTGATGAAGTAATAGATGAGTATGTAAAAAGACTGGATAGTGAAATTAAGCTTTTGGAGAATAGGTAGAACCCTGGTCCGTTAGTTTACGAAGGATTTTAAGGTTGAATAAATAAACAAAAACTAGTTTAGATAAGTGTCCTAGCGATTGAATCACTTCAATTTGTTGAATATTAATAGTAAGTTTTCTATGGTTCTTAGGATTCTGAACATCCTGTCATGTTCAGCAAGCACACGTTTATGCTAGAATTTAAATGAAATACTAATCATAAAAAGTGAGGATAAACGATGATTGCAAAAACAGAAGAAGATTTTAATGGTTTGAAGGAAATTGGCAAAATTATAGCCTCTATTAGAGATGAATTGGTGAAAAGAACGATTCCTGGAATAACGACTAAAGAACTTGATGATATAGCCGGAGAGCTTTTTAAGAAAGAAGGAGCAGTTTCAGGTCCGAAAAGTGAATATAATTTTCCTGGCTATACTTGTATTAGTGTTAATGAAGAAGTAGCACATGGTATTCCTGGGCATCGTGTTATACATGAAGGGGATCTAGTAAATATAGATGTTTCAGGTTCAAAGAACGGTTACTTCGCTGATACAGGAATCTCGTTTGTAGTAGGAGAAGGGGAAGAAGTGTTAACAAAAATATGCGACGTTGCTAAAGAAGCATTTGAAGCAGGTCTTAAAAAAGCAAAACCTGGTTCCAGAAAAAGTGGAATCGGAAAAGCGGTATTCCAAAAAGCAAAACAGCATGAATTAACTGTTATCAAAAATCTTACAGGACATGGTATTGGACGTACATTACACGAAGCACCTGAACATATTTATAACTATAATGATCCATGGGATGATGAATTGTTAAAGGAAGGGATGGTTATCGCATTCGAACCATTTATCTCAACCTTTGAAGAAGAAGTATTCCAAAAAGAAGACGGCTGGACCTATGCTACAGAAAGAAGCTATGTAGCTCAATTGGAACATACGATAATCCTTACTAAAAATGGTCCGATTATTGTTACACTTTAATTCAAGCATACGTGAAATAGAAAAATAGATGGAGATTGCTTACTAACGTGTGGCTTTAATTTAATAAGCGGGAAACAAAAGTCAACATACAAAGTTGGCTTTTTTTGTATGCATTTGGGTATTTTTGTTCACTACTAATTTCTTGTCAAACTGACGGGTGATAATTAGTTAAAAGAAGGAATATGCCTAAGATTGGTAGAATAAGTAAAAAAAGATATAAATCTTAACGTCTAAATATTAATAAGAGCGAAATGTCTACAGGAACTAACGAAGTAAAAAGTTAAACCAAAAAAGCGCGGGGGTTTAAAAATATGAGACAATTGGGGACGCTATATTTTTTCTGTGGAAAAATGGGAGCTGGAAAATCAACTAAATCAAAACAACTGGCGAAAGATAAACATGCTGTACTGTTGTCTGAGGATGAATGGCTTTCATTTCTTTATCCCAATCAGATCACATCATTTGATGACTATCTAAAATTTTCTGCACAGCTCAAGCCGTTGGTGAAAAAGCATGTCCAAAATATATTAAGTGTCGGTACAGATGTAGTGATGGATTTCCCAGCTAACACTCAAAAGCTGCGAAAGTGGTTTTTGGATATAGCGTCGGGAGTCAATGCAAGCCATCAACTACTTTTCCTTAATCTTAATAACGAGCAATGCTTACGTCAAATTGAACAAAGGCGTAACGAACAACCCGAAAGAGCAGCTTTTGACACGGAAGAGGTGTTTATTCATGTTACAAGGTTTTTTGAAGCACCCGAGGTTTCAGAGGGGTTAAACATTTTACAGATTAGCGGAAAAGAATAACAATGAGTTCAATGATACGTGTGTTAAAGAGTACCTTCTGTTTTAGGAGGTACTCTTTAGATATAAAACGTAAGAAGGGTTTTAATGTATAAATGTTAAAATCGATGTAACTTTGTGAAGTGGTACACTTAAATGAACGGGTAGCTTTATCTGAAAAACGGTCATCACAATTGGGCACGGTCCTTGAATAAGGAGTGCTTTTTTTCATTGGTTAAGGTATTCCTTAAAAGGTGAATTTTAGTTAAGTGTTGAATATTATTTAATAGTTAAAATTCAGAGAGCTGGTGTGGTAATGAAAGTTATATTAGAAAAAGCAACTGCCAATAACGCCAAAGAAATTTTTGATATTCAAATTGAGGCCTTTATGCCATTATTGGATAAGTATAAAGATTATGAAACTAATCCTGCAAATGAAAATATTGAAAAAGTAGTATCAAGAATTAATAGACCTGATGGTGGTTTTTATAAGATCGTAGCTGATAATAAAATTGTAGGTGCTATTTGCATTTTTACCAATGAGGAAACAAAGTTTTGGATTAAATTTCAATGTTTATTCTACCTACTTATCAAGGAAAAGGAATTGCACAGAAGGCAATACAACTAATTGAAGGAATGTTCCCCCAAGCAACTTCTTGGGAATTAGCCACATTATTAGAGGAAGAAAGAAATTGTTATTTGTATGAAAAAATTGGCTATAAAAAAACTGGAATAACCAAGAAGTTAAACGATAACGCAACGCTTATTTTTTATAAAAAGATATGTAATTAACTTTTTTTCTTTAATATCTTCCTTGACCTTTAAATGAACGAAGCAGGATCACTTAATAACGAAACTTTTAGGAGTGGTAATCGTATTTAATTATTAAAATTGTGTAGGGAAGCAATTTTGTGTTGTTCATAAGCTATTGAAAAACCAAATGACTCCAGGGGTAAAGCTGAGGACTTCCACAGCAATATTGTGAAACTTTTTCAATATTGTTTCGTAGATAAATAAAAGGGAGTGTTAAGGTTGAAAAAATATGTTGTCTTTATTTTAAATTTCATTTTGCTGTACATAGTATTTCAGATTTTGTCAGGTTTGCTCCTGACAGCTCTTTATTCTCCAAATTTTTCTTCAATTAACAACAATATGAGTCAAGAGGTTGCGTTTGGAGAGACTTCAATCATTCCATTTTTAGGAACTATATTAGTTGCAACTTTGGCTTACTTTCTGTCACAAAAAATAGTTACATCAAACAATAAATAATTTTAACGGGTGCTTTAAAATCATAACCATCTTTCACAATCAATGTGCTGTTCTTAATTAAGGATAGCTGCTTTTTTGTTTAAAAGGCCAGATTTCAAGCATGTTTAAAACTGATTCTTTTAATGGAGGCATTATAATGTGGTTAATATTAGGAATTATTGCCATAGTAGCAACTTTTATAAATCTTTATCTGTATCAAACAGGAAAAGATTATAAGCTTGCGATGGCAATGGGATTATCATTTACAGCATTAACACTCTGTGCGGAGCATAGCCTTGTATCTAATTGGGTAAAAGCTGAGGATTGGTCTGCTTTATTGGATGTTGTACCTACTATGGAAATGGTATTATGGTTTTTAACAATTGTTTCTATCTTACTAAATATTGCACCTATACTTTTAGAGCTAAAAAATAAAAAAGCACATTAGCTTAGCAGCTGTCATTACGGCAGTTCTTGATTCTAATAGTATCGAGACAGGATGCCACTCATTGAAGCAGTTCGTGTCCCGATATTCTCTGAATCGAGACAGGGTTTCACTCATTAAGGCAGTCTTTGTCTCGATACTCTCGGAATCGAGACAAGATTCCACTCATTGAAGCAGTTCGTGTCCCAATACTCCCAGAATCGAGACGGGATTCCACTCATTGAAGAAATACTTGTCCCGATACTCTCGGAATCGAGACAAGATTCCACTCAATGAAGCAGTTCGTGTCCCAATACTCCCAGAATCGAGACGGGATTCCACTCATTGAAGAAATACTTGTCCCGATACTCTCAGAATCGAGACAGGATGCCACTCATCGAACCAATTCCTGTCCCGATTCCCTCAGAATCGAGACAGGATGCCACTCATCGAACCAATTCCTGTCCCGATTCCCTCAGAATCGAGACAGGATGCCACTCATCGAACCAATTCGTGTCCCGATTCCCTCTGAATCGAGACAGGATTCCACTCATTGAAGCAATTCGTGTCTCGATTCCCTCTGAATCGAGACAGGATGCCACTCATTGAACCAATTCCTGTCCCGATTCCCTCAGAATCGAGACAGGATTCCACTCATTGAACCAATTCCTGTCCCGATACTCCCAGAATCGAGACAGGATTCCACTCAATGAACCAATTCTTGTCCCGATTCTAACTCTATCAAGACAGGATTCCTCTCATCGAACCCTACTTTTTAAATAGTTCATTCAATCTTTAACTATCATTAACAACTAATGTTGATAGCAAACCAGTGACTTCAAAACAAATCTCCCTTTCACCGGTACCAACCAAAATAAAAAGACTTCCATCACTTAACACATAAATGGAAGTCTTTAGCAGCTAGGCAAGCTATTTCTTGATCAATTTTAATAAAGGTTTTGAAATAATCGGCGTCAATAATCCTGAAATAATCGCTTCAGTTATTCCATTGGTCGCGACAATGGTCATCAGCGCAGGCAAAAGCTGCTCCATGTCTAACTCCAAGAAGTTTGCATATGGCTCCCGGTAAAATAAATAAATTAATCCAAGCACTAAAACGGTATTTGTTAAAGATCCTAGCACACCGGCAATACTCATTCTTACTGTTTCATTGAGCTTTTTGCTAAGCATTTTGTGGAACACATATGCAGCAACTACACCAATTAAAATTCGGGGCAAGACGGACACAAGCGGATTCGTGAATACAATTGGTGCTATTACGCTTGTCGGGGCGACAAAAGTTCCTGATGAACGTAATCATTCCCCAAATCCCACCTATGATGGCTCCTTCCTTTGTTCCGAGGACGATCGCTGCGATAATGACCGTTACCTGAATAATTGTCAAGCTAAGCGGTCCTATTGGGATATATCCTAAAAAAGGGATTGATGTTTGAATAATGATAATGGCAGTAAGCATCCCTAATAGAACCAATCGGAATGTTTTATTATTATTGTTCATGAATAAACTCCTTTAACTTTTCGTTGTTATTCTACAAATAAAAAAGAGAACATACTTGTTATAACGCAATTTGTTCGAAAGTTAAACAATTTAGTTCTAGAAAAGCATCGAATTATTGGTATTGCTGTAATATCTTATTAAACTTGATGATCTATGTAAAGAGCTTGAATTAAAAATAAAATACAGAAGGAAAAAACTGGGTTTTGTTGAATGTATAAAAGTAATGTATAGAGAGGAGAAACTATATGAACCTAGCGATTATTAATACGATCAGAACGAATAATTTTAAAGATGAAACTATTATGCAGAAGATTACAGAAATGTGGAAAGAAGCATATAGTCTTTTGAATAATCAAGACATAGTTACATATGGTCTGTATTATCAATACGAAAGTAACTATAAAGGCGATTATTCGTTAAGCGTTGCTATAGAAGGTAGTAGTGAAAACAATTCTGAGATTAACATTTCAAACACCAGTAAATATGAAATTTTTAAGGTAGATTCATCGGATGAATATGGAATACTTAATACATGGAAAGAGATATGGGAACGTGAAGAGAGAGGAAAATTAGATAGAGCTTACTCATATGATTTTGAAAAATATTATCCCGATGGTCAAGTTGAAATTTACATAGCAATAAAATAGTCCTATCACTTAGATTGAAATTTTAAACTAGGGGTTGGTTACATTATGACAATAAAATGGGTTGAAATAACAGAAGAAACTTTAGAACACTATAAATCTGCTATGAAATTATACGATCAGGCATTTCCAATTGAAGTGCGAGAACCACATCAAACCTTTTTAAGAAGTATGCAATATACAAAAGCCCAAATAATTATCATTTCTTAGTAGGGCTTGAAGATAACCAGCTGGCTTCGTTTGCTACAGGTCACTATTTTGCAAAAATAAATGCAGGTTTCATTGTATATATTGTGACGAATCCAGAAATCCGTAATAAAGGACTAGGCTCAAAAACATTATTGAAGATAGAAGAATTGTTAAATAAAGATGCCCTTTTAGCAGGAAACTTAACAATGAAAGCCATTTTCTTAGAAACAGAAACACCAGAAATGGTACACACTGAAAAAGAAAAGCAAGATTGTCTTAAAAGATATCAATTTTTCTCTAGAAATGGCTATGAAAAATGTAATGAAATATCATATCTACAACCTGCCTTACATGATGAAGTAGGAGATATACCACTAGATCTTTTTATTAAGAATTTAGACATTAATAAACGAAGTAAGGATGAAATAAAAAATGCCATCATAACCATTTATAAAGAAAAGTACCAGTTAGTAAATGGAATTGATAAAAGTATTATTGATAATTGTCTTAAAAAGATGGAGATAGAAGACGAGGAATGACAACACCCTTGATCTGAAAAAAGCAAATAATGTCGTAAAAAGAGGAATGGTTTTACCTTTGATCTAATTGACAGGCAAAAAGATTTAGACTATTCTAATAATAACAAATGCAACACAAAATTTCTTTTACTGGTTATGTAAGCGCTTAAATCGTTTGGTTGTCCTACTAACTTGATCATAGGATAAATCTTAATTGTTTTCAAAATTACTTCAAATGGTATATACCATTATAACCCAAGGCTTTATTTGCAAGAAGTAACTCACTATCATATATAATGATAGTGATTATTACTTGGAGGAAGTAGGAAATGTCTTATGAAAAAAATGATAGGAAATGAGGAATCAGTCCCGTTCTATAAACAACTTAAAGATAAGATCATCGAAGATATAGAAATAGGAAAGCTAAAGCATGGCGATAAACTGCCTTCAGAACGTGATCTAGCGGCTCAATATGGGATTAGTAGAATGACCGCAAGACATACTTTGTCAGCATTAGAAAGAGAAGGACTTGTTGAGCGTCGAGTTGGGGCAGGTAGCTTTGTTTCAAATAATAAAATTCAAATGGATTTTATTACGTTCAACAGTTTTACGAACGATATGCTAGGAAAAGGGTTAACTCCTAGTACACAGGTACTTTCAATAGGACATATGAAAGCGACTCCATTTTTAGCAGAAAAGCTGCAACTGCCTGAGGGTGAAACGCTGTTTACTGTAAAACGTCTTCGTTTAGTAAATGACCGACCAATTGCGATAGAGGAATCATTTATTCCAGAACAGTATTGTCAAAATATTAAAGACTTTATCACAAATGATATTTCTTTATATAACGTGTTAGAGAATGAATTTGGAATTAAACTTGTAAAGGCAAAAGAATTTATGAGAGTTACGTTTTCTGATGAAAATGAAAGTAAGCTCTTAAAAATTCGCTCTGAGAGTCCTTGTATTTTCCGAGAAGCGGTTGCCTTTGATCGAAACGACAAGGAAATTGAATTCTCTACCTCATTAACAAGAAGTGATATTGTTAAATTTTATTCAGAATTAAACCTAAAATGATCTTCATTTTAGGTATGATCTCACATTAAATGGTATATACCATTTAATGTTTTTCAGGGGGCTTCACAATGAGAGTAATTGGTGTTGGTGATAATGTAGTAGATAAATATGTTTACAAGCAAACCATGTATCCTGGTGGGAACGCTTTGAACTTTAGTGTTTATGCAAAACAATTGGGAGTAGACGCAGCCTATTTTGGCGTGTTTGGTGATGATGCTGCAGCAAATCATATTATTAAAACTCTTAACGGTTTAGAAATTGATTTATCTCATTGTCGCCAGCATAAAGGTGAAAATGGATATGCAGCAGTTGATTTAGTAGACGGTGACCGAGTGTTTATCGGCGGTAATGATGGCGGCATTCAAAAAGATCATCCTATTGTTCTTACGAAAGAAGACATCAAATATATCAAAACGTTTGACATTGCACATAGTAGCGTTTATAGCGATATGGATGCTGAATTGCATAAAATCAAAGAAGCTGGTGTTCTCTTATCCTATGATTTTTCCAATGAATATACTGATCAAAAATTAAAAACGGTTTGTAATGATGTTGATATTAGCTTGTTGTCATGTGGTCAACTGACTGAGGAAGAAGTAGAAGCACTTCTGAAAAAGACCCATTCCTACGGAAGTACATTAAGTATTGGTACGATGGGGCTCGCGAGGTTCAATGGTATATGATGGGGAAAACTTCTATAATCAGAAGCCATATTTTGTAAAACCAGTTGATACTTTAGGTGCAGGTGATTCCTTTTTTACAGCTTTTATTTTGCATTATTTAAAAGGTAAAAAAGAGAGTGATATTCAGGCTGAACTTATTAAAAGAAGTCTTGAAAAAGGTGCTGAATTTGCCGCGAAAACGTGTTTAGTAGATGGTGCATTTGGCCATGGCCTTTCTTATTAAAACCTCTTTTATAAAGAGAAAAAATAAATAGGTCCATTATATAGGAGGTGGTTAGTGAAGCGAGCTTATACGTTGGTAAAGGAAAACCAAAAATAAGGAGGGTCAATACATGAGAAAAATGGCAAAGACGTTAGGAATGGCGATGCTAATATTTGTTCTTTTGCTTACGGGATGTTCTAATTCTTCATCAGGCGAGGCAGAAGGGAAAACAGTCTTGAAATTTTTGCACAAGTGGCCGCAGCCTGAATATGCTCCATATTTTGAAGAAGTAGTAAAGGAATTTGAGGCACAAAATCCAGATATTAAAATTGATATGGAAGCAATTGCAGACGAACCAATTAAAGATAAGCTACGAGTTATTTTAGGTGGTAATGAAGTACCTGATATTATGTTTTCATGGTCAGGAGAGTTTGCTAGAAAATTTGTTCGTGCAGGAGCAGCCTTAGACTTAACTCCTTATTTAGAAGAAGACACTGCATGGAAAGATAGCTTTATTCCAGCTTCACTTCAACCATTTTCATCCGATGATAAAAACTATGGAATACCTCTTCGATTCAACGGAAAGTTCTTTGTATACAACAAGGAAATCTTCGACAAATACAATCTACAAGCACCTCAGACATGGGATGAATTTATGAATGTCCTAGAAACACTCAAACAAGGTGGAGAAACTCCAATTATTTTAGGGAACGAAAGTCCTTGGGCAGCGATTCACTATTTAACTGGCCTTAATCAGAAAATGGTCGCTCAGGATGTAAGAATGAATGATTATAATCCTCGCTCAGGAGAATTTACAGATCCAGGTTATGTAAAAGCGATGGAAATGTTTGCAGAACTAAATCAAAAGGGTTATTTAATGGACAATGTAAATTCTAGCTCACATGATATGGCAAAACAGTATTTCTTTACTGGTGAAGGAGGCATCATGTATGTGGAGTTAGAAGAATTTCAGAATGTTGAAGATAGCTTGTCAGCCAACTGGGGCTTCTTCCAAATGCCAGCGATTTCAGAAGGAAAAGGAAATCAAAACTATATTACGGGTGCACCAGATGGATTTATCGTTTCATCAAAAACAGAGCATCCAGAGGAAGCTATTAAGTTCTTAAAGTTTTTAACTAGTAAGGAAAATGCAATTAAACTAGCAGAACAAATTGGATGGCCTAGTCCAATTGATGGAGCCACGAACCCAGATACTGCCCTGCAGCAAGTAGTAGAGGGTGTTGATACGATGAAACAAGCAGAAGGAATGGCAGAATGGCTTGATACAGATGTTCACGCGAAGGTTGCAGATGTGTATTTAGCCAATATTCAATTATTATTGGACGGATCCAAATCACCTGAAGAAATCATTAAAGAAGTTCAGGCTGTTGCTAAAGAAGTTCAAAGTGAAGTGGAATAAAAGCTAATACGGGTAGGCAGTAGCCACCTACTGTTTACCCCCTCCTGGAGGGGACGTGATGAAAAATTATCGAAGCAGTCGAACAGCGTTATTATACATTTTACCTGCATTGCTGATTGTTGTATGTATGGTGTTTCTACCGATTGTTTTAAATCTTTACAATAGCTTTTTTCGATGGAATTCTTTTGGAACAGAAAAGGTCTTTGTTGGTTTTGAGTACTATATAAGACTTTTTAAAGATCCTGTGTTTTATACAGCATTAAAAAATAACGGTCTATATGCGATCATATCTCTCATTTTTCAAGTAGGCTTAGGAATAATTATTGCGGCCATTTTAGAAGATAAATTGATTCGTAAATTTCAACCATTTTTCCGTACCGTCTTTTTTATTCCATCTGTAATTTCGATAGCAGTAGTAGGATTGCTATGGCAGCTTCTCTACAATCCAGAGGTAGGGCTTGTAAATGGAACATTGGAGGCAATTGGTCTTTCAGAATGGACTCATTCATGGCTAGGAGATAGTAAAACCGCCATCTATGCAGTTGTTGCCGTTTCTCAATGGCAATATACGGGTTATATCACGATGCTATTTTTAATAGCGATGCAAAAAATACCGGATGAATTCTATGAAGCAGCGATGATCGATGGGGCCTCGAGAATTAAATCATTCTTTCACATCACCTTGCCTCAAATTAAAGAAATGATTCTTGTTGGTAGTGTGATTACCGTTATTGGAGCATTTAAGGTGTTTGATGAAGTCTATGTTATGACCTCCGGAGGACCAGGGCGTTCTACTGAAGTGCTAGGAACAATGCTTTACAGATCTGCTTTTCGAAATGACGAGATGGGCTACGCCTCGACAATTGGTACAGTTATATTTGTTATTACGTTAACCTTATCTCTGATACAAATGAAAATTGGAAAAACAGGTAAGGAGGTGTAATAACGACAATGACGATTAAAAATCGAATCTTTCAACTTGCTGTTATCGTATGGTTTGGGATTTTTTCTTTAGTTATTATCTTTCCCCTTATCTGGCTTTGCTTAAGTGGTCTTAAATCAAACAGAGATTTCTTTTTAAATACATGGTCACTTCCAGAGAAATGGCTTTGGGGGAACTACAAAGCTGCTTGGGATGCAGGGGTGGGAGATTTTTTCTTTAATAGTGTTTTTGTGACAATTGTATCCGTCAGTATCATCTTACTTTTGGGAGCGATGGCTGCTTATGGATTAAGTCGTTTTCAGTTTAAAGGCCAAAACATGTTGCTTGTGATCATCCTTAGTGGATTAATGCTTGCTCCACAGGTAAGCTTATTACCACTTTATAAATTACTCCAAGCAGTTGGTCTATATAATACGTATGGAGCATTAATTCTCCCATATGTAGCGTTTCAACTACCATTTGCCATTTTTCTTATGAGGTCCTATTTCCTTTCAATTCCTAAGGAGCTGGAGGAATCAGCGATCATTGACGGCTGTAATAGCTGGAAGGTATTTTGGCACATAATTCTTCCAATGGGGAAGCCCATTATCGCATCAGCTGCTCTTTTAACAGGGATGTTCGTCTGGAATGAATTTATGTTTGCCCTCGTTTTCATAGAGGATTCAAGTCTTCGTACAATTCCAGTAGGATTGATGAATTTGCGAAGTCAATTAAATACAAACTTTGGTATACAGTTAGCTGGCTTGGCAATATCCGCGCTGCCAATGATTATTGCTTATATTTTGTTTCAAAAGCAATTTGTACGAGGCATTTCCGCAGGTGGGGTCAAGGGATAATGGAAAGGGAGTATCTATTACTCCTCTTCTATTTGGTAGAAAATAACTGAAAAAGTGCTGCCTAAAATGGTATATACCAAAGTTAGGGTTAATACTCTAAACTATGTGCATTAGAAGGAGGGCTGTTATGTCAAAAATCAACAGATCGCAACTGACGGGGATGAACTTTCACTATCTGCACTATCCATTCGAGTATTTCTTAGATGCCATGGAAAAATATCAGTTCAATAAAATTGAGCTTTGGGGAGCTGCACCACATTGTTATGTGGAGGATATGAATGGATCTGATGTTCAAAAAATTAAAAAAGAAATTGAGAAAAGATCGCTAGAGGTTATTTGCTTTACACCAGAGCAATGTATGTATCCAATTAATCTTGCTGCTAAAGAAACTGTACTGCTTGAAAGAAGCATCTCTTATTTTAAAAAGTCGATAGATGTAGCGAACCAATTAGAAGCTCCTATGGTTTTAGTCACAGCTGGATGGGGCTACCGCAACGAAGAGAGAAGTGAAGCGCTTAAAAGAGCAAGAGATTCATTGGAAAGACTGTCAGCTTATGCAGAAAAGAAAGGAATTCTATTGGCGCTTGAGCCATTACAAAAGGTAGAGTCTAATTTAATTTGTACATTATCCGATTTAAAAGAAATGTTAACTTCCATTTCATCGCCATCCTTAAGAGGAATGGTAGATACAATTCCATTAGCTGTAGAGAAGGAGGATTTGAGTAGCTACTTTAAAGAACTAAAGGATAACTTTGTTCATATCCACTTTATTGATGGAAATCCTACCGGTCACCTAGCTTGGGGAGATGGCGAACTGCCATTAGAAAACTTTATAGCTACGTTAGCAGAATATCAATATGACGGGGCATTAACACTAGAGTTTACGTCAGCGCAGTATTTACAAAATCCAAATGCTGCCATTGAGAAGTCCTTACGAACGCTAGATCCATACCTTAAATAGGCTAGCCTGCTACCTAAAAAAGAGGGTTCAGTTTATGACATTTTGGAGGACTTATCCAAGAAATCTGAAAGTTTTATTGGTTGCCATGTTGATTAATTCAACAGGAATGGCATTTCTTTGGCCCTTACACACGATTTATATCACACATGGTATGAATCGGACATTATCTGAGGCAGGATTTGTCTTAATGCTCCATTCTGCTGCTGAAATTGTTGGTAGTTTTCTAGGCGGCTTTTTATTTGACCGAATCCGAGCAAAGAGAACGCTTCTTTACGGTGGGATATCTTCCGTCATTCTCTTACTGTTAATTTCGGTAGGCTTATCATGGCCATGGTATATCACCGCCATGATTTTCTTAGGAGTAAGCATAGGTTCGATCTTTCCCCCAATATATGCACTTGCAGGCAGTGTATGGGAAGAAGGGGGAAGTAAAAGTTTTCATCTTATCTACTTTATTTTAAATATTGGAGTTGCTGTAGGTACCGCATTAGGGGGAATCGTAGCAGGGTTTGCCTTTCGTTATGTGTTTTGGGTAAATGCCCTCACCTATATCATTTTTCTTTTGATTGTCTTGACTCTGCTTGATGAACCGAATCGTGACAACCAATCTACTAATGAAAAGCAACCTGAATACCGACAGCCTATCAAATTTAATAAATATAATAATCTTTCAGCACTTATTCTCTTGTGCTTAGGATTTATGTTCTGCTGGATTATCTATAACCAATGGCAAACAACGATTTCCAGTTATATGCTACAAATTGGTTTTACCTTAGCTTCCTATAGTTTGATTTGGACTATAAATGGCATCGTCATTATCTCGCTACAGCCAGTTATTCAATGGTATATGTTACGTAAAAACATTGCGTGGATGTGGCAATTAGTTGGTGGTGTGATTTTCTACATGATCGCCTTCACGCTACTTTCACAAAGCAGTGCTTATCAAAGCTTTCTTATCTCGATGGTGATTATGACAATAGGAGAAATTCTCATTTTTCCATTGGTTCCCGCAATTGCCGATTATTTAGCTCCGTCGGGTAAAAAAGGGATGTATCAAGGTATTGTGAATGGATCAGCAAATGTTGGGCGCACGATTGGCCCATTGTTTGGTGGAATCGTATTTGATTCCTTTGGTCCAACCGTCTTTCTCTTATCATGCGTAGGTATAGGTGGATTTGCATTGATATGTTTTGTGACATATCAAAGGCTTCATTATATAAAGGGCAATAACATTAAAAAACAAATTGAGATGGAGGAATCATCATGTTGAAATTTGATAAAGAACAGTTTGTAGAATTAGTAGGGAATGTAGGACTTTCTAAAAGAGAAGAGATTGAGAAGGTTGTAGATGAAATTTCGAATAAAGGGTTTAAAAACATCTTTCTAATCGGCTCTGGAGGTACCATTGCGATGATGCTTCCTTATGAATATATTTTTAAATCAAATTCATCGATTGAAGTGCATGCAGAAATTGCGGCTGAGCTTCTTGTTATGAATAATCGTCATCTTTCAAAAGATTCTGTTTGTATCTTTGCTTCAGTAACAGGTACAACAAAGGAAACTGTAGCTGCAGCAGAATTTTGTAAAGAAAAAGGAGCAACAACAATTGGATTGGTTGCCTTACCAGATACACCACTAGGAGATGTTGTAGATTATCGTATTTCAACTGGACATGAAAAACATTCATTTGACACATTCTTTCTTCACCTACAATTAATAACATTCCGTTTTATTCACAACCAAAATGAGTTTTCACAATATGAGAAGTTTGCAAACGAGCTTGCCGCCTTACCAGAAGCAATGGCTGGGGCAATGGAGGAATTTGATTCAAGAGCTGAAGAATTTGCGATCCGCCACAAAGATACGAAATATCATATGCTAGTAGGTGCGGGAAATCTTTGGGGCAATACGTATTCCTACGCCATGTGTATTTTAGAAGAAATGCAGTGGATAAAATCTAAATCCATTCATGCAGCTGAATTTTTCCATGGCACACTTGAACTTGTAGAAGAAGATACAAGTATGATCATTTTTAAAGGTGAAGATGAAACTCGCCCGTTAGCTGAAAGGGTCGAACGTTTTGCAGAAAAAATTACGAATGAGCTCTTCATTCTTGATACAAAGGATTATGCACTACCAGGAATTAGTGAAGAATTCCGAAAGCATGTAGCAATCAATGTAAACTGGGCCCTAACAGGTCGTATTAGTGTATATCTTGAGAGAGAAAGAGACCATTCGTTAGATATTAGAAGATATTACCGTAAAATGGATTATTAAGGAGGAGCATGGATGTTCAACTTTGATGTTGAAAGATTTTTGAACATACAAAACGGAGCACTATCGCTACAGGATGAAATGAACCAAGCCATTGATGGGATTGTCGAGCAAGGAATTGAAAATGTCTTTTTCGTTGGTACAGGTGGAGCAGCTATTTTAATGTTTGCAGCTGAGTATATCCTGAAAAATAACTCAACTTTGCCTGTTTATACTGAAATATCTTCAGAATTAATGCATATGGATCATAAGCATTTGAGTGAAAAATCATTAGTGATTCTTCCTTCATTATCAGGTACAACAAAAGAAACAATTGAAGTGGCAAGCTTTTGTAAGGAAAAGGGAGCAACAACGATTAGCCTGGTTGGTCATGCAAATACGCCGTTAGCAACCATGACCGATTACACATTTGTGAATTTTGCCGAAGATGATACATCCTGTGAATCTTTTTATATTCAATCTTATCTATTAGCTTTCAGGTTAATGTATAAACGGAATGAATTACCAGAGTATTATCGTTTTTTTGAAGAAATGAAACAGCTACCAGCTGCATTATTGAAGGTAAAGGAAGCTACCGAAAACCGTGCTGCAGCTTTTGCGAGTAAACATAAAGAAACACCCTATCATATTCTTTCGGGAACTGGTGTAGATTGGGGTCAAACCTATTATTATGCTATGTGTATTTTAGAAGAAATGCAATGGATCAAAACCCGACCTGTTCATGCATCTGATTTTTTCCATGGCACACTAGAATTAGTAGAAGAAGATACAAGCATCATCCTTTTAAAAGGAGAAGATACATCACGAACACTTACCGAACGGGTTCAACGATTTGCAGAGCATTATTCTAAGGAGCTTACTGTATTTGATACGAAGGACTACGAACTAGAAGGAATTTCTTCTGAATTAAGACGTTTAGTTTCTCCAATTGTGTTGGCCACTCTACTTGAACGAGTAAGCTGCCACCTTGAGAAGGAGCGCGATCACCCACTTACAACAAGAAGGTATTATAAGAAGGTACCGTTTTAATAACGAATGAAACTCCTCACAAATGTTGTTAAATTAACGTTTGTGGGGGTTTTTATTTTTAGAGTGATTAGGTTGGAGAGGAAGTGACTGGTGAAGATTAACATTTTTACCTTTTCTTATTTGCAAACCCACAATCCTGATTGATTGGTATTTTGAACTGACCGGTTTTAACTTTAAGAGCACATTTTATGTTGAATTTATCAGGAGACAAGCCTACCACAGAAAAGTTAAGTAGTGTAAAATAAAGGAAACATGCTAATTAAGAAAATATTACCAAACTGTCAATTGAAAATTACCATCAACCAACCACTATTTCAATAATTAAAAATAGTAAAAATAAAAGGGTGATGTTGAATGTTAAATGATACTAGATTTTTCTAAATGAAGCAGCAATAAACTATTAAATAAAATGCAAAATAAGGAGTGTGTGTGTTGGATAATAAAATTTTAATAGAAAGATTAAGGGGAATTCCTGAACTAAAACTTAACAAACACGTCAGTAGTGAAAAATTAAATGGGGAATGTATAACACGTAATCCGAATAGCCGAAGAAAAAATGTTATTGGTGATATTAATCCGACGGGAAATAGTTTTTTGTTATATAAGAATGGCGAGTGGCATCCAAATAAAAAGCTTGGGATATTAACATTAGAGGAAGCAATTATATGGATTGAAAAGGATATTGAAAATATAAGTAAAAAGTGATTGGAGGCAAATGGTAGTGAAGGAATTTGTCGAAGCCTGGAAACAAAAGTTCCATGATGAAAAATATTCTAAAACATTTTATTCGCAATCACTCAAAAACATAAAAGAATCCAAAAATAATGAACAGTTAGGTCAACTCATTATACTCATGTTGCATTGGAAAGATGGAAAAGTATATGAAGATCCTTCTGGTAGCTTAAAAATTTTGAATAAAAATTACTCGATAGGTAACCCAAAGCCATTTACCTATAACTCCTCTATTCATAAACCGATTCTTTTATCACAGGAATTTTTTGAATTTGCACTAGAAATGATAGCTTCTGATTCTTTTGATGAAAAGAACGTAAAACGATTAAGTGAGTTTAAGTTATGGAAAGAAAGTGCAATTGTTATCCCAGCGTTTGTGCTTCACACTCTTTCTCCTAAAATATATCCGCTCTACGATCAACACGTTGAAAGAGCAATGCGAACGTTATTGGCACAAGAGTTAAACGAAAAACCAAATTCTTTAACACTTGAAACCTATATTCAATATAAACAGTTCTTTGAATCATTTTTACAAACCATTTATCCTGACCACCAACCAAATTTAGAAGAAATAAAAGCAGTAGACGATGCTCTATGGAGTTTCGGAAAATGGCTTAAACCTAAAAGGAAAACGGAGAAAACCTTTACATATAATAGTGATAATTCTGTTATATCATATGATATGAAAGTTGATGTTCTTACCTATATTGATAGAGGAATGACTCAAAGGCAGGCTATGGAAACTGTAGCTAACGAGCATAACTTGGTATTAAAAGAAAGCTATTATCTTTACCCGGGTTCTCATATTTATCGATGGAAGAAAAAAGGGATTAGGGGTAAACAATAATATGAGTTATGCAAAAAAATTGAAATTTAGCTAAATCTGTGTAATTAGTAGATTAGGAGGAAGTTCTTTGAATCCTTTGTATAAAAATAAAATAAAACAACTAATCGATAAACACAATAAAACAGGAGTAACCTGGAGAAAATTAAGAAACATACATTATGGAGAAATCCACTTAAAAAAACGACAAAGAAGAAAAGAATTACCTTTAAAATGGGAACTTAGTGAGTATGATAACTTTATTGTGAATATAATGAATGAGATACAGAATGATGTTCATTTATACTACTTGTCTACTTTTGAGCAAAACTATTTTTGTTTTGATGATGGGAATTGGATTGTTATTGTTGGAGAAGATGGGATAATGGATACATGTATGAAAGGCAAACCACAAAATTACTTTATAAATAATCCAGGGTATGAATACCTTGGAAAAGTTAAGGATGTGTTTTCATGAGCGAATACAAAGGAGATATTAGAAATTACGGAGATGACGTAAGCGATCTAGAAGTAAGTCCATTTGAGCATTTGCGCATGTTATATGATCGAACAGAATTGCATAAAGTTCAAGACAAATTGAATTATGAAGACAAAGTACAACTTGCATACTACGATGTAATACTTCTTCAAAACGCTGAAAAAATGGTTGAAAATATTAGCAAAGTATATGATTTTAATCAATCAACTGAAATACCATTAGAACAGTGGTGGTGGCATTTAGACAAAATGATAAAAGGTGACATTAATTTTGGTATATCCTCCGAAATGGGTAAGGTTATATAAACGTGTTTTAACTAGGGACAATGGGTGACATTGTCCTATTTCACTGAAACCTTTTTAGGGTCTCTGAAATTACAGAGAACTAACCTTCCCTCATCAATTCCTCAACAGCCGGAACATCCGCCGGTGCCCAGATTAAAGACTCAAGATTTTCTCTTTTCAACCAAATGAGAGTAGAGTGCTCACTAGGTGTTGGTGATCCATCAGTTACTCTACATTTAATCGCAATTAAATTGATCATAAAGGTGTCATATTCATGGGTGTTGTCATGAAACAATTCTACAGTTTCAATTTTGCAGTTAAGTTCCTCTTTTATCTCTCTGACTAAAGCTGAGTAGATATCTTCGTTTTTTTCGACTTTTCCACCTGGAAATTCCCACATATTTGGCATGATCATTTGCGGCGATCTTAAAGCACATAGAATTTCATTTTGATCATTTTCTATAATTGCAGCAACAACTTTAACTGTTTTTTTCATGATATCCCCCATAAAAGTTTCTCAATTTCATCATAACATTTTCACATTTTATTTAAAAAGCCTCTTAAATAGTAATTGTCCCTAATTCCAGGTATGTATCATATCACTTAAGCTTTATCAGTAAAAATTACACTCATTTAAATAAAAATTTATTGTAAAACGATAAAAACTGTGATAAATTTCAACATGACAACAAAACAGTGAGGTGCTTTTTATGAAACGCGGATCAACATTCTTTTGAAAAACGGCTGTTATTTTTATGGGGATTCCTGTTCTTGCATTGTGTATCTTTTTATTACCTCAGATAGCAACTGAAGCAATCGAGCAAGTAAAAATGGGTTCTGAGTTGGCTTATATTGTATTTAGTGTTTTATTTTTGATGTATTTATCGGCAATACCGTTTTACATAGCGTTGTATCAAGCTTTAAGGCTATTGAGTTATATTGATCAAAACCTAGCTTTTTCGGATTTATCTGTAAAATCTCTTAAGAAGATAAAAAAATGCGCCATCACCATAAGTGGTTTTTATGTGGTAAACCTACCATTTGTCTACATCATAGCCGAGTGGGACGACGCACCAGGCCTCATCTTAATCGGAATGGTCATTATTGGGGCATCAATGGTTATCGCAGTCTTTGCTGCCGTACTCCAAAGACTATTACAAGAAGCTATTCATATAAAATCAGAAAATGATTTAACGGTCTGAGGTGAACAACAATGGCAATTATTATAAATATTGATGTGATGTTAGCGAAAAGAAAAATGAGTGTTACGGAACTATCAGAGAGAGTAGGAATCACCATGGCGAATCTTTCTATATTGAAAAACGGAAAGGCCAAAGCAATTCGCTTATCAACTTTAGATAGCATATGTAAGGCATTAAACTGTCAACCTGGTGATATTTTAGAATACAGAAGTGACGAAGACAATCAGGAAAAATAACAGGAGGTGGAAAATACATTGAAAATTCCTTTTCTCAATAATAAACAGATAGAAAAAACCTTCCATAATCCAGAAGAAGATATATCAGACCTTCATACACCAGATCATGTTGCGATCATTATGGATGGAAACGGACGTTGGGGCGGAAATCGTGGAATGCCACGAGTAGCTGGTCATAAAGAAGGGGTATCAACTGTCGTTAAAATTGTTAAGATAGCCGTCAAATGCAAGGTCAAGGTTCTAACACTTTATACATTTTCCACGGAAAACTGGAAACGTCCGAAGTCGGAGGTAGACTCTATTTTGAGGCTTCCAAAGGAGTTTCTTTCTATATATCTACCAGAGCTTATAGCTAATAATGTACGCATCGAGGCAATCGGTGATATGGAAGATCTCCCAACACATACACGTGAAGCCGTTCAGTATGCGATTGACCGTACCAAAGTAAATGACGGGCTTCAGCTTAATATTGCTCTGAACTATGGCAGTAGACACGAGATTCTAAAAGCCATGAAAAAAATGTTCACAGATCTAAACGATGAAAAATTATCACTCGATGACCTGGATGAACAGCATTTTTCAAAATATCTCTATACAACCGGTCTAAAAGATCCTGATCTTCTTATTCGAACAGGAGGAGAAAAGCGCCTAAGTAATTTCCTGCTTTGGCAGTTAGCTTACACAGAGTTTTGGTTTACAGATGTTCTTTGGCCGGATTTCTCTGAAACTGAATTTCTACATGCTTTAAAAGAATACGGGCAGCGAAAAAGGCGGTATGGCGGAATATAAGGTAGTGAATGTGGAGTAGAAAATAATTGCGCTTACTGTTGCACCTTCTGTCTTTCATACCAAGACAAACCTAAATAAGTGAAAGGATAGTTAGTCTATATAGACTGATTATCCTTTTTTATTTATCAGATCATAGAGGTAGTTGTTTATGATGAAATTTCATTAAGATGCTTCTATCTCATAACCACAAAGAATATACATAAGCAAAAAACGGAAGGGGAAAACGATATGGAGCAACTACCTGAAAAAAATAAGAAGTTACAGCTAGATCAACTCATTTTTCCGCCCTTTAGAACAGAAACAAATGTCCCTCGAAATGAACTGCCGATCTACTCAGCTGAAACTCCACATATGCCACCTTTTTCTCCTTATCGACCGATCAAACCATTTCCAACGTATCCTTCGTACCAGCAAATAACTGAAATTTTACAGAAAAAAACTAAGGGGGATTAGGTATGGCCTGGAAAAGCAGCAGAGAAGATATGAACGTTTATACACAAGGTGAAATTGATCGATGGGTGTATTCGACCTGTAATATATGCTCCAACGGCTGTGGTTGTTTTGTGGCAGTAAAAGACGACCAAATCGTAGGCATAAAAGGGAATAAGCAATATCCCACTAACCAAGGAAGACTAGGACCAAAGGGAGAGAATCAATGGTGGGCAAATAACAGTACCGATCGATTAACGAGCCCGCTTATTCGTAATAAGCAAGGGGTGTTAGTAAAAGCCTCCTGGGATGATGCGTTAGCTCTATTAGTTGAAAAAACGACGGAACTCGTCCGTCATGTTGGCCCCAAGAGCCTCGGCTTTTATCATACCGGACAGGCATATCTAGAAGAATATTATACGATTGCAAAAGTGATGAAGGCAGGCTTAGGTATGCATAACATCGATGCCAATACCCGTCTTTGTACGGCTACCGCCGAGTGGTCGCTTATTCAATCGTTTGGTTCAGACGGACCTCCAGCCTGCATGGAAGACATTGATATAACAGAAGTGATTGTCATTATTGGTCTTAATATGAGCGAAACGAATACAGTTATGTGGGAAAGAGTTCTCGAAGCTAAAAGAAATAATGGTACGAAGCTAATTGTCATTGATCCGCGACAGACTCTTACGCAGCGTTTTGCTGATTTATCTCTCTATCCTAAAAGTGGAACGAATGTTGCTTTATTGAATGGTATCATTCACTTACTCATTACACATGGATGGATTGATAGTAGCTTTATCGAAAAACACACAATTGGTTTTGATAGCTTAAAAAATACAGCCTTAGCATACAGACCGGAAGTAGTAGAGAACATTACGGGTGTATCAAAAGACGAGCTATACGAGTGTGCAAGATTAATAGGTACATCGCAGTCGACCTTGACACTTCTGTTACAGGGAGTTTATCAAAGCATGGATGCCACACCGGCTGCCACTTTAGTCAATTCAATGCACTTGATCATGGGGAAAATCGGAAAGCCAGGTTCCGGGCCGTTTCAGCAAGACGGACAGCCTAGTGCCATGTCTAACCGAGAAGTAGGTGGTGCCGTGTTTTATCCGGGCTACCGTAACTCTTCCAACCCGAATCATATACGAGAAATGGAAGAGTTGTGGAATCTTCCGTTCGGTACACTTCCTGTTGGTCCTGTAACTCATATTATGAATATGCTTGAACTGATAGAAAACGGAGCGATCCAAATGATGTGGGTTATGGCAACAAATCCAGTCGTGACCCTGCCGAATCGTGACCGGGTCATCAAGCTGTTAAAAAAAGTATTTCTCGTTGTCCAAGATCCGTTCTTAAGTGAAACAGCAGAACTAGCGGATCTCGTACTGCCAACAGCTATATGGGGTGAAAAGGAAGGGACGATGACGAATTTAGAGCGAAGGGTAAATGTACTCAGAAAGGCTGTTTCAGCTCCGAGCGGACTGCCATCAGATTTTGAATTGCTGCTGGAGTTTGCCAGACGTATGAATCTTAGAGATCGGCACGGGAATCCTCTAATAACTTATCAAACTCCTGAAGAAGCATTTAATGAATGGAAGCTTATCTCAAAGGGGCGTCCCTGTGATATGTCGGGCATGACTTATGAGAAAATGGAGGAGCTTGGAGGTATCCAATGGCCGTGTAATGAGCACTACCCCCAAGGAAAAAAACGTTTGTATACGGATGGTCATTTTCATACAAATGTTGATGATGCTCACTCATATGGAAAATTACTAGAAACAGGAAGAGCAAGAACGAGAAAAGAGTTTAACGATCTAGAGGCTAATGGGCGAGCTATCCTTTACGGATTTCATTGGAATCCAGCACCAGAGCATCCTAATCAAGAATATCCATTTTCCTTAAACAACGGTCGATTGGTGTATCACTGGCATACTCGAACGAAAACAGGAAGAGCACCAATTTTACAAATGGCAGCCCCAGAATCGTATGCCGAAATTCATCCTATTGACGCGAAAACACTATCATTAGAAACAGGTGACTACGTTAGAATAACGACCAAACGAGGTTCAATTAGCGTACTTGCAAGAATTGTAGACTCGGTCATGCCAGGTTCGGTGTTCATCCCGTTTCATTTTGGAGCATTAACGGAAGATGAAGCTGCTAATATCCTTACGGTCGATATTTGGGATCAAGTATCCAAGCAGCCGCGATTTAAAGCTGGCGCCTGTAAAGTTGAAAAATTACTAGAAAAGAAATAAGGAGTGATTTTATGAAAACTCATTTACAAAAGCTCGAACAAAAAAGCTATGAAGCCAACACAAAACTTTATCATCACTTTACAGAAATAAGAGAGCCAAACGCGATCGCCCGCCGGCTCTCTCTTCTATTAACCGAAATGCAACAATACGCCAGAGCATCGATTAATGCCCACCAATATAAAACAGAACAAAAAGAGTTCCTCTCCATCCTCTACCGAAACGCCGACGAAACAAATGAAATGTACACTATGCTCCAAAACGTTTCACCTATAAATCTACAAGTGGAGATCCATTCGATCAGTTATACACTAGTAGAATTAGTTCCAAATATAGTAGAGGAGTATGGAAGAGAAGAAACACTGTTTATCATAACACCTCGATTTCAGCAGTTGTCTAATGTATGGAGGGTATAAAAAACTTTAGAGATTCACAGTTTACAGTCTAGCTCCTCTTTAATCTCACTCACTAAAGCAGAATAAATGTCTTCGTCTTTATCAACTTTTCCACCAGGAATTCCCACATATTTGGCATTGCCCTTTCAGGTAATCTTAAAGCAAAAGAATTTCATTTTGCTCATTTTCAATGATTGCAGGAACAACTTTAACCGTTTTTGTCATGATTATTAAATAGATAAGAACATACGTTCCAGTTATATGGTTGAATATAGATATAATCAAGGGTTGTCATCATTACCCATCATAAAAAGGAGTATGATGCTAATGCATTGATCTATTTAATATGAGGTAGTAAACAAAAGCTGACAATTTTATATTATAATATCAGGTAGAGGTGATTTAATTGGATGAAAAAATTCTTAATCTACTCACTGAAATGAACAAAGATTTAAAGAATATCAAATTAGATATGACACAATTCAAAACTGACGTGAACAAGAATATAAAGAGTTTGAAAATAGAAATGCACGATCGTTTTGACAAGATTGATGCAAAACTTGATGGTGTTGGTAATCAGTTTGAATTAACAAATGAGCAAAGAATAAATGAATTTGAATTTATTGCTGACAAAGTTAATAAACTAGAGAAGGAAATTTATTTTCTAAAAACGAAAAATAATAACTAACGGTAAAAACGATAGGATGTATGACTAACGCCTTGGTTTTCGATTACAAAAACTTAATTCGCATACGAAATAGCAGTCCAATTCGCAAATGAATTGGACTTCATCTTTTTTGTTGCTTATAAAAGCACATATATGTAGTGCTATTCCTTTCAACAGGATGATAAAAGTTAGTGTCAGTGTGCGAGTTTGTTTGCTAAATTAATTGGGGTCGATGTACTGAGAGTGGTAAGGGTTTTGGATTTTTAAATTAGAAAATTTAGTAGAAAGAAAAGGCTTTTTCGGAGTATAGGAATTGATAGGCGGAGAAATTCCGGTTAATGTATAAAGTAGGTGCTTAAAACATCGATATAAGCGGAAATAGTCCGGTTAACTTCACTATATTAAGCTAAATTTAAAGATTAGGTTCATATAAGAGGAAAAACTCCTTTTATTTTGCGAGAAAAATAGGGATTTCCCAATTTAAACGGACTTTTTTCGTTTATTTTTCAAATTAGGTGAAAAAACAAGGATAAAGTGCCCCATATCTGTTAATTTAAGTGCGAATTACAATTACAGTCCTAAAATTTAGTGCTACAAAACCGCACCCGTTAATGTATGACCCCTCGTTTTTATTTCACATAATCAGTATGATTATCATAACAAAAGGAGCGCTCTAATAATGAATACATACATTTTTGACGTCGATGATACACTATACGACCAAGCCCAATCTTTTCATAAAACGGTAAGAAAGCTGTTCCAGGAACCATTAAAAGATGAAGAAATTGATCAATTATATAAAGCTAGTCGAAAATATAGTGAGATCTTATTTGATCAAAGTGAAGCGGGAGAAATATCTCAATTTGAATGGCAGACAGGACGAATAATTGCTGCTTGTAAAGACTTTAACATTCCAATAGATACGGAAAAAGCAGCCATTTTTCATGAAACATACGTTGCTGAACAAAACAATATTACATTGTTTCCGGAAGTGGAAGAATTACTGAATCTTCTTTACAGAGATGGGAAACAGCTTGGAATTCTTACGAATGGTGAAGAAAAACATCAAGCCATGAAAATAGAGCAGCTCGGTCTTAATCGCTGGATACCTGCAGAAAAGACGTTTATTTCTGGAAGTATTGGCCACGCGAAACCAAAAAGAGAAGTGTTTGAATTTATTGAACAGAAAATGGACCTCGATCAAAGCAAAACGGTATATATCGGGGACAATTTTGAAAAAGATATAATTGGAGCAAAGCAAGCAGGCTGGCATGCAATTTGGATGAATCATCGAAAGAAGGGGTTAGCAGCAGATGCTGTCTATAAACCCGATTATGAGGTACATAGTGCTAAAGAGCTGTTATACTTGTTTAGTGAAAACTCGTGATTGATTTGGATATGTTTTGAATGTAGCTATGAACTAAAATATCAATACGCTGACATATTCACTTCGTTTTTCTTATAAAGAGAAGAACGAAGTGTTTTTTGTTTGTCTAGGAAGTTGCTAAATAAAATAATACTCTTATTCTAGTATTGGCTTGAACATCTGATTTGTCTTAAAATAAGTTATATCATCCATATAAACTAAAGAATAAAGAGGAACAAACATGAAAAAACTACAAGAATTTTCAAAACAATACCAAGAGGAAATGAATTGGCAAATTAAAACAGATGATTACGAAAGAACAAAGTCATCACTATTAAATAATTACATGCTGCTAACAACAGAAGTTGCAGAAATAGCAGAAGAATTGCGCAAAGCCTTCAATATGACAAATACAATGATCAATGACGGAATGTCAGAAGATCAAGCGTTTGAAATAGCGAAAGACAGTATAAAAAAGGAACTAGGGAAAGAATTTGCTGATTGTCTTGCATACATCACGAAGTTTGCAAATTACTTTGAAATTGATTTAGAGGAAAGCTTTTATCTGAAAATGGATGAAGTTCAAAACAGAAAAAATAAAGACGTTGCTATCGTGAAAAAATAATCTTTCGTGCTTAATCTGGGGTTTAGTACATCGTTATCATAGGAGAATTTATAAAATAATAAAAAAGTTTATAGTAAATACACAGAAAAGGTGCTAAATATGAAAATATTACTTGTCGAAGATGATAAATCAATTGCAATGGGCTTGGATTACTCATTAAAACAAGAAGGATATGAAACGATTGTTTGCTATGATACTGAGCAGGCAAAAAATGTGATTGCAAAGCAATTAAATGAGGTAGATTTGTTTTTGTTTGATTTGTCTTTGCCAGATGGAAGTGGCTATGAGCTATGTGAGTTAGTGAAGAAACGTGGAGATAAGCCTGTCATCTTTTTAACTGCCTTGGATGATGAAGTGAATGTCGTAATGGGGCTTGATATGGGTGCGGATGATTATATGACAAAACCGTTTCGTATTCGTGAGTTATTCTCTAGAATTCGATCCGTGCTTCGCCGTTACAATAAACAATCAACAACTCAAGCAAAAAATATGTTTGAAATTGAAAATATTCGGATCAATACACTAGAAGGAAAGGTGTACAAAAACGGGGAAGAAGTGCTCCTCACTGCGTTGGAATACCGTCTTCTTTTGATCTTTGCAAATCATATTGGACAAGTCCTCACCCGAGTACAACTGCTTGACCGAATTTGGGACGTAGCAGGAGACTTTGTGAATGATAATACCTTGACGGTTTACATAAAAAGACTACGAGAAAAGCTAGAGGACGAGCCGCAAAACCCAACCATTATCAAGACAGTTCGTGGCATGGGCTATAAGGTTGGTGACTAGGATGTTACGAAACAAAGAAATTCAATTTTTTTTAGTTGCTTTAATAGCTATAACGTTACTAGCAACCATCGCTACTTTTTCCCTGCTTTCTGGACAAGCAGCAACGGTGGTTTTTCTAACCTCAAATCTACTAATTGCCTGTAGTTTATTTTTCACAAAATGGAGATACCGGGAGATAGAAAAGCTATCAGGTTATTTACGTAAAATTTCAAGCGGTGATTATAGTCTGGATGTTCGTGATAATTATGAAGGTGAACTTAGTATTTTAAAGAGTGATATATATAAAGTAACATTAATGCTATCTGAGCACCACTCGTTGTTACAACAAGATAAAGTAAAGCTAACAAATGCCATTTCAGATATTTCTCACCAGCTAAAAACACCATTAACTTCGATGATGGTCATGTCAGATCTTTTAGGTGACACGAAGCTTGATGAAGCAAAGCGAGAAGAGTTCACGAATAACATTCGCGTGCAGCTTGAACGAATTGAATGGCTTGTATCTTCTTTATTAAAGCTCTCAAAAATTGACGCTGGAACCGTTCCTTTTAAAAAGGATCCTATTTTTGTTTCTGAATTAGTAGAACAAGCGATTCAACCTGTTTTAGTGCCAATGGATATTAAGCAGCAAACTCTTAACGTAACGGGTGATAAAGAAGGATCCTTTATTGGTGACTTCAACTGGACAACAGAGGCGATTATCAATATTTTAAAAAACTGTGTGGAGCATACACAGGATGGTGGAGAAATTTCCATATCGTTTACAGAAAATGCACTTTTTACGGAATTGATTCTCTCTGATAATGGCAAGGGAATTTCAAAAGAAGATTTACCTTACATATTCAAACGTTTTTACAAAGGTAAAAATGCAGGAGAAGATAGTGTTGGTATAGGACTAGCAATGGCACACAGTATTATTAAAAGTCAACATGGCGACATTGAAGTAAAAAGCGAAATCGGAAAAGGAACAACATTCATTATTAAGTTTTATAAACAAGTGATTTAGGGGGACGGAGGGTCAGGTTCCGTGTCCCAGAGGGACAACGAACCTGACCCTCCGTCCCAATGTGAATAAATTGTCACTTTGCCAGTCACTTTATTGTCATATTCGGCAGATAAACTAACAGTAAGATGAAAATATGGAGGAAATCATAATGAATATTTTACAAATTGAAAATCTGTCTAAGGTATATGGCAAAGGTGACACAGCAGTTAAAGCACTAGATAATGTATCGTTTTCTGTGAAAAAAGGGGAGTTTGTGGCGATCATTGGTCCATCAGGCTCAGGGAAGTCAACGTTACTCCATCTTCTTGGTGGTGTTGATCGACCTTCTAGTGGGAAGGTGTTAATAGATAATACCGATATTTATAGTCTCAATGAAACGCAATTAGCCATTTTTAGAAGAAGACAAATTGGACTGATTTATCAGTTTTACAATTTGATTCCGATTTTAACAGTTGAAGAGAATATAACTCTGCCAATGCTATTAGATGAGCATAAGGTCGATCCAGAGCATTTAAAGAAGATTATTACAACATTAGGTTTAGAAAAAAGGTTACATCATTTACCAAATCAACTTTCTGGTGGTCAGCAGCAAAGGGTTTCAATAGGACGTGCTTTAATTAGTAATCCTGCGATTATGCTAGCGGATGAGCCTACTGGAAATTTAGATAGCAAAAACAGCGGTGAAATTGTTGAGCTTTTAAAAATGTTCAATAAAACGTATAACCAAACATTAATTGTCATTACACATGATGAACGTATTGCCCTACAAGCTGATCGTGTGATTTCAATTGAGGACGGAAGGATCGCAAAGGATGAGGTGATTCGTCCATGAACATTATCAACAAATTAACAATACGACATCTCAAAGAAAACAAGCGAAGAACACTTGTTACCATTATTGGTGTGATCATTTCAGTTGCCATGATTTCAGCCGTTGCAACCCTAAGTGTTTCTTTTTTAGATTTGACCATTAGGGAAAATATCTCACAAAATGGTGAATGGCATGTTAAATATAAAGATGTGAATGCAAAACAACTTGAAGCAATTGAAAAGGATAATGAAACTGATAAGGTCATGTTATCTAGAGATCTTGGATATGCACACTTTCCAGATTCTAAAAATGAAAGTAAGCCTTATTTGTTTATAAAGGAATATAACGCAACTGCATTCAAGCAGTTTCCGATTGAGTTATCGGAAGGGCGTTTACCCAACGCTGAAAACGAGATTGTGGTCTCCGAGGAAATTGAAAAGGATGCGAGTGTAGAGTATAAGATTGGTGACCAGCTCACTCTTGATATCGGCAATCGCGTTAGCAACAATCAAGAAGATGGTCTTGACCAGTCTTATAGCTTGACGATAGATGAAAATGGAGTAGCTGAAGAACTCAAGATAAAATCAACAGAAACGTTTACCATCGTTGGTAAGATTAAACGTCCCAAATGGGAAAATTCATTAGCACCTGGCTACACCATCATAAGCTATGTTGATAAAGATGTAGTGAGCAATGCTGATAAAGCTGATGCAATTGTTTTGCTAAAGAAGGTCAAAGGCTCACTTTTTAAACATGCAGGAAAACTTGCCGAGCAACAAGGTATTGAATCTATTAGTTATAATACGGAATTGCTTCGCTTTTATGGTGTAACGAAAAATGAAGGATTATTTATTACATTATTCTCGCTTGCAGGAATAATCATGGCCGTTATTATAGTTGGTTCAGTCGCACTCATTTATAATGCGTTTGCCATTAGTGTCTCAGAACGTTCAAGACATTTAGGTATGCTTGCGAGTGTTGGGGCAACTAAAAAACAAAAGCGAAACTCTGTATTTTTTGAAGGAGCAATCATTGGGGCCATTAGTATTCCACTTGGCTTTCTTTCAGGTATTGGCGGGATGGCCGTCACATTTGCTTTTATTAACTCATATCTACACGACGCGCTTAATACGTCTGTAAAACTAAAGGTAATTGTTACACCGGCTTCGATACTAGTTGCTTGTGTTGTTTCTATCTTAACGATTTTTATCTCAACCTATCTTCCAGCAAAAAGAGCATCAAAAGTGTCAGCAATCGATGCACTTCGTCAAACACAGGATGTAAAATTAACACGAAAAGCTGTCAAAACATCAAAGTTTGTTCGCAAATTGTTTGGGATAGAAGCTGAAATTGGCCTAAAAAACCTAAAACGAAATAAACGAAGATATCAAGCCACCGTGTTTTCTTTAGTGATTAGTATTGTTCTGTTTTTAGCTGTGTCATTTTTTACAGACAATATTAAAAAGTCACTTGAACTGTCTCAACATGATATTAGCTATGATATTCAGGTATATGGATCTGGGGTTGATTCGGAAGACCTAGCACCACTGGCAAACCTTGACTATGTTACTGATTCGATTTTACTAAATGATGTAACCGTAAATGCTATGATCCCTGTAGAAATGGCTTCAAAAGAAATACAGCAGCTAGCAAAAGAAGATGATTCTGTTGTAAAGGAAGGAAAATACCCTTATTACGCAACGTTACATGGATTAGATCAAGAAAGTTTTAAAGAATTCGCCAACAGTATCGAGGCAGATGTTGAAAAACTTGATAATCCCAACGATCCTAGTGCCATTATTATTGAAAAGATAAAATACGAAGATGCTGAATCTGGAAAATTGATTGAAGAAAAGACCATTCATGGTGAAATTGGACAAATGGTAGATTTGCATACCTTTGATTATGAAGGAAATGGAGATCAGCAATTTTTGAATAGTATTAAGATCGGTGCGTTAACGGATCAAGTTCCAATGGGTGTTCAAACGGCTAGTTTAGGTGGACTTGATATCATTGTCACACAAGAAACGCTAGACAATCTTATTCGTTCTAATAAGCAACTACAGAGCGAAATGAATCCATACTTGTATCTGAATTCATCTGATCCACTTGGCACTCAGAAAGCATTGGATGAAGCTATTTCATCTAATATGTATGTTTATAACGTTTATGAAAGAAGGCAAGAACAAGAGCAAATGGTCCTTATGCTGTCAGTATTCACATACGGATTTATCACATTGATTTCATTAATATCGATTGCAAATATTTTTAATACCATCTCAACAAGCATCACACTTCGTAAACGTGAATTTGCCATGCTACGTTCAGTCGGCATGACACCAAAAGGTTTTAATAAAATGATTAACTACGAAAGTATTTTTTATGGAATTAAGTCATTAACCTACGGACTACCAATCAGCGCCATTGTCATGTATTTGATGTACCTGGGACTACGCCAAACCTTCGAATACGGCTTTGCGGTCCCTTGGATGAGCGTAGCCTTTGTCATCGTCATCATTTTCGTAATCGTTGGATTAGCCATGCTCTACAGCATCCAAAAGATTAAGAAAGAAAATATTATTGACGGATTGAAGCAGGAGAGTATTTAGGTAGATAGTGGTGCCTGGCAGGGGGAAGGTAGTGCCTGTCACTTCCCGAATTTTGTCGAAGATTCTAGGAATCTAACATAAAAAGGCTGTAGATAAATTCGAGTTTATCTACAGCCTTTTTTTATATTCACATTCATGTATCAACAATTCTAGCTATTATTCCAACCCTTCAATACTCATCTCCTTAACTGGCAAGAAGCTTTCTCCTGTATCTAGGTAGGAAATTTTCACTGAATCATTTTCTTGTAAGTAAATAGCCAATGGATAATTTTCTGATGATATCACGAAATTTTTCCCATTGTCTAACAAAAATGAAACCATCGTGAAATCCCCAGCTTTTTCTTTGTAAACTCGTACGACTTTACCTGATAATGTTTTTTCTTCAGCTTTGGAAGTACCATCTACGGAGCTTCCACCTTTTTGCAAGGCTATTTTATATTGCTTTAGCGCTTGATTAGGTGTTCCTGCATAAACAGATATTTCTGGGTTGGCAGCAGAAACAATAAAGTAGTTTTGTAAGAATCCGTTAGAGTCCAACACAGGTGTTAACCAGCTAGCTTCTCCATAAAAATTATATAAAACAGGCATTTCGCCGTGCCATTTTTTCTCGATAAATTTCTTTTCTATGATTTGAAGAGCACCTTGGGAATCCATGTACGATGCTTCTAGATTTCCAGTATAATACGTTGCCTTTCCTGTTCTAGAATTGGTAAGGGAGTATCCTAACATAGAATCTACGCCTTCTTTAGGGCTAGTAAAGTCGGTGAAATAATACATGTTACCATCTTCATTAAAAATTGGACTAACATTTGCTTCCGTTCCTTCATCAGAAGGTAGCTTCACATCAGATTTACCAAATATACTATTCCAAAATCCATGAATATAGTTTCCGTAATAGCTATTTTGCAAGCTCACAGCTTCAGGAGAAACAGCTCCATCAATAAATGAAGGTGCTTCAGCTAGTTTATAATCTTTTGTCTCCCCATTCTTAGGATCAACCATGACAATTCCATCAGCCTCAAAACCATTACGAGCTGAAACAAATTGACCATAAGTACGGATATAGTATGGTTTGCCATCTTCGTCAATTTCTAATTGAACATCACCGTAAAAAATGTGTTTAGGATAGTTCATTCTTATATGGCGTTCAACATTTTTATTAAGATATGAGGATGGTGTAAAGATCATCTCAGATTTAACAAACTTTGGATTATCAGAAGAATCAGTAGCACTTAAAGTGAAGTAACCAGGTGTTTCATCACCATTCAACCATTTGAAAAATCCAGAGAATTCAACTGGTGCAATATAAACAAATTCTCCATTTACTTTTTGTACCTGGAGATTTCCAAGTTCATAATAACTTGTATTAGGAACTTGGCCGAACGACTTTTTCATTTTGTTTCTAGCAAACTGGGGTGGAACGCTTGCAGGCGTTTTGTTTTCATCAAATGCTTTAATTTCAACTAATTCTTCCATCTCTACATGTTCAAATTTTTCATCCGCATTAAAAACCGGTGCGACAAGTAGAGAAATGCCAAATACAAGACTTGCTAAGAAGAGAAGACCCTTTATCAGTTTTTCCTTACCTGTAGCAATAATCATACCTAATGCTGAAACAATGATGATGAAAAACCATAATGAAGAGATATTACGATCTAAATTGGTAAAATAGTAAACTGAAAACATTGCGATCATAATGATGACCGAAAAGATGCTAAGTACTCTTATGCTTGGTTTATTCTTAGCCGTCTTTTTATCTTTTTTTGCCTGTTTTTGTTTCGTAAAAGGAATAATGATAACGGCTGTTAATAATCCAATTATAAGAGAAAAGATAAGAATGTTTACCATGATGTTCTCCTTTCGATGTGAGTTTTTGGATTGGTTATATACTTAATACGGTTAAGTATAATGGAAGGTTTCATTTTTTATGGTGTTTATATACTAGATAAAGAAGTACATAGTGTAGTAGAAGAGTAAGAGTAGTTAATCGTTGGGGTAGAAGTTAGTTTAGTTCCTCTATGTGTAGATAGATAATTAATAGCAGATTATAAGAACAAGTGTTCTTGGTTGTGATATAATAGAAAGGCAATAGTTAGGTAAACTCATGGGTGGTCAGCGTTACCTCGTACGGAAAGGGGGTGATGCGTATGTTGACAGTATTTCAAACGTTAATGCTTATGCTAGCATTTGCAGGTTTGGTGTTGTCCATCATATCTTTTAGAGACAAAAAATAACCCACCCTTGAGCTTAGCCGGCGACAGGTGAGTTATCTTACAAAATTGCTGATCCCCTTAGTGGGAACCTAGCTATTGTATGACTGTTTGGTGTTCGAGCACCGAACAGTCTTTTTTAGTTTATGATTTCTCTAGTATTATTATAACCAAAGACTAGAAGAATGAAAAGTAATTCAAGCTTAACAACGTATACCATTTATTCTTATTTTTTCGTAGCGATTTAAATCAAGAAATAAAGCCCGTGTTAAAATGAAGTATGGAATAAATGAACTAGCTCATTTAATAAACGTTCAAATTTTACATAAAAAAGGAATTGAAAAAGGGAGACGATCTTCATGCCATTAGAAATTGTACGTAACGATTTAACTAAGATGAAGGTAGATGCGATTGTAAATGCTGCAAATACAGATCTGAAAATGGGTGGAGGTGTTTGTGGAGCGATTTTTCAAGCTGCTGGTATTCATGAGCTGAAGCATGCTTGTAATGAAATAGGCGCGTGTCCTGTTGGAGAAGCAGTCATCACTGATGGATTTCAGTTACCTGCTAAATATATTGTTCATACACCAGGACCTATTTGGAAGGGTGGCTCCCATCAAGAAGCTGTTCTGTTGAAAAGCTCGTATGTAAATTCTCTAGAGCTAGCGAAAAAATATGAATGTGAGTCGATTGCTTTTCCACTCATCTCAACTGGCATTTACGGGTATCCAAAGGAAGAGGCATTACAAATCGCTGTTTCTACGATTAGTACCTTTTTATTGCATCATGACATGCTAGTTTATCTAGTAGTCTTTGATAAAGCTTCATTTGGGTTAAGTCAAATGCTGTTTAAATCGATCAATGAATATATTGATGAGCATTATGTTGACGAAATAGAGAGCACGTTTAGCCGGCGATTTAACATGGAACAACTGCAACAGTCTGAGGCCATATCAGATAATGTATATAAAAAACAGAGCGAGCCTATCACAGAAAATAGCTTACTACATCTAATAGAAGAACTCGATGAGTCATTTTCAGAACGTCTACTTCGATTGATTGATGAAAGAGGAATGACAGATGTTGACACTTATAAAAAAGCAAATATTGATCGTCGCTTGTTTTCAAAAATTCGAAATGCAGCTGATTATGTACCTAAAAAGAAAACAGCGATAGCCTTTGCGATAGCTTTACAACTAAATGAAATCGAAACAAACGATTTACTGTCTGCAGCAGGCTATACGCTGTCACGCAGTAGTAAATTTGATGTGATTGTTGAATTCTTTATCCAGCAAAGCAATTATGATATTCACGAAATTAATGAAGCCTTATTTGCTTTTGATCAGCCTTTATTAGGTGCTTAACAAAACGTATAAACTTTAAAGCTTAATTGTTTTACAACAAAGATTGATAGAAAAGGAGGTAACCCGTATGGGAGTAGCCAGTCTAATTATTTCAATACCGTTCTTAATTTTTGCTATCATCCTGTCAAAAGGAAAAGGGGCATCATTACTTGCAGGTTACAATACAATGCCTGACAGTGAAAAGGCTCAATACGATGAAGTAGCAATGTGTAAGTTTATGGGGAAAATTATGTATGGAATTAGCTTTAGCACATTATTATTTGCATTGAGTGAGCTGTTAGAAAACCAAATTATATTTATTATAGGTCTTATTTTATTTTTATCACTTATTATTTTTGCATTGGTTTATTCCAATACCGGAAACAGATTTAAAAAGAAAGTTTAATGTTAATTGAAAGAGATCTAGACTTCTAACAAAACAATTATGATATTTACGAAATGAATCAGCATTATTTGCTTTTGAGAAGCCTTTACGGGTTCTTAAAATGTCGCTTACAAAGCGACCATTCCTTTTTCATATCTTGTTATTCTACATGTATAAATAAAACAAGACGGAGGATGACAAGGAATGAAAAGTAATGTAACAGAAATCGTATTTATCTTAGACAAAAGTGGTTCAATGGCAGGACTTGAATCAGACACAATTGGTGGCTTCAATTCGATGCTAAAAAAGCAAAAAAAAGCTGTAGGAGAAGCGTTCGTCACAACAGCTCTATTCAACCATCATTATGAACTATTGCACGATCGCATCAATGTAAAAGGGATATCTCCAATGACCGAAGAGGATTATGAGGTAGGAGGAACAACTGCATTATTAGATGCAATTGGGATGTCTATCCAAAAAATCGTAAATGTACAAAAACACACAAGTGAAGATGAACGAGCGGACAAGGTTCTATTCGTCATCACAACGGATGGAATGGAAAATAGCAGTTGTGAATATACTCCTGAAAAAGTAAAGAACATGATATCACAGCAAAAAGAGAAATATGGATGGGACTTCATCTTCCTAGGAGCGAATATTGATGCCATTTCAACTGCTGCAAAATTTGGTATAGATGAAGACTTTGCCGTTGACTATCATGCTGACAACATTGGAACACAGTTAAATTATGAATCTGTGAGTGAAGCCGTAGTAAAGCTGCGAAGTGGGAAGAAAATTGATCGAAGCTGGAAAGAAGATATTGAACGTGATTATCATCAACGGGACAGAGGGACAGGTTCACCGTCCCGTTCCTGAGAACAAGAATTTATGAAGAGAAATAATATTTTGAAGTAAGCAATAGTGTAAGCAAAGGATGTACAACAAATAGTCCACCCCAGAGCCCGAACAGCAAATAATGGGTGGATTTATACCTACAATGCTAACTCTCTTGAAGGGAACCTTCTATATGTATGGGCCGTTTGGTCTTCGAGCACCAACGGTCTTTTTAATATATGCGAATATATCTTTATTTTAACCATTGTTAGTAGAATTTGAAAGCCGTGATTTGTTCAGCAATTCTTCATCCTGAAGACGATATCTCTTGATTTTTTAAACTAATTTTGGTCAACATCCCTGTATGAAGACCATTACTCGTGATTTTCTTACTGAGTTTGGTCTTCATCTCTTGTATGAAGACCATTACTGGTGATCTTTTTACTGAGTTTGGTCTTCATCTCTTGTATGAAGACCATTACTCGTGATTTTCCTACTGAGTTTGGTCTTCATCTCTTGTATGAAGACCATTACTCGTGATTTTCCTACTGAGTTTGGTCTTCATCTCTTGTATGAAGACCATTACTCGTGATTTTCTTACTGAGTTTGGTCTTCATCTCCTGTATGAAGTCTGAATTATGGATTATATATTATATAAGATAGCTATAATTCGAGAGTCGGTGAAGGTAAGAGGTCATATTGCTACTAGGGCTTTAGAAAGTACAGTGAACAAACACTAGATAATATTAGTATGATTGGTAACAGAAACCATGATATTATTGGGGCAAGGCAAGTAATACTGGTATTGACTCTCTATAGTAGTAACTTATGGATATGGTTCACTTGAAGAATTAACTCATACAAATCCTACCTATATTTTCAAACGTGTTAACCAGTTAGAGAATAAATTAACGGGAAATCAAGTTAAATAACAAAATTGTACATTTAGTAGAACGTATTTCTAATATCAAGAAATGAAAGAATCATCTAATGCAAACGCATTCACTAAAAGGGAGGTAAATTATAATGGAGAATAAATCCGAGAAATCTCTAACGCAATTAGGTTCAGCAGACGTGACGAGTCATACGTTTAACACGGAAGTAAAAACACAACCTTCTTATCAAACGGTTACAAAAATTGAGGACTGGGGAGCAGTTATCACAAAGATAATCATTGATTTAGGAGAAACTGTTTCAATAGAGTCGGTTTCAAAAGAGACTTTTCATGTCCATGTGCAAAGATATGATCGTAGATTAGAGAATCCATTCCTACAAGAAGGCAATCGAATAGTGAAGAATGCTTATGTTTCAGATAAGTATGGGAATCCAGCCGAGAAAATGGGAAAATACACTGTTTTAGAAATGGAAATCTCTCCAACCTTAACACTTTCTTCTGCAATCAACTACGATTGGGCGGGGACTGGTTTTAACGATTGGACCGAAAATGAATACACGATCACACAACAAAAGAATATCAAAACCAGTGATGGAACGATTTCAGGATTAGTTATAGATAAATGTACCGGAGGAGTGAGAGAGCTTGTCGATGATTTTACAACTGGCAAAGCAACTTATGACAACGTAACTTTAACCTATGCTAGCTATTCTCCAGCAAAAGCTAATGGGAAAAATCCATTAGTCATTTGGTTACATGGAGCGGGAGAAGGAGGTACAGACCCAACCATGGCGATCGCCGGGAACAAAGCAGCAAACTTTGCTTCAAAAGAAATACAAGCCTATTTTGATGGTGCCTATATATTAGCACCCCAAACACCTAGTTTTTGGATGGATGGTTTCACTGAATTTGGAGATGGTACGTCGAAATATCAAAAAGCACTTATGGCATTAATTGAAGATTATGTTTCACAAAATAAGGACATTGATCAGAATAGAATTTATCTTGGTGGAGATTCTAATGGTGGATATATGACGATGCTGATGATACGCGACTATCCGGAGTATTTCGCAGCAGCCTTCCCAACCTGTGAAGCCTTAAAAGATACCTTAATCAAAGATGAAGAAATACAAAGGATGATGAATCTTCCAATCTGGTTTATTGCTGCAAAAACAGACACAGTTGTTAATCCGGAACTATATACAGTTCCAACCTATAACCGGTTAATTGAAGCAGGTGCCAAAAATGTTCACTTATCACTATTCGAGGATGTAATTGATACTTCAGGTCTCTATAAAAACAGTGACGGCACTCCATACGAATATGATGGACATTGGTCATGGATTTATGTATACAACAATGAAGTAACAAACACCATTAATGGAAAAACAACAACCTTAATGGAGTGGCTTGCTGAGCAGTCACTAAAAAAGTAGGAATACATTTGATAGATTCAAAGACAAGTAAACGAAAATAAGCGGTTTCTCTGGTGAAGGAGAAACCGCTTATTTTTTTATTTCTTTCTTCATTTGCTAGAATGTAATTTTATTGTTTACATGATTTAAATCAAACACTGTTTAGGAATATAGAAGATGCTTTGCGATTTTACATTACAGAATCTTAACGAGACTGTGCAGCCAACCATTCCATTAGAGTGGTTGTTTGGTCATTAATTTTTGTTTCTACTTCGTTATTATAAACATAAATCCACGACCAGTGACCATTGTATTCATATGGTGTACCGTCAGCATTTTTATATAAACCTGAATTATCCTGCACATTATCAAATATTGTTAAGTGAACATTTTCAGCTCCAGCATCAATTAAACGATTATAGGTTGGAATGGCATTGCTTCCTGGAGGCAAAGTTCGATCATTTTTTGCATGAACAAACCAAATTGGTGTTTGAGACATATTTAAAATATCATTATCAGAGACCAAATTATTATTTAAACCTTCACATACTGGAAATGCTGCTGCAAAGTATCCCGGATAGTCCCGAACCATTAACATTGTCATGTATCCACCGTTTGAGGCACCGCCAATGTAGATTCTATTAGGATCAATATCCGGATTATTAGCGACATAATCCTTAATTAATGACATAAGAGCTTCTTGGTAAATGGAAGTTCCATCAGCTCCTCCTGAAATGCCCTCCATCCATCTCGTTGGTGTTTGAGGAACTAATACATACGCTCCATTAAAATAAGATTGAATGGTTTCCGTTGCAAAGCTAGTAGCTTTATTAGCAGATAGTGGAATAGTTGGATCCGTACCGCCTTCACCACCGCCATGTAACCAGATGATTAAAGGATTCTTCTTCTTATCTTTTGCTGGTGCATAATCTGCATACGTTAATGTAACGTCCTTATATGTTGCCTGACCTGATGAGAAGCTATCAACTATTTCTCGCGTTTCTCCTGCAAAAGTATCAATCACTAATCCAGAAATTGTGCCGAACTTTCCGGCATTAATTTTTATGTCCTTTTCTTGGGTAATAGTATAATCAGATTTAATCCATTTATTAGACCCAGAATAATAGTTAAGAGGGGAACCTAGTGACACAGTAGGTCCAATCTTCATTTCTAAAACTACATATTTTCCTCTTACTGCAGGGTTACCATTTTGATCAGCAACATAGGCATTTGTAACCTCTCGATAGCCTTCCTCTAGTAGTGGAGAGTCCAGTAGTCTATCATCGCTTCTTGTCACATGCACCTTAAATGTATCCTTTGTAATAGATTGTTTCGGTACTGGTTTACCAATTTTCACAATCAATTTAGTAATAGCTGCACCCCAATCATGTATTTCAGTTACACTTCGATAGGATGTGTCTACTTTTTCTCCCTTTGCAAATGCACCAATACTAAATGAACATGATAGTACAGCTGTTAAAATAATAAGCATGAAAATTTTTACACTTTTCAACATAAATAGTACCTCCTTCATTTATTATGTAAGACCAGATTTACATCCTCCTTTTACGTAATAAAGCGCTTACAAGTAAATTTTACGAAGAATTAGATTTTTTTATGATCATAAATTAGTAGTACTTTTCTATGATTTACTGCACACGAAATGAAAATATTTCCAGTTTATTAAACCATTTATCTTATAAAAGTCGTAGGTCCCAACTGAACGTGTATGAAAAATTTGAACACAATTCTCATAGATTCTTTAAGAAAAGTTGTTATAAAATTTAGATAAGAAATTTTTTTACGATACGTGGCCAATAAGAAAAAGAATAATAAAAAGAAAAACAACAACAAAAAAAGCTTATAACCTAGTATAGAAAATAACCTAGAAAGAGCTGCTTTTCTCAAAATTTAAAACTATGTTGTAGTGGTAGTTTTTCTTCTAAATTAAACTCAATAGAAAAATCAACGTTCCTTACAAATTGTTAAGGAACGTTTTTTTATTTACTAGAACACAAATTTTCAACCCTTATGAAATCTTTATATTCACTCCAGTTTTTATCTTCACAAAAATTTTACATATCAAACCGCTACTCTAACCCCTCTTTTTTTCTATATACAAGATGAAAGAACACTAATTTGATAAAAGGATAGTGATGAAAAAATGGCAAAATTTCGTATGGTGTTAACTGGGTTTTGGAGATCTTCATTAAATTTAGAGAAGATGACTTCTGATGATAAATTATTTTACATGTATCTAATGACGAATGAAAAAACGACGCAAATCGGAATCTATGAAATAACGAAGAAAGAAATGGCACTTGAAATGGATTATACCTTTGAAAAGGTGGAATTATTATTAGAACGATTTACTACACTTCACAAATTAATCCGGTACAATCCAGAAACTTGTGAAATTGCCATTAAAAACTGGGGAAAAAATAACCTTCATAGGGGCGGCAAACCAATCATGGATTGTATTAAAAAAGAATTAAAAGAGGTCAAGGATACCTCGCTTATTTCGTATGTTTGCGAAGGTATTGAAAGAGAGGAAATCGTAAGCTTATACGCACCTTATTGTAATAAAAAAGTAGAGGAAGAAAGTAGCCATAATGGTGAAGAACATACATATTCTGCAACAGAGCATGATCAAATTGAAGAAATCTCTAACCCTCGTTTTACAGCAACTGGGGAAGTAAAACAAACCTCTGAAGACAATTCACATATAGAAGATGGCCAACAAAGTCAAAAATCAAAAGATATAAACGAAATCATAGAGTTCTGGGACAGCAATGGATTTGGTTTAACAAACATGAATGCCAAGCACCAGCTGTTATCCTGGCTAGAGAATTCCTGCTTTTTAAATCCTAAAGATGTCGTAATAAAAGCAATGGGTATTGCCTGTGCTAATAACAAGCGAAGGCTAAACTATGTTGTTGGTATTCTTAAAAACTGGAAAAATGAGTCTTTATTAACTATTGAAGAAATTGATTCTTATCATGATAACCAGTCTTCTAAATACAAGCAGTCAAATTCTATTGGAGCTGGTCGAGCGATTCCGGCTGAGTTTGTGCTCGATCTAACAGCGGGTGAGGAAACTACTTAGATTGTCATACATGATAAAAAATCAAACCTGTTAAAAAAAATAAATTTTTTTAAAACACACGCTACTCTTCATCAGTTTTTCTATATATAAAGGGTGAAAAGAAAATTAATAGGAGAAAGGAAAGTGTTGAAAAATGGAAAAATTTAAAAAGGTTAATACAGGTTTTTGGAGAGACCCGGTTGTAAGGGATATGGATTGGGAGGAAAAGTATTTCTATCTTTACTTACTTACGAATCCGCAAGCTACTCAGGATGGAATCTATCAAGTATCAATAGAACAAATAGCAGAGAAAACTCTTCTTTCGATCGAGACCGTTCAAGCATTGATAAGCAGATTCTCTGAGCGCTTTAAATTGATTACCTACAACCCAGAAACATGTGAAATTCTTGTTAAAAACGAGGGAGAATATTTTCATGATGAAGACTAAGCAGCTGATAAGAGGGTTCATCAATCTGAATTAGAGGAACTTAATATATTTTAAATGAATAATTGATGGGGGAGGACTGAAAATGTAGATCCACCCCCTTGAAATCATTTTCTCTAAATAGAAAAAACCATTAGGCACCATAGTCGGAACAATAAATAATACATAGTAAAAATTGTGGAGCAAAAAGAATAGGGTTTCGTTCTTGAATATGTTTAAACATTTAAAAATTGAGGTGTGATGACATGAATGTAAAAGAATATTTCGAAGAAGTTGTAAAATTAGAAGAATCTTCATTGGCTCATTATCTTTTTCATTTATTACAAGAAAAGAAAATTTCTTCAAATGACGACGTATCAAAAATAGACTTAAACCAGGCAAATCACCAAATCGTAGAGGAAATGATTCAAAAAAATCTCTTATATTTTCGAAAGGTTCACATTTATTCATTAAAGCAGAACAAAAATGATTTTGTCTTCATTTTTGCCCGAAGCAAAGAAGATGCCATTCAGCACTATAGGGAAACATATTTTCATTCTCCTTTAAACTGTATTGAAACCTCTCTAGAAAATGATTTTTATAGAGGAAATGGCAGGATTTCGTTTCGAGATATGAAAAAGGAATTTTCCATTTTTCCTGCGATAGCAGGGTCTTATAGTAGAAATGATTATGTGTTAACAGAAGAGGAGGTTTGGCAGCAATACAAATGATCATGAATTTAAAAACAATGAAAAAAAGGGGTTCTCATGTTTTTAAATAGTAGAAACATTAGAACCTCCTTGTTTTTCAAATCTTATTCTATCACTTTAGTAGGTGTTGCGTTCTTAACAATGATCACGCCATCGTAAGCCTGATCAGGCACCATTTCAATTGTATAAAACATCTTTAATAGCTTATACCATGAGCGAAAGTCATCACCTATATTTGCCATTTTTTGCTCACTAGAAAGAATCTTGGACAATTCTTCTGACTCACGACTCTTTTCAAATTCAACGTAAAAGGTATTTGGTTCCACTTCGCTAAAGGCATCAACTAAATCATGATGATTCTTTACGGTAAACGTTTTGCGGTTGCCGGAATCATCGTTCTTTGCTTGAAATTTGCTATTAATAAAGTCAGTGCCTATTGCAAAATACTTTGTTCCGTATTCCTCTTCTAGATAATTTCCCATCGATTTATAGCCAGCAGGTGAGGCAGACGTTTTTTCGACATGGCCATTATGTCCTGAGAAAAACACTTTTTCATTTCCTCGTTTTTTTTCATATTCCATAATCCATTGTAAATTCTCAGCTAAATATTGATCGCGAAGGTTTGTGTAGTTTTCTTCTGATAAAAATAGCTGTGTACGCTGCTTCATGTTTTGCGTATTGGCTATTGCAAACGCAAACTCGTCAGAAGACGAATGTTCCAAATATTTAGCTTCATTAGATTGTAAATCTTGAAGAATGTCCTTGATCGTTTTATCTACTTTTTCTAACTGTTCGGTAGTTAAATCACGCATCGTTTCATTAGAAACATGTTTCAATTGGTCACTATACTTATCCGCAGATTCCTTATCTACAACAGCAAGATAATCTAGTAGGTTCTTTTTACTGTAGTCATAGCGTTGCATATCATTCCCGTAAAAACGAATTTTCTCATCGTCTTTCACCGATTTGTTATGATTGTGCATCCATTCAACAAGATCAATCATTAGCTGAGTTTTATAAATACTATAATCAAGACTATTTACAGCAGCTTCTGCGGAGCCTTCTCCATGTAAAATATAGTTGTTAATCTGCTGACCGCCTCCGAAATCACCTTCTAACACAAAGACGCGAACATCTTCATTTTTTACCAAAGTTTCAAAAACCTGTTGTTTTAACTCCTGAAATTCAACATTCCCATGTGTTGCTTCTCCCAGTCCAATCACTTCCACATCATCAGGAATGTCCATTGTATCAACGGTTGAAATATATTCCGCCGCGTTATCTATAGGTTCACCTTTTCCACAACCTGACATGAAAACAGTAAAAGAAATGACTGCTATGAGCGAAAAGCAGCTTTTTAAAAATTTCATACTTTCTCCTCAACTTTCTTGTTTTGACTAATACAAACCTAGGAACTCTTATTACATTTCATGGTACATGACAAAGTTTAAATTAAGGTTAAATCTGGATTATTTACATTTAAATCTGGGGTGGAGAGGAGTTGTGGGCAAAGCACCTAAATGGTTGAGGATAGGTTTTCTTCATTAATTATTAGAAAATTTAAAATAGACCGTTGACCTATGACATCATATGATGTACTATAACCTTATAGATGATGTTATATGACATCATAACTAACTTAGAGGTTAGAGGATGAGTAAACCAAACTAAGTTAAAAATTGAGGGGAGAGGTAAATTTATGAAACAAGAACATGTGGAGCAAATTCAAAACGTTATTGAGGCTGTGAATGGGAAGGATATTAAAAACATTTTCTTTGTTGCTTGTGGTGGTTCAATGGCAGCGCTTTCGTTAGGGGATTATTTTGTGACGAAGGATTCTGATATGCCGAGCTTTGTATACACGTCAAATGAATTTATTCATCGTGCACCGAAAGCATTAGGGGAAAACAGTCTTGTGATCCTAAGATCTCATTCTGGTACAACTCCAGAAACAGTTGGAGCTGCTACATATGCAAGAGAACAAGGTGCCTTAACTGTTGCGATTTCAATGGATGTTGAATCTCCACTTTGTCAAGAAGCAGAATATACCGTTCATTACAATTATAAAGATGGCTCTGATGCCATTGATGGAGAAATAGGAGTATATTACACATTACTCTTTAAATTGCTTCATCAAATTACTGGGGAAGAGAAATTTGTCCGTGGTGTGGAACAATTATCTAAGCTAGGTACGTTAATTGAAAGCAACCAAGCAAAGTATAAGGATGTAGCGGATACATTTGGTAAGAAATATAAGCGTGATAAGGTGATTTACACAATGGCAAGTGGAGCATATATCCACCATGCTTATTCCTTTACAAGCTGCTTGTTAATGGAAATGCTGTGGATCCATTCAAACGCTATTCATTCAGGAGAGTATTTCCATGGACCATTTGAAGTAACAGATTTTGATGTTCCATTTTTAGTGGTAGTTGGAGAAGGACCAAGTACACCGCTTGATCAGCGTGCTCTTGATTTTGTAACAAAATATAGCGAAAAAGTTGAAGTCGTGAATGTGAAAGAGTTTGATTATAGTGGAGTGGACGAAGACCTTAAAGAGTATTTTGGTTCAGCATTAGCAGGGCCTGTCTTACGCTTATACGCTGATGGTTTAGCGGAACATACTGGACATCCATTATCAGTAAGAAGATATATGTGGAAAATGGAATATTAATCTTTTAAAAATTGGTTGCGAGGGGGCATTATATAATGAAAAAGTTCGTAAGCTTTTTAGTTGTTATTTTAGCCAGCTCTATGTTTTTAGCAGCATGTTCTTCCTCCAATGAAAGCAATGGCGAATCTTCTGATGATGATAAAGTAGTAATTGATTTTTTCCATAGATGGCCGAATGAACCTAGAAAATCATTTTATGATGAAAAAATTGCAGAATTTGAAAAGCAGCATCCTAATGTAAAAATTAATGTTGATTCTGTTTTAAATGATTCTTATAAAGAAAAAATTAAAGTACTCGTTTCAAATGACGATCTTCCTGACGTTTTCACCTCATGGTCAGACACGTTTGCCGCAAATCTAGTAAGCTCCGATCGTATTATGGAGCTAAATGAAATAATGGCGGAGGATACAGAATGGTCTGGTAATATTATCGAGTCTCAATATGCTGGATTTACGTTTGATGATGTGACGTATGGAATTCCGTTTACGGTTGACGGTAAAGCTTTCTTTTATAACAAACAAATCTTTGAAGAAAATAATATAGAGGTACCAAGATCATACGATGAACTGATCGATGCTTTAGATCAACTAAAGAAAGCTGGTTATGAAACACCATTAGTAGAAGGGTTAACAAATGGTTGGGCCATCTCTCATTACATGGGCACTATTTTTGATAGAGTCATAGCTAATGATGTGCTTATTAAAGATTATAATGTTGAGACTGGTGAGTATACAGATCCAGGATATATTCGAGGTTTAGAAATCTTTAAAGAGTTGACAACTTACATGGGTGATGTGTCGACGGCTATTGATCATGAAGCAGCTCGAAATATGTTTGCTGCTGGTGAAGTTCCGGTATTATATATGCAATTTGCAGAGGTTGGATATGTACAGGATGCTGGAGATGTGGAGTTTGGCTTCTTTAATTTCCCTGAAGTTGAAGATGGAGACGGAAGACCTAAATCCCTTACTGGTGCACCAGAAGGCTGGATGTTAAGTAAAAATGCTCCACCTGAAGCAGTAGAGTTCTTGAAATTCCTAACATCAGAAGAAACAGCCAAAGAATTTACGAAAGCAGACGGTCAGTTAAACGCTATTAAAGGCGGTGTTACAGAAGAAACATCCAACCCAACAAGTCTAGAAGCTTATCAAATTATTCTAGATGCATCAGATGCGACCCCTTGGTTTGATAATGCGGTTGATATATCGATTGCTGATGTTTTCATGCGAGGTGGTCAAGAATTAGCAACGAATCAAACAACACCTGAAGAGATTATGGCAAAAGTACAAGAAGCAGCTGCTAAATTACGAAACCAATAAGAAGTTGAATTGCCCTAACTATGAAAGGAAAAAGTTAGGGCAATTCTTCAAAAGAAGGGTGGGGGATTGTGATGAAGGTAAAAAAGGTAAAAATAACTCCAATTCTATTCATGTTACCAACTGTTTTATTTTTAGGACTATTTATATACATACCTCTTATTCAAAACTTCTATAATAGTTTTTTTGAATTTAGTGTTTTTTCTCAATCAAAAGAGTTTGTTGGTTTGACTAAATTCCAACAATTATTTGTTGATGAAGTAGCTATTATTGCATTAGTCAACAATGTTAAATATGCCATCATTTCCGTGTTACTTCAAGTGTTCTTTGCATTGGTGCTAGCTGCAATTCTAGAGGATAAATTTTTCAGACGATTTGCGCACGTCTTCCGCGTGATTTATTTTATGCCAGTTATGATTTCAATCTCAGTTATTGCCTTACTATTTGGATTTGTTTATAATCCACAAATTGGATTATTAAATAGCTTCCTTGAGCTCATTGGATTAGAGCAGTGGGCCAAGCCTTGGTTAGGCAATTCAACAACGGCAATTTATAGTGTGATCGCCATGTCTCAATGGCAAAGTATTGGATTAATTACGATGTTATTTATCGTGTCAATTCAGAAAATTCCGAAGGATCTCTATGAAGCTGCAGAAATCGATGGTGCTGGGAAAATACGAAGATTCTTTAGTGTAACGGTACCACAAGTGAAGGAAGCGACTTTTGTTAATTTATTAGTTACTGTGACTGGTTCTATTCTAGTATTTAATGAACCTTACATTCTCACAAATGGTGGTCCAGGAAATAGCTCCATGACACTAGCCATTCACATGTACCAAACAGGCTTCGTTAAAGATGACATGGGCTACGCATCAACATTAGCATCCCTTATCTTCTTATTATCTGCAATATTTGCGCTAATACAGATCAAAGTCTCGAAAACAGGGAAGGAGGAATGAAGAGCATGATCAAAGCAAATGTAAAGAAGTCCACATTCCCTAGTACCGTTCCTACAAATAAAACAAAAATCCCAATTCAGACACGACTCACCAAAAATATTGTCTTTCTTGGCTTACTGAGCTTTGCTATTATCATTCTATATCCACTATTTTGGATGTTGATATCATCATTTAAAAGCTATCAGGAAATTTACAGTAATGTTTGGGCTTTCCCAACGGAATGGAAGTTTGAAAACTATTCTCTTGCATGGTCAAAAGGAATATCGAGCTATTTTTTCAATAGTGTATATGTCACAGCATCAACGATTATTCTAACCGTACTTATAGGAGCAATGGCTGCGTTCGTCTTATCTCGGTATAAAAATCGCTGGATTGACGTGGCACTTCTTTTTACAATTGGTGGGTTAATGATGAATCCACAGGTTGCTTTAATCCCTTTATTTGAAATTTTAACGATCACAAACTTGATTGATACACATTGGGCACTCATTCTGACTTATGTGGCCTATCGATTACCTTTAACGATTATCTTGATTCGAACTTTCTTTTTAACTGTACCAAAAGAGTTATCGGAATCAGCGTTGATGGATGGCTGTACGGAATTCGGTATTTTTTGGCGTATTTATTTACCGATATCACTTCCTATTGTTGTAACATCTGTTATTTTAACTGCCTATTTCGCTTGGAATGAATTTTTATTTGCAACCGTTTTCATTAATTCCAGCGAATTAAAAACAATTCCATCAGGTTTAATGGTCTTTCGAGATGCTCTTCGTACAGACTGGGGAGTATTGCTATCAGGAATGGTGATTGCAACAGTACCAATGATTGTTTTACTTATTTTCTTACAAAAATATTTAGTTAGAGGACTTGCAGAAGGCTCTGTGAAAGGATGATAACATATGAAATTAATTACAATTGGTGATAACGTAGTGGACTGCTATTTGGATCAAAATAACTACTATCCTGGAGGTAATTGTGTCAATGTAGCAGTCAATGCGAAACGTAACGGAGCTAGTGAAGTTTCGTATATTGGGATATTTGGGAATGATGAACCGGCCGATCATATAAAATATGTACTTAATCAAGAAGGGATTGATTATCAATATTCACGTGACGTCATTGGTATTTCTGGACAGCCGCAAGTTACTTTAACAGAAGACAATGACCGTGTATTTGTAGGAGGACCTAAAAATACCGTTCAACATAAATTTAAAATTCAACTTGTTCAAGAAGAGCTGGATTATATCAAAACCTTTGATTTAAGCCATGTGAGTTGCTACTCCTCTATGGAAAGTGAATTGGCAAAATTGTCGCAAGTGTCAAAAGTTTCGTATGACTTTTCAAGTAGAAAGGACCTATCATATATTGAATCAATTGCTCCCTATATTTCATATGCTTTTTTCTCAGCTGCTGAGCTCTCTGAAGAAGATTTTGAACAGTTTCTTAGCGATTTACGTTCTTTTCAGTTTGAAATCATAGGCTTGACCAGGGGAGGAAAACCAGCGATCTTTATTAAAAATGACCAGATGTATGAGCAAAAGTTAAAGAAAATTGATGTGGTGGACACAATGGGTGCTGGTGATAGCTTAATCGCAGGCTTTTTAACAGCTTATATGAGTGGGGAAGAGATTGAAGCTGCCATTGAGAAAGGAACAAAGTCCGCTGAAAAGACTTGCCAGGAATACGGTGGATTCGGTTACCCGAAAGAAATGCAAAAAGTTTAACGTACTTAAAGGTTATTGTATAATGAATGGTAACGTTAAACATATAGGAGCGAGCTTAATGAGTAACCGCGATTCAATTCAAAATTATTTATATGAGGAAATCATGACGGGAATCAAACAATATATAGAAACTAATCGGCTAAATCAGGGTGACCAAATTCCTACTGAAGCTGAGTTATGTGAAATTTTTCAAGCTAGTAGAATATCGATACGTCGTGCCATAAAAGAATTAGTTGACGAAGGTGTTCTTCAAATTATTCGGGGAAAAGGGACATTTGTGAATACATTTCGTAAAGAAATTCACCTTTTACATTTTCAAGGATACACCGAAGGCTTGACAACAAAAAGTGAATTTATTACAAAAGATATTCTTTCAATGGAGAAAATAAAGGGAACAATCCATATTAATAATAAATTTAATAATCAATTTGATGAGTATATTGAACTAGTAAGAAAAGTCTATCGAAATAACCAAATTTTAAGCTTGGATTATGCCTACTTTCCAACAGAACTTTATCCTGAAATAGAAAACAAAATTACAGCAGAAAGTTCAACTTTTAGGATTATAAATGACGAGTATGGAATAAATTTTAGTAAGGTTTGTAAAGACCTTGAATTTGTCCATCCAACAGATGAGGTACAAAAGCATTTAGAGGTTAATAGAATGACCCCAATCATTTTAGTAGATAAAATCATTTATAATGAAAAATCAATCCCTGTTCATTACTCAAACTACCATTTAATCGCAGATCGGGTGAAGCTACGACTAGAAACAGATTACTAAATGGGTTAAAAATATACGTAGAGGAATTGATTCCATGTATAAAGCAGTTGTGTTTGACTTTGATGGGTTGATTTTTGATACCGAATCTGTTCATACAACGATTTATAAAGAAATGTTTGAGTCACATAACGTAGAATTTCCATTTAATGAATGGATACAAAATATTGGAACAAAATCTACTTTCTCAATATACGATCTTCTAGAAAAAGAAATCAAAGAAATTGATCGAGAGCAGCTTAAAAAAATGAATAAAGAAAAGCTTGAAACAAGGTTGAATGCATTAAAGGTACGACCAGGTGTTGAGGAGATCCTCAAGGAAGCACAAGCCATGAACTTAAAAATTGGTCTTGCTTCAAGCTCTGATTATAAATGGGTTTCAAGCCATTTAGATCGGCTAGGCTTACTACATTATTTCGAATGTATCATGACGTCTGATGATGTTGCTGAAGTGAAACCTCATCCAGAGCTTTACCTGTTAGCAGCTAAACAGCTAGGTGTTGAACCTGAAGTTTGCATTGCATTCGAAGATTCCGCTAATGGATCTCTCGCCGCAAAACGAGCAGGCTTAACCTGTGTGATTGTTCCGAATGACACCACGAAGCATTTAACATTTCCTGAAGTTGATTATCGACTATCTTCGATGGCAGATTGTGCGTTGGTGGAGCTTGTTGGGAAATTAAGTGATCGAAAGTCTAATTAAATAGAGTAAACATGTAAGAATGAATACGATTAATAATCCCCCCTTGTGTCGACAGCGAGCGATAAGGGGGGATTTTTCGAGTATTTTAAACTTAAAGAAGTTGTTGTAAAGGTATGATTCAAATTTTAGAAGAATGAATAGGAGAGGTAATGACTAGAATAGTTTGGGTGCTATAAAGGGATGAACCACGTGTAATAAATATAGATGAATGAAACGAGCATTCTTCTTTTTTACTAGTATGGGGCTCACACGAATGACAAAAGATATTTGTGAGGTCAAGAGGTTTGCGTGAAGAATGGAAAAGCCAGAGCATCATTCAAAGTCCATTTTCCTCAATTTCACGTTTTGATCGTATAAATGCAATAAAATGATAAAGTTCTTCAGGAGATAAGGTTTTTTCATCGATTGTCAGCAGAATGTTAGCCAACTGTGTTTGATCTGTTAATTCCATAGGGAAATTTTCCTTCACTTGTTCTTGGGGAAAGTGTTGATTATCTGTTCTTTCTAACAAATAGTCAACGGATGTTTTAAATAAATCTGCAATCTTTTTGATCGTATCAAGTGATGGCTCTCGATAACCAGACTCGTATCCTGCATATGTACTTTTTGCAATTTCTAGTTGATCGGCTATATATTGCATGGACCACTTTTTACTTTTTCGTAATTCAGCTACTCGATTTAACATTTTTCATATCCTCCAAAATCATTACCTTTATTATAGCATTACTTATAATAAGCTTGCATGTGTAAAGAATAAAATGTACGCGAATCGAATAAAACCCCTTGATATTTTCCTGATAATTCTATAAAATCTAATCAAGAGTTCTCGAAACGCGAATTTCTCTTTTTTAGAACATTTGAATTGGAAGCGAATTCAAATGAAGATTTGTTTAGTTTAATAGTTTTTTTTACATAATCTTAGACATAAAAATTTTTTGTTTGTTTTATGCCTAGAAAACAATGAATCTAGTACTCTTATTTTACTTTGAACTGCTTATATATCTCTTTCTTCAAGAAAAAGGATAGATCATGATTATCTCAAAAATTAATTATATGATAAAATGCAGGAAAAAACGGTCTTTTAGAAGGAGGAGTGTATATGAAAAAAATATTATTGCTAACTACCGGAGGTACGATTGCTTGTGTATTAGGGAAAGAAGGTTTATATCCTGAAATCCCTGCTGAGGAAATTGCCAGTTATTTACCTGAACAACATGTTAGATATGAGGTTGAAAGTAAAAACCTAATGAATATTGATAGTACCAATATGCAGCCAGAATCTTGGGTTAAGGTAGCAGAAGCTGTTCATGAGCATTACGATAGGTATGATGGATTTGTTATCACTCATGGAACAGATACCATGGCATACACGGCAGCAGCCATATCCTATATGCTACAAAATCTTGCGAAGCCAGTTGTGATAACTGGATCTCAAATTCCAATTCATTACAAGCGTACAGATGCTAAGAAAAATATTAGCGATGCTGTTCGGTTTGCGTGTGAAGACATTGGTGGTGTTTTTACTGTTTTTAATGGATTGGTGATTATCGGGACAAGAACAGTCAAATTAAGGACGAAAAGCTATGATGCTTTTGAAAGCATTAATTTCCCTTATATTGCTCGTGTGAATCATTCTGAAGTTACATATCAAAAGAAAATTCCTACAACAAAAGGGAAGAAAATGAAATTTAATTCTTCTATTTGTCCAGATGTTTTTTTGTTAAAACTTCATCCTGGAACTAAGCCTGAACTTTTTGATTATATAAAGAACTTATATAAAGGAGTCGTTATTGAAAGCTTTGGAACTGGGGGAATTCCTTTTCAAGAGAGAAGTCTAGTTGAGAAAATACATGAGCTGATTGAATCAGGTATGACAATGGTGTTTACAACCCAAGTGCTTGAAGAAGGTGAGGACCTGGGGCTTTATCAGGTTGGCCGGAAAGTGTCTGAGAACATGATCATACGTACAAGGGATATGAATACAGAGGCAATTATTCCAAAATTAATGTGGGCACTAGGACAGTCAAATGATACTGAAATAGTGAAGAACATCATGGCAACACCTATTGCTTATGACATTACCCCACCTAAATATGATAAGTTAACTATTCTCTAATAGTAAGAAAAAGTCAAGAGAGGCTAGTTCCTTTGGCTTCAAAGTGTTCTTCCTCTCAAAATGTATTTTTAATATGACTGAAAAATTGGATAACTATGCCCTATTGTTCTCGTTTCGCGTACTTTATCGTTTGGTTTTTGTTAAAACGTTCGCAAAACGAGTCCAATTACAATCTTTTAAATCGCTATGGGAAAAGGATATCTAAAGAGTAGAGAGGTGGCATTATGAAAAAAATTCTTTTAATAACTACAGGGGGTACTATTGCATCAGTCGAAGGTAAAAATGGGCTTACACCAGGAATATCAGATAAAGATATAGTTGGTTATTTACCGGATTATAAAGATGAGATATTACTTCATAGTATGGTTTTGATGAATGTGGATAGTACAAATATGCAACCGGAATACTGGTTAGAAATTGCTCAAACGATTTATAACAAATATAACCAGTATGATGGGTTTGTTATTACCCATGGAACGGACACTTTAGGCTATACTTCAGCAGCACTCTCCTATATATTACAAAACCTAACAAAACCAGTAGTCGTAACAGGATCTATGGTTCCCATAAGCTATTGGGAAACTGATGCAAGGAAAAATATGATGAATGCAATTAGGGTTGCTTGTGAGAGTATTAGTGGGGTTTATGTTGTTTTTGATAACAAGGTGATTAGTGGCACTCGAGCGGTCAAAGTAAAATCAAAAGTAAAAACGCTTTCAGGAGTATTAACTGTCCTTACATGGCTCGTATAGACGGTTCCGAGATAGACTATTTAGGCAATACCCCGGTAAAACTGAACGGTACATTAAAATTGGATTCCTCAATTTGCAGTAATGTCTTTTTACTGAAGCTTTATCCCGGTATAACTCCAGATATTTTCGATTATATTAAACAGTCTTATCGAGGTGTAGTAATAGAAAGTTACGGAAATGGCGGAATTCCATTTGAAAAAAGAAATCTCCTTCCAAAAATAAATGAACTAATAGATGCTGGGGTTGCAGTAGTGATCACAACTCAGTGTCTTGAGGAAGGAACCGACTTACAAAAGTATGAAGTTGGACGAAAGATATCCAAAAAACTCATTATTTCTTCAAGAGATATGAACACAGAAGCTATTGTCCCGAAACTAATGTGGGCATTAGGTAAAACAAGTAATTTGGAGCAAGTGAAAAAATTAATGGAAACGCCTGTAGCAAATGATTTGCAAAATCAGGAAAATAATTACGCAGTTCTATAAATCTAAAACTATTATTCATTTAGTAAATGAAAGTGGGGTATTGATTAGTGATGAGAGAAACAGGTCAAAGGTATAGAATGGAACGTGATTTTCTTGGTGAAAAAGAAATTCCAGAACATGTATATTACGGAATACAAACATTGCGGGCAATCGAGAATTTCCCAATTACCGGATACAGAATACATGAAGAAATGATCAAGGCCCTAGCCATGATAAAAAAAGCAGCCGCATTAGCCAATATGGATACAAAACGTTTATATAGTGGAATTGGTGAAGTAATTGTTAGAGCTTCAGATGAAATTCTTGAAGGAAAATGGCACGAGTATTTCATTATTGACCCGATACAGGGCGGTGCGGGTACTTCTATGAACATGAACACAAATGAAGTCATTGCCAATCGTGCTCTAGAGCTACTCGGCCATCATAAGGGTGAATATAAACACTTAAGTCCAAACTCTCATGTGAATATGTCACAGTCTACAAATGATGTGTTTCCAACAGCTATTCATATTGCCACTCTTAACTTGTTAAAACAGCTCCTTGATACGATGAACGACATGCTCCAGGCTTTTAAAAGCAAAGCGAAACAATTTGACCATGTTATAAAAATGGGACGTACTCACCTCCAAGATGCTGTACCCATTCGCCTTGGTCAAGAATTTGAGGCATATAGTCGCGTACTAGAACGTGATATTAAGAGAATTGAACAAACACGTACGCATTTATATGAGGTTAATATGGGAGCTACAGCTGTAGGGACAGGATTAAATGCAGATCCTAAGTATATTAAACATGTTGTAAGCTACTTAGCAGATATAAGTGGGTTTCCGATCGTTGGCGCGGAACATCTTGTTGATGCAACACAAAATACAGATGCTTATACAGAGGTATCTGCGGCATTAAAGGTTTGTATGATGAACATGTCAAAAATTGCAAACGATCTGCGGTTAATGGCATCCGGACCTCGAGCAGGATTAGGAGAAATTAGTTTACCGGCGCGCCAGCCTGGATCCTCTATTATGCCCGGAAAAGTCAATCCCGTCATGCCAGAGTTAATTAACCAAATTGCCTTTCAGGTGATAGGCAATGACCATACAATTTGTCTGGCTTCTGAAGCTGGTCAGTTAGAGTTAAATGTAATGGAGCCTATCCTTGTATTTAACTTATTACAATCTATCAGTATTATGAGGAATGGTTTTAGAAGCTTTACAGATTACTGTTTAATAGGCATTGAAGCAAATGAAGATAGAATGAGGGAATACGTAGAAAAGAGTGTTGGTATTATAACAGCTGTTAATCCTCACTTAGGGTACGAAGTAGTCTCACGAATTGCTAGAGAAGCTATTTTAAAGGGTAAATCTGTAAGAGAGCTGTGCCTTCAATATGATGTGCTAACAGAGGAAGAGCTTGATTTGATTTTGAATCCTTACGAAATGACAAATCCAGGAATTGCAGGAGTCTCACTTTTTGATCGAGAGTAATGATAAGGTTTCAACACATCTAGCATCATCTTGAAAACGGGTTACGTACGAGAAAATATCTATTTTTAGAAGATACATACTAATTTGTTATTGGAGGAATAGAAGTGAAAAGTGTACGATTACCAACTATTTTAGAAATTGTTTGTACATTAGGGTTGTTTCTTGTTATTGTTTTTTCGTTTACTGCCTTTTTCGATTTACCCATACAGTTAGCTCTGTTTATTTCGTGGTTTCTTGTGATATTACTTGGATTTAAATTAGGATACCGTTATGAAGAGCTGCAAAAAGCCATAACAACCGGAATTTCAAACGGACTTGAGGCAATATTGATACTTGTTGCAGTTGGTGCTCTTATCGGGACTTGGATTGCAGGAGGAGTCGTACCAACGCTTATTTATTATGGATTGGAATTTATTCATCCAAGTATTTTCTTATTAGCAACATTAATTGTCTGCTCAATTACTTCTTTAGCTACAGGTACATCATGGGGAACGGTGGGAACAGCTGGAATCGCGATGATGGCAATTGGAGAAGGATTAGGTATGCCTCTGCCTCTTGTAGCGGGAGCCGTTCTTTCAGGAGCATACTTTGGTGATAAATTATCTCCACTTTCTGACAGTACCGTACTTGCTGCTTCTCTTTCAAAGGTAGAAGTTATTGCACACGTACGTGCCATGCTATATCTAGACATCCCTGCCTATCTTATTACCGCAATTCTTTTTACTGTAGCAGGATTTATATATGGTGGCAATAACACAGATTTAGAAAAAGTAGAATTTTTAAAGCTAGCTTTACTAGATACATTCAATATTCAAATTTGGATGGTAACACCTGCTATATTTGTTATTGTTATGCTAGCTATGAAAAAACCTTCTGTTCCTTCTATTGCTATTGGAGCTCTACTTGGGGCCATCTGGGCAGTAGTGTTCCAAGGCATGAATGTCCCCGATGCTGTTGGTACTGCTTATAACGGTTTTTCTATTAACACAGGAGTTGAGTTTATGGATAAACTTCTGAACCGTGGTGGAATAGAAGGTATGCTTGGTTCAGTTGCTGTGATCATATTCGGTTTAGGGTTTGGTGGTCTTCTTGAGCATTTAGGAGTTCTAAAAGTGATCATTTCCAAGTTTCATAGTTTCTTAACATCAGCTGGAAATGTAACACTATCCACTATAATTGTGGCATTTTTTGCAAATGTATTTGGTTGCGCTATGTATGTTTCATTAATATTAACTCCTAAAATTATGGGAGAAAGCTATGACAACTTACACATCGATCGAAGGGTATTAGCACGAAACACAGAAGTTGGGGGAACATTAACCTCTGGGATGATTCCTTGGACAGACAACGGAATCTTTATGGCTGGTATTCTAGGTGTTTCTACCTTTGCTTATGTTCCATTTATGTGGTTAAGCTTTGTGTCAATTGCCCTAGCTATTATTTATGGATATACAGGGAAATGTATTTGGTACGTCAAACAGAAGCAAGGGGAAGGGCAGATTCAACAAACATTTTAATTCAATGATCATTAATGCTTTTTGTAAAGAGTATTGAGGGATCCCTCAATACTTTTTTCACTCCATAAAGGCAAGGAATCTTTAAATTGTCCCCTTTTTAGAAAGCCTGAAAATGAAAATAGTCAAAGTCATGGTTACCTAGAGATAGCTAAAGATAATGATAAAAATAAATTAAACCGTAAACAGTTTTAAAATAAGTAAAGGGGTTTTTAGATAAATGAAGACATTACAAAAAACACAATCAATCGTTCGTTATCAACGTTATGAAAAAGAGTATTATGGAATTATTGATGGTGACGATATCGTACAATTGTCTAGTGATTTCACACAAATTGTTAACAATGAGATAAACTATGATGGAGTAAGGGTTAAATATAATGAAGTAAAGATTTTGGAACCAGTATCTCCATCGAAAATTGTCAATTTTGGTTGGACATATGCTGGACACGCAAAAGAGACTGGAGGAACGGCCAATCTACGTGAACCGTTTCTGTTTTTAAAACCTACCTCCTCGATCATACCGGATCAGGGTGAAATCATCCTTCCACCCACTACCTTAACCGAACAGGTAGAACTGGAGGGGGAAGTAGCACTAATCATTGGAAAACGGGGCAGAAATATAAAAGAAGAAGAAGCATTAGATTATCTTTTTGGCTGTACGATTTTTAATGATGTGACTGCAAGGGACCTTACTAAATCAGATCCTCAGTTTACAAGAGGCAAAGGTTTCGATACATTTGGTCCTTTGGGTCCATACATTGTGACAGGCATCGACCCAACCAATCTAAGAATTGTTACAACCCTAAATGGAAATGTAGTACAAGATGGCAATACAAATCAAATGACACTTTCAATCCCTTATCTTATCAGTTGGATTTCACAAGTGATGACACTTGAGCCAGGCGATGTTCTAGCTACAGGATCACCTTCAGGGAGCTGCCCAATGAAATCTGGAGATACAGTAGTAGTGGAAGTGGAGAATATAGGTACGCTTTGTAACTATGTGAAGTAAAACTAAATGTTCGAAAAGAAATGAATATGTGAGGGATAAATAAAGGAGGCCTTCTAGGTTATCCTTAATTAGTAAGGGAATTTAAATAAACGGAGTTATTCCGTTTAGATCAAGAATGGAACTCGTTTTGGGTGATATAAGCGGAGTTTTTCCGGTTAAGCAAAGTAAAATGGTCCATTTTCTTCTTTTTCCATAAAATAGGCGGAACCTTTCCGTCTATTTTATCTATTTTTCGTGTTATTTCAATATTAAGAGGAATTTCTCCCCTTATTTTATGTTATTAGCTTATTTCATGGCCATGCTTGATGATTTGGAAATCGGTTAAACGGGAATTGATATTGTTACATATGTCTCTAACCATTTTTTATATGCTGATACTTACAAGTTGCTTTTTAATCCTGGTGTGAATTACTATATGAAAAGCGCACAATACTAGACAAACACATCCATGCCAATTCCAACTATTAATTTAAATGAAAGAAGATGTTATCCCATGACAATAAATAGACCGAGTAAATCGATCAACGACATATCCTTTTCCGTCCTTGATCTTGCATCCATTGTGCAAGGAGGGACGCCTGGCCAATCCTTTCAACATTCGGTAGAGTTAGCACAGTTAACGGAAAAACTAGGCTATAAACGGTACTGGTTAGCGGAGCACCATAATATGCCTGGCATAGCAAGCTCTGCAACATCTATCGTCATCGGCCATGTAGCAGCACATACTTCTACTATTCGGGTAGGTTCCGGCGGAATCATGCTTCCAAACCATTCGCCCCTGGTAATCGCGGAGCAATTTGGAACCCTCGAAGCGATGTTTCCAGGCCGAATTGATTTAGGATTAGGGCGTGCACCGGGAACTGACCAACAAACTGCTCATGCTATTCGTGGGGCAAACTACACCAATGGCGATGATTTTCCGGAACAATTAGAACAACTACAAGCCTATTTTCAAGGTACTGGACCGGTACGAGCAATCCCTGGTGAAGGAGCTAATATCCCTATTTGGTTGTTAGGTTCTAGTGGATTTAGTGCAAGATTATCAGCACAACTCGGGATGCCGTTTGCTTTCGCCAGTCATTTTTCACCTGAAAACACACTGCCAGCCCTAAAATTATATTACGATAACTTCCAACCGTCGGAGGATTATAAAGAGCCTTACGCAATGGTAGCAGTAAACGTCATTGCGGCAGATACGGATGAGGAAGCAGAATTGCTAGCCAGTTCCATCAAACAAAGCTTCCTAAACATGATAAGGAACACACCATCAAAGCTACAACCACCATTAGAGAATTTAGATGAGCTCATGAGCCCATATGAAAAGGCAATTTTAGAAAAACAATTAAGCTCCACAATCATTGGGAGTCCTAACAACGTAAAGGAAAAGCTGCAATCCTTCTTAGATGAGACGAAGGCAGATGAGATAATGGTGAGCACAATGGTTTATGATCACAACGCCCGACTATACTCCCACAAACTTGTGGCTGAAATAATGGGGTAATAGGTAGAGGACACTGAAATGGACGAGGATTACAAACTTAAAAAAATAGCAATCGATATCGAACGCACGTTCCTTTTTTGTAGTATAATAGAATGGCAATAGATAGGTAAACTCAAGGGTGGTCAGCGTTACCCCGTAAGAAAGGGGATGATGCTTATGTTGACAGTATTTCAAACGATAATGCTAATGATAGCATTTGCAAGTTTGGTGTTGTCGATCATATCTTTTAGAGACAAAAAATAACCCACCCTTGAGCGTTGGAGTGCAATAGGGTGAGTCATTTACCTTAGTACGCTGACTCCCTTGAAGGGAACCTGCTATTGTATGACTGTTTGGTGTTAGAGCACCGAACAGTCTTTTTTAGTTTATGATTTCTCTACTATTATTATAACCAAGGTATAAATGTTTGAAAACAAATGAATAGAAAGAATTTCTTTTATTGAGAAAAATGAATAACATAAATAAATTAATACAATCTCTAGCAAATGATGTTGAAGCAATAGAATTAAAACATCAGCATTCTATAAAAGATAAAGAGGTTTATTATTTCGTAGGTCGTTAAATCCTTTAATTACTATGTAGGAATTTTGAAGTTTGAATTCCTACACTATAAGGCTTATTAACTTTCTGAATATTATGTACAATTCTTGTGTGGTGATAATTTTTAAGAGGAGGTAAATAAAAGCTTTATAACCCTATAACGATAATAAACTGCTTTGCAAGCGAAAATGAAAGGAGAAAATATATGAACAAGAAAAAACGTTTTTCCATTCTACTAACAGTAGTTCTTGTCATCATGTCGTTAATTCCTTCTAGTGTTTTTGCAGAAAGTGTAAGCGTTTTAAAAGTAGGTGAATCCGAAAAAGAAGAAAATACAAACAAACCTACAACTAAAGGTGGGGCAAAAGATGAAATTCCACAGCTTGCTCCAGCACAGCCAGGCAATCTGAAGCAGTGTGTGAATCTGCTAGAAACGTTTGAGTTTAATAATACCACTATCACATCGGCAGAGCTTATTGCAGATGGAACACTGTCCAATGCCGGTAAGCCTGTTGGCGAGCATTGTCTCGTCAAGGGAAAAATGAACGAGCGAGTGAGCTCTGTAGATGGTCAGACGTATGCTATCGGTTTTGAAATGCGGCTTCCAGTTGAATGGGCGGGACGGTTCCTCTATCAAGCAAATGGTGGAGCGGATGGCAACGTCGTAACAGCAAATGGAAGTATCGGAGGCGGCCCGCTGGAAAACGGACTGCAAAAGGGCTTTGCTGTCATTAGCTCGGACGCAGGTCACACTTCAGCTCAAAACGTTGGGTTCGGATTTGATCCGCAGGCACGTCTTGACTTCGGTTACCAAGCAGTCGGAACGCTTACACCTATGGCTAAGAGCTTGATTGAAGCTGCGTATGGACGCGAGCCTGACCGCTCATATATTGCCGGAGGCTCAAATGGCGGGCGTCACACCATGGTCGCTGCTTCACGCTATGCAGATCAGTACGATGGTTTTTTAGCCATAGCGCCAGGATTTAACTTGCCCAAGTCCGCGGTAGCCCAGCTGTGGGGAGTTCAACAATGGGCAAAGGTTGCAACAGACATAAACAACTTGGAGACAGCGCTACCTTTGGCCGAGCGTCAAGTTATCGCAGAGGCGATTTTAGACCGTTGTGATGGTCTTGATCGGCTAAACGACGGAATCGTACAGGACACTGAACGTTGCCAGAAAGTCTTTAGCGTTGAGCGAGACGTACCTACTTGTGAGTTGGAGCGGGACGGCACCTGCTTAACGGTAGAACAGAAGCAAGTCGTGAAGGATGTTTTTGCGGGCGCTCGTACTAGCTCAGGAGAACAGATCTACACTTCTTTCCCATTTGATCCGGGACTTGTTCATAATGGGTGGGGGTTATGGAAGTTCAGAATTTCCGTTGCTCTCGATCCAGGAACTGTTAGCCACATTTTCCTATCGCCCCCTGAAGGGTTTAATGGAAAAACGCCACCGGAATATGCTCTTAGCTTTGATGTGGACAATAAATGGCAACTTATCTATGAGTCTAACGATTTGTATACAGAGAGTGCCATGGAATTTATGACGCCGCCTGATCCAACGAATTTGGACACCCTGCGGAATTCAGGAGCTAAAATGATCGTGGCACACGGTTCATCAGACGGTATCTTCTCCTCTGATGACACAAGGCGCTGGTACAAGGAACTCGACGCGAACTACCGGAACAAAGCCGATGAGTTCGTCAGATATTTTGAGGTGCCTGGCATGGGCCATGTCAGTGGCGGTCCTGCAACTGACCAGTTTGATGGCCTAGGCGCTTTAATCGATTGGGTTGAATACGGCAAGGCACCGGACCGTATTATAGCGACAGCGCGAGGTGAGGGAAATCCAGGCGGTGTTAACCCTGAGGTACCTTCCACATGGGCACCGGACCGTTCTCGTCCTTTATGCTCTTATCCATTAGTGGCTCGCTATAAAAAAGGCGACCCGGAAGTGGCAAGCAGTTTCGAGTGCAAACCGAGTTCAGGAGGACCTGGTCTCAACCGATAGTCCTTTCAGTACAGATGATAATATGCTTTATTAGCCCCTACGGGTAGACATGATAAAAAAGAGAGCATGGTATTGTGTTCTTAATAGTCTACCTTTAGGGGATTTTTCAATGGCAAAAAAAGTTAACCCTTTAAGATATCATGTGAGTTTAAATCACATCATCTAAAAATACATAAACCCAGCATTGTCACCTTCAGGAGTGTTATCTGTCTGTTCCTTTACTCAATACAATTTTTCTATCTAAAGTAATGGGGACTATTGTAAAAATAGTAAAAACCAAGTCATTTGTTGTACAGTACAACCTTACTGTTCTAGGAAATGATATTACGAACCAAGTAAAATCCTAATTTATATAAAAACATAGCAAACTTACTTTATTTGACAGACAAACTAAGTGAAATCTATTATAATATAAGAATACTAAGCAAGCAGCATGATCATCAGCACCAATAAATGAAAGCACTTTCTTTTGTTATCTATTTCGAAAGGAAGGATGAACCACCTTATTATTTTATCTTCGACCATGTGAAAACTGTTAAAACTAAAGTCTCTAAATAGTGGGAAGAAGGTAAGTAATGGTTAAAAAAGATATGCTTTATTCTTTTGGATCTATCCATATTTAAAGGAGGAAGTACTTTGACAAATTATAAGGTGTTAACTCAAGAGCAAGTTAATCAGTTCATTGAATTAGGCTGGGTAAAGGTTGAACAAGCATTTCCTAAAGAGGTGGCGTTAGAAGCTCAAAAAATTGTTTGGGAAAATGTTGAAAAACGAGGAGTTACAAAGAATGATCGTTCAACTTGGAAGGAAGAAATGGTTCAATTAAATGAAACCTATGAACATGATGAATTCCAGAAATGTAATACAAAAAGATTAGCAGATGCCATTGAAGATCTTGTCGGGGAGGGGCGATGGGCGGACAGGACAGTATATGGAGAGAGTGATAAGAAGGTTGGCTATGGATGGTGGCCAGTTAATTTTTCTCAAGGTGCTCTCAAACCATGGAATGTACCGACTACAGGATGGCATTGGGATGGTATTCAATTTCACCATTATATTGACAGTCCTGAACAAGGGCTACTTTGCTTAAATTTATTCTCTGAAATAGGAAAACAAGGTGGAGGCACACTTGTGGCAGAAGGTTCACATAAAGTGATAGCAAAATTTCTTTCCCAGCAACATGACGGAATTGAGCTTGAAGAAGGCATCCGTGCTTTGAATAAGCAGCACCCGTGGTTTTCCGAATTAACAGGCTCTAAAAAGGATAACACAACGAATGATGAAGAAAATCGGATCGAGAAATTTATGGAAAATCCGTTTGTTGATGAAGATGGTATCAAGCTTCAGGTGATTGAAACCACCGGAAACCCTGGAGATGTGATTTTATGCCACCCGTTTTTATATCATGCTGCTTCACAGAATCATTCAGGCATTCCTCGTTTCATGTGTAATCGGACTACTCCACTAACTGAAAGAATTAACATAAACCGGGCAGACGGGAATTATTCACCATTGGAGTTGAGTATTAAATCGGTTTTACACAAAGAAGCTACAATATAACAAACTAGTAATAGAGGAACTGCAAGTATTTAGCAGCTCCTACCTGTACTCCAAAGATCTACTTCTGTATTTGCTACATCACACTACAACTAAATCCGGTAAGATAAAACGTCTTAAATCCATGATATTACTGGGTTTAGACGTTTTTTTATTAAAGTAAACAAGTCTAGAAGGATGAAACGCCAAATTCTATCCTAAGTACGTCATTCCGTAAACAGGTCACCGGAAGACATTTTGTCTTCAATTAAATATGATTTTTTTCCATTGCTAAGCAATGAGGGTTCGGAGTATATATCTGTTTAATTCCAATTAATTGATAAAAAAAGTGAGGTTCGGAGTATAAATGTGTTTCATTGCAGTTAAAATGTTAAAAAAGTGAGGTTACACTTATGTTCACTGTTATGATTGCAAAATTACTGCGTTTCCTCCCTAATCAAGCAAAAAAGACACATATGATTCCCTTGCAGCAAGTGAAAATGAAAAAAGACGTGGTGGTTGAAACATCTGTTCATCCTACTAATATATCCTTGTACTATCCTTTGGAAGCCAAACAGAAAAAGTTCCCTGTCTATATCAATTTTCATGGTGGAGCGTTCATCATGAATGAGAAGGAGATGGATGATCCTTATTGCCGTTACCTAGCCAATCAGGCAGAATGTGTTGTTCTTAATGTTGATTATGCGAAAGCACCAGAGTTCCCTTTTCCCAAACCAATTGAACAGGGCTATGAAATTATTCAATGGTTAAAAAGAAGAGCCGAGGATTTGAATATTGATGCGGGAAAATTTATGGTTGGCGGACAGAGTTCTGGGGCAAATATTGCAGCAGCCCTTTGTCTTTATCTGGAAGAGAAAGGAGAACATCAGCCACTGCTCCAAGTACTGTCTTGCCCGATGCTGGATTTTGCCACCCCCCATGCAGATAAACCGGAACCGGATAAATGGCGTGCCAGATATCCTCAAGTAGCACATTTTTTGAACATGTGCTATGTCCCTGACAAAGGACAAGCGGAGCATCCACATGCTTCCCCTGTTCGTGCAGAGATGAGTGGCCGCTTAGCTTCACTCTTATTCTTATAGCGGAGTACGACGCATTCAGACCTGAAGCCGAATATTATTCTGAGAAATTAAAAGCATCTGGAGTAAACGTTCATGAAGAAATATTCAAAGGCTGTACACATGCTTTTACCCATCTAGGCCCAAAAGAAAGAGCGGAAGAGGCTTGGAAACTTGTCGCAGAGAAAATCAGAGCGGCGGCCACATCCTATGAAAATTAAAGCACCTTCTTCGTTATTCCTCCTTTTTAAAATATGTTTTGAAACACATTCAAGTTTTTCGTGAGGGAATCAGGGAAAAGATCATTTAAAGGTTGCAGACTTGGAGCAGGAGAAAATAGGAAAACAAATCCAATCAACGCTTTATCATATTTCATTGATCTGTAAATAGATCTGAAGGAGATCGATATGGAAAAAAAGCAAAGGCAAGCGGATTTTCATTATTGTGAAAGAATAATAAAAAAACATTCCAAAAGCTTTTACTATACTTTTTCACAACTACCTTGTGAAAAAGCAAATGCCGTTTATGCGATCTATGCTTTTTGCAGAACTGCAGATGAGTGTGCAGATGGAAAACATTCATCCCAAAAAAAGATTAAGCTGCTGAGTCAATTAAAGAAAGAACTAGATTTGTTCAATAATCAAGAGGAATTGGACAAACCTCTATGGCGCGCACTTAGACATGTATTTAATACGTATGATATGGATATTCGCCCCTTTTATGACCAGCTGACAGGCCAATCCATGGATTTAACATTTACACCCCCAAACACAATGAATGATTTGGAAAAATACAGTTACTACGTAGCTGGATCTGTTGGTTTAATGCTTTTACCTGTCATCGCTTCGAAATCTTCGGAAGATCTACGTTTAGCGGTAACAAATCTAGGTGTAGCCATGCAAATAACCAATGTACTTCGAGATATTGGTGAAGATTATCATCAGAAAAATCGCATTTATTTGCCCAAAGAAGTACTTACATACTTTCAATATTCACAAAGTGATTTACATAATAGCTTAATTAATGATAATTTCATCAACTTATGGGAAAAACTTGCTGCACGTGCAGAATTATTATATAACAAGTTTTTATTAAGTATAGAGCTGCTGGATCCTGATAGCCAATTACCAGTATGTTTGTCTGCTCATATATACAGAGGCATACTTGACGCTGTACGGAACAATGGCTATCAATGTTTAACAACGAGGAATTATGTTACGAAAGAAAACATGGTCCAAATCAACACTGAAGTGAACAACATCTTTGATTTGCGAGAAGGAGATGCATTAACAGTTGAAAAATAAAACCGTATTAGTTATCGGAGGCGGACTCGGTGAATTCTCGGCTGCGATTTCACTTGCACAGTCTGGATACGAAGTCTCTTTATATGAAAAAAATGATCATATTGGAGGAAAGCTGAACCGACTGGATCAGGATGGTTTCGGTTTTGATTTGGGTCCATCCATCCTTACAATGCCACACATCTTTGAAAAATTGTTTTCAGCAAGTGGAAAATCCATGAAGGACTACGTTCCGATTGAAAAGCTAGATCATCAATGGCGCTCCTTTTTCCCTGATGGAAATATCATAGATTTATATGAAGACTTGAAGGAAATGCAAGCAAAAAATCCATCCCTGAGTGAAAAGGATATGCGTGAATATCAAGATCTGCTTCGCTATTCGAAAAGACTTTATGATATGACGGATAAAACCTATTTTCAGCATGGTGCCGATAAGACGAGAGAAATCATGAAACATACGAGCCTGTTCACTGTTTTAAAGAACTTTGATCTTTTTTCTACCGTTCATGGAGGGATTGATAAACGGATAAGTAATGAACAGTTTCGGGACATGCTTTCTTATTTTATCAAGTATGTTGGTTCGTCTCCTTATGATGCACCGGCTGTTCTAAACATGATGATTTACATGCAGCATGACCAGGGTGTATGGTATGTACCCGGTGGTTTGCATAAACTGGCGAATGGCCTTGTGAAGCTGGCTGAAGAAGTTGGTGTTCAGTTCCACCTTGGCAGAAAGATTGTTAGGCTTGAAAAAAAGAACGGTGAAATCACGGGAGCCGTTTTGGAAGATGGAACAAAGCTAACAGCGAACTATTATGTTTCTAATATGGAAGTCATACCAGTATACGAACGATTGCTAGAGGAAGACAACCATTTTGTGAATAAATTAAAGAAGAAATTCGAGCCAGCCAGCTCAGGCCTCGTGATGCATTTGGGCGTAAAAAAGAGCTATCCGCAGCTGCGCCATCATAATTTCTTTTTCGCAGAAAATATGAAGCAGCAAATGCAATCAATCTTTCATCGTCATGAACTTCCGGATGATCCGGTCATTTATTTGGTTAACGTCAATAAAACAGATCCAGCGCAGGCGCCAGTTGGACATGAAAATATAAAAGTACTGCCACATATTCCTTATATTCGAAATCGTAAACCTTTCACACAGCAGGATTATGAACAATTCGCTGAGCAAGTGCTTATCAAATTGGAGAAAATGGGACTCCACGATTTGCGTGAGAATATCGTTACAAAGGATGTATGGACACCGGAAGATATTAGGCGGATGTATGGCTCTGACAGGGGGGCGATTTATGGAACCGTGTCAGATCGTAAGAAAAATAAAGGATTCAAGCATCCAAAACAGAGTGAACGCTATCACAATTTATATTTTGTCGGTGGAACCGTAAACCCCGGCGGAGGAATGCCGATGGTCACGTTAAGCGGTCAGCTTGTAGGCAAGAAAATTGTTCAAAGAGACTCATCATCTGCCTGACAGGTTTAGTCATTTACTAAAGACTTTTGCATAAAGCTGGATGAAGAAAGCTTCTCTTATTAAACGCAATTGTGCCTTTAAACATAAGGGGGATACCATGGTCGTATCATTTCCCATCCTTTGAATCATTATCATAGATGTATTAGCATGGACAATTTTCCATCTGTCCATTTCTGTTATGTGCAATAAGCTGCCTTTGGCATGGTTTTTGAAAGACACTTTTTGGTTTCGGATTTTCTCTTGGGAAAAATACGGAGAATTGTGGCAACGTTTATTTCGGGTGAAAGCATGGAAAGGTTATCTTATAGATGGCACGATTTTTCTTAAAAAAGGATACAGTAAAAAGAGCTTACACGGCATCGGAGCTGGAGATTTAATTCTCTTTGCTGCGGAAACAAAACGAGCAGAGTTAACACATTGGCTTTCCATTCTGCCTGCTCCTCTGTTCTTTTTTTGGAATCCAGTAGGGGCAGGCTGGATGATGATCCTGTATGCCCTTTGCTTCAACCTTCCTATTATCGTTGTTCAACGCTACAATCGGGGGCGTATTACTGCCATTACTTCAGAGTTTGATAAGAGATGAGCAGAATATTTTTTGAAATGAGGAATTTACATGAGTAAGAAGGTCATTGTCGTTGGAGCGGGTGTAGCAGGCCTTGCAAGTGCCATAAGGCTGCAGCATGCGGGCTATCAGGTGGAAATATATGAAAAAGGATTAACACCCGGCGGCAAAATGAATCGAATTGAACTGGATGGCTACACATTTGATTTGGGCCCAAGCATCGTGATGATGCCGGAATTATATCGGGAGCTATTTGAACTTTGCGGCCGTAACCCTGATGATTATATTCCAATGGAAAAATTGGACCCAATTTATCGGGCTTATTTCAGTGATATTCCCGACAAGCCATTTGATATCTCCTCTGACCTTGCTGAATTAACAAAAACAATTGAATCAATCAGCGAAGAAGATACGGCAGGTTTTTTTCAATATATGCAAGAAATTTATAAACGCTTTGTCATCGCAAAACATCATGTACTTCAAAGACCTTTCCGTAAAAGGGGTGATTTTTATAATCTCCCGATGTTGAAGAAAGTGTTGAAACTGAAGCCTTACGACACTGCGGATACGTTTATAGGAAAATATATTAAGAATGAACGCCTGAAACAGCTGATTAGTTTTCAAACGTTGTACATAGGTATTTCTCCTCTTAAAAGCCCTTCTTTTTACACCATGATTCCTATGATTCAATTTCTATATGGAGTATGGTTTATGAAAGGCGGTATGTATACGATGGCTTTGGCCATGGAGAGACTCTTTAGGGAACTTGGAGGAACCATACACTACGGCAAGAATGTACAGGAAATATCGATTCACAATCGCACAGCGGAAGGAATTACTGTGGATGGACAAAAAATCTCTTCAGATTATGTTGTTTGTAATGCTGATTTCCCGTATGCGATGAAGCACTTGGTAAAAGAAAAGTCTGCCAAAGGAAAATATACCGATAAGAAGATCGATAGTATGAAATACTCTTGTTCATGCTTTCTGTTATATCTCGGTATGGACCGGAAATATGAAGAAATTGACCATGTACATAATTTTATTTTCAACGAAAACCTAAATCAAAATCTTAAAGATATATTTGATGGAAAGAAGCTGACGAATGCCTCCTTCTATGTATATATTGCTTCAAAAATGGATCCTTCCCTTGCACCTGAGGGAAAAGATGGATTGTATATCCTGATGCCCGTATCGGATAAAGCTACAGCAAATTATGAATGGGACGAGGAAACCATTTCTTATTATCGCAGTTACATTTTCAATGAATTAAAGAAAATCCGTGGTTTTGAAAACATTGAAAATGAAATTGTCACAGAAACGCATACAACACCATTAGATTTTGAATCGAAATTCAATGCTTATAATGGGGCCACGTTTGGTTTGCAGCCAATCTTGAAACAAAGCAACCACTATCGTCCGCAAAGCAAGGCCACTCATTGTGATAATTTGTACTTTACCGGAAGCAGCACACATCCCGGCGCCGGTGTCCCAATCGTCCTGTTATCCGCTAGAATCACCGCACAGGAACTGATACAAGACGATACAGGTAATTTATTTGATTATTCAGCAATATAAAGACTAACTAGAGATAACAAAAGCTATGTGCTTACACTCAAAGGAAGGAGGTAGGTTTTATGACCGTTTCAGAAGTGATTAATCTCGCAATTGGATTTGCGGCAGTGGTAGTTGGGGTTCTCATGTTCTGGTCTTTGCCGGTTCCCGGTTTTACCTCTAGGCCTACGGCAGGCCTTCCGTTTCTGTCCATCATTATTCCAGCCAGGAATGAAGAAGGTAGGATTTCACCGTTATTGCAATCATTGCAGGAGCAGCGTTTCAGACAATTTGAAATTCTGGTTGTTGATGACGATTCATCTGACAATACTGCATCTGTTGCGGAAAGCTATGGTGCAAAGGTTCTGCAGAATGCAGGTGCAGGAAAATCCTCTGCCTGCTGGCAAGGTGCTAAGCAGGCCAAAGGGAGCTGGTTATTATTTTTAGACGCAGATACGAGATTCACCAGTGTGGATGGATTGAGCAATCTACTGCATTTTTACCAGCAGAAGGGGGCCAAAGGCATCACAGCATTACAACCATTTCATACAGTTGAGCGTTTGTATGAACACATCTCCATTATATTCAACATAATCGTCGTGGTAGGGATGAATCTTTTTACAATTTTGGGATCGCAGTTTAAAACCGCCGGTTCGTTTGGTCCGTGCATACTATGTAATCGAGACGATTACTTTTTGTCGGGAGGGCATAAAAAAATTGAAGGAGCCATCATGGATGATTTGGCACTAGGAGAGGCATTTCTTGATCAAGATCTCCCGGTTCGCTGCCTGGGCGGCAAAGGAATTATCTCTTTGCGCATGTATCCGGAAGGAGTGGGAAGCCTTATCGAGGGCTGGTGCAAAAGCTTTGCCGTCGGCTCCAAGTCAACTCATCCGGTTGTCATGCTCATGGTCATACTATGGATTTCCGGCAGTTATACAGCTGCGGGAGCATTGATCTCTTCGATTACTGAATGGAACTCTGTCGCCATGATGTTCAGTGGTATCTTGTATATCCTGTATACGATTCAAACGGCATGGTTTGCACGCAGAGTCGGTAATTTCAGATGGATGATTTTCCCCTTTTATCCAATATTGTTCTTGTTTTTTGCAGGAATTTATCTGTATTCCTTCATCAGAGTGAATGTTTTTCATTCTGTAAGATGGAAGGGGCGTAAAATTAAGGTCTGAACATCCTTAATCATTTGCACGGGGATCATACATTTATTATGAAAATTAAAATAAAAAGCAGGATCGTTCCTATGAAAAAAGTACCCCTAAGAGGATAGTTTGTTTAATGTTTCACCATTCTACGCATGATGGGAAAAATACTTCCTTCTAAAATTAATAAGTTTTCTATTCATTCAAGGTGTCTCCTAGCCATTTTGAGATGATATCTATGATTTGTTGCTGTTGGTTTTTAGCAGAAATCGTTGCTTTATGATCGCCCTTTTGAAATCCATATATCCCAAATTGTGAATGATTTCCTCCTTGAATTTCAACCAATTGTGCATTTGTAGAGAGGAGCTCTTCGGTTTCTTTAATTTTATCAACAGTTGTAAGCCCATCTTTTTCTCCATAAATAGATAATATAGGGAAATCGACGGATGAAAAACGATCTTCGTTACTAGGATAAGAACCTAATAGGATCAGGCCGGTTAATTCTTTTATATGATTTTGAGCAAACATGGCAGCCGATACTCCTCCTAATGAATGACCACCCACAAACCAGTGCTTTATTTCAGGATAGTGAGTGATTATTTCTTGTGCTTTGTTTGAATCAAGAATCGGAAAATTAAAGGTGAACTCTGGTATGAATACAACATATCCTTCAAGAGATAGCTGCTTTCCTAAATAACTATAAGCTTCAGGCTCCACTTTTGCACCAGGGTAAATAATCAGTCCAGCTACTGGGTCATTTTGTGGTTGAAAGACAATCCAATCTTCTTTGTAAATTATGCTAGTTGGTTCAACAAGTTGAAATAATTGCTCAGACGGCTTATACGTTTGTTGTGACCATATCCACAATCCCAATAAGCTTATGATGATGAAGATGGAGAAAATAATAGCTGTTTTTTTAATTATACTTTTCACTTCACATTCGCTCCTTAATGGTTGCTCTTCTTATTATCTCACTAATTACCTTATTAAATCATACTTGAATCTATTAGAATGAAAAAACTATAAATAGAAAAGTCGAAAAACAGTGTCAAGCCTTTTCACAGTGTTGTGAACGGCTTCTTTTCATGATAGGTGTTATTGAGCTATCCTTTTTGATATTTCGCTTTATCAATTCCCTACCAGCATTCAATTCGAAAAAAGGGTTTTGTGGTTTTTTGTAGAATCTTGTAATTATATGTATTTTTAGAATGGAGTCCATTTATTTTTAAGTCTAGTAAAGGTTTTACAGTTAGTTGAACAAAATAGATTAATAGGATGATTATTAATCAGCATTTATAAAGAGGTGAATAAAATGACACGGTATTTTAAATATGTATCAATTAGAAATGGGCAAGAAGAATGGATGATCAAGGAACTAAATGAAGGACGTGCAAGGTTTGGTTGGAGTTCGCCGGGGTCCAATTTACATATCATTAAGAGTAAAGAGGCTAAAGAGAGGTCCACAAAGGAGAAAGTGGTTTGGAGATATACACAGTTTTTGATTAATAGACTTAAAGCTGGAGATCGTCTCATCATACAGCTTGGTCAACCGCTAAGACAATTTCTTATTGCTGAAATAGTTGGGGAATATGGTTCTACAGATCCACAAGAGAAAGATTTTAATCATTATGTTCAATGTAAACTTCTAACGAATTCTTTTATTCAAGTGAAATCAGAAGCTGTTTCACAATCTCTCCGTCACCATCTTTCTAAGCGAGGGCATTATTACGAAATATATGATGAGGATTCTAAGGAAGAGCTTGATTTAATAGTGAAGAAATCGATGGAAGAAGATGAAAGTTTTCATAAGGCAAATCAAAGTCTTAGATCGATTGATTATGAGAGAACTGCTTTAGAAGAGTCGGTAGTCGCTCAGACATATAAGAGAATTTCAAAGAATTGGCCAAGTGCTTATTTTGAACAGTTTGTAGCAGATTTAATAAATGCCACACCTGGACTGGAAGTAAAGAAACAAGGTGATAGTGGAAAGGGCTGGGATTTAACGATGAGAATAATGGACCCACTTGATGGGTTCATCCTACATGACGACATCCCAGTTCAATGTAAAAATTATCAAGGGAAAGTGAATACGAAAAGGCCACTTGACGATTTGGAAAGATGTATTAGAAATTCAGATGCTTCCCTTGCTTATCTCTTTATCATTGGTGACCTTTCATCTGACTTTTATGATGAGGTGGATGAAAGGGTGGAGCAGCTACGTAATGATTTGCAGAAGAGGTAAGGTGGAGAATTATCGAACAGGAGCAAATCGCTAAATTGTATTTAAAAGGTCTTAGTGCTTCTTCGTAATTAATATTTATAAGTTAAAAATTTTCCCCACATAATAGATTAGTGGATTAAAAGGATAGGCATTCAATGGTAAATGAAAGGTGAAAAAATGAATACAAGTAGAGAAATAATCGAAGAAAAAGACGAAAAAATTGCACAGCTAGAAAGACAGATAAAAGAATTATATGAAGCAACACAGCAAATTGCTGCAACTATTGCGGTAGATCAAAACTCAAGATATGTTTCACCACCGATAGGAAAATCTAAGTCTCTCTTAAAAATTGGTAGATTGAAGAATATTTTAATTCTGGCCATCGTTATTTTAGTAGCTTTTATCATCGCTTTCGGAGTATTCCGGCCATTTGCAGGCAGTACCATCAAACAAGAGTCTGTCACGTTTGTTGAACGTGTTCAAGAGTTAGCAACATTGGCAACAGCTGAAGCTCATATGAAAGAGGTTCTACACCAAGAAGAAAATAAGAATTTCTTGAATATTGATTTACCAGGAACAAAGCGAGAAGTTCTATTGGTTGTACCTGCGACGGTGATTGCAGGTGTTGATTTGAAAGGAATTACTTCTAAGGACTTGGATATTAATGAAGAAACAAAAGAAATAGATATTACTCTTCCGCATGCAGAGATCATCCAGGAACCATCTGTACAGATGGATAAAATACAAGCCGTGGACAAGAATGGGCTTTTCCGTGATGATATAAAAATGAATGAGGGGTTTGAGTTGGCTGCTGAGGCACAAGAGAAAATTCGACAAGGAGCCATCTCTAGTGGATTATTAGATAGTGCAGAGAAAAATGCAGAAAAAGTGTTAAAGGAATTTTTTAAGAATGATGGTTATACGGTGAATGTCTCGTTTAACTAATAGGAGGGCTTGCTCCTTTTATTTGTACAACTGAGATTGATAAGAACTTGGTAGATTATGAGTCTGTTTCAAAATTTTTAGGGAACAGACTTTATTTTCTTGTATTTATGATAAAGATCTTTAAAGTTTAATACGAGTTTAAATAGCTGAAGATAAAAGTCATTACATATTACGCATGGTCTAATCGCGAGCCAGAAGAAAAGCTTGTTTGGATAAACAAAAAATAGATGAGAGACAACAGACTTATATGAACTTAATGAGCTGTTTACAGGTAAAAATGAATATGGCTTTAACTAATTGGAGATGACTTTCTACTACACGTAGTGTTCATCTTCTTTTTTAATAGAAAACAACTCTTTTAAAAAGAAGATTTATAACTTTAGCTTCACACTATTTTTTATTTCTAGTTAACATCCTTCATTAACGAAATTAGTTCTGCTGTTGTATAGGGAATTAACAATAATTGTCGAATGAGGTAAGATTAAGCTATAACACATAGATATAAAAATAATTAATTAGGGAGATTTCAACATGAACTGTCCATTTTGTTCGAATATAGAGCCCGTATTACAAAACGACTTATCCATTGCCTTTTACGACATATACCCAGTAAACAAAGGACACTTACTAATCATTCCTAAACGGCATGTGGAGCAATATTTTGATTTAACCATAGAAGAAAGACAAGCAATTGATTCCTTATTATTTGAAGGAAATGCTTTATTAGATAAGAAACACAAACCAGACGGATACAACATCGGAATAAATAACGGTGAAGTAGCAGGGCAAACCATCTTTCATGTCCATGTTCATCTTATTCCAAGATATAAAGGAGATATGAAAGACCCACGTGGTGGAGTAAGGGGAGTTATTCCAGATAAAAGAACCTACTAAAGGGAGAATAGGAATATGCCAGTATATAACAAGCTTGTTAGAGACAGAATTCCAGAAATTATTGAGAAAACCGGGAAAGCTTATAAAACTTCTATCTTATCCCATGAAGTATACATAAAAAAGCTACAAGAAAAAGGGTTTGAAGAGTTACAAGAGTATGTGGAAGCAAACGACAAGGACAGCTCTCTTGAAGAATTAGCTGATCTTTTAGAAATCGTCCATGCACTAGCGGAATTTCATGGCTCATCAATCAGCGAAGTTGAGAAAATTAGAGCTAAGAAAGCACAAGAACGTGGTGGTTTTAAAGAGAAAATATACTTAATTGAGGTTGAAGATGAGTAAGGTAGAGTTAATAACAGATCAGCTTATTTCACATCTACTTGAGAAAATAGAACAAGCTTCAACCATTTGTATTTTAACCTCTTTTGTTATGAAATCAGGGGTCGAGCTGCTTCGTGAACCACTTAAACGTGCTGCTGAAAGAGGCGTTGATATCAAAATATGTACAGGAGATTATTTATATATCACACAGTACCGAAGCATTAAAATCACTAGTTGAAATTAATCCTAAAATTGAAGTTAGACTTTGGAACAGTAATGGAATTTCTTTTCATCCAAAGGCATATCTTTTTCACCTTAATGAGGAAGGTCATCTTGTTATTGGTTCTTCCAATCTATCAAGATCAGCCTTAACAAGTGGAATAGAGTGGAACGTTTCGATTAATAAAGAGCCAGCTGTCTTCAAAGAAGCAATGGATCAATTTACAAAGCTAATGTATCATGAACAGACGATACCAGTTAATGTAGAAACGATAAAAAGCTTCGAGGAAAACTATGAAAAGTACCACGAAAAGCACCCGAATCTTGCGAAAAAATGGTCAGAGCTAGAGGAAATTGAACTAATGCTCCCTAGTAAAGAAAAAGAAATGCATATAGCAGAGGAATCAGCTGACTATGGTGAAATCCAGCCACGTTTTGCACAGGTTGAAGCTCTGGAGGAGTTAGAAAAAACCTATGATGAAGGGTACAAATCAGCTCTAGTAGTAATGGCAACAGGATTAGGTAAGACATATTTAGCTGGTTTTTTTGCGAAAAGGTTTAAACGTGTTTTATTTATTGCACATCGTGAAGAGATTCTGACTCAGGCTCAAAAATCTTTCTCTACAATAATTAAAGAAAGTACATTTGGAATTTATAATGGAAACAAAAAAGAAGCGAATGTTGATCATGTTTTTGCATCTATATTTACTCTAAGCATGAAGCAGCATCTTGAAGTATTTAAACCAGATGACTTCGATCTTATTGTTATCGACGAATTTCATCATGCTGCAGCAGCATCTTATCAACGCGTACTTGATTATTTTCAGCCTTCCTTTTTATTAGGAATTACCGCAACACCAGATAGAAATGATAACAAAGATGTGTATTCCATTTGTGCTGGAAATGTTGCATATCGAATTGATTTTTTAGAAGCCATTCAACGGGACTGGTTAGCTCCGTTCCAATATTATGGAGTTTACGATGAAACTGATTATAGCAATATAACATGGTTAGGAAACCGGTATGATGAAGAAGAACTATTGCAAGCTCAGCTCAAGGATGAAATGGCTCAAAATATACTTGATGCTTGGGTAAAGCATAAGAAGTCGAAAACACTTGTTTTTTGTTCTTCTATAAAACAAGCAACATTTTTATCACAATTTTTTAATCAAAATAACTATAACACCATTAGTTTACATTCGAAGCAAAAGGACATTCGTAGAGACGAAGCAATAAAGCAGCTAGAACAAGGAGAACTTGATGCCATCTTCACCGTTGACTTATTTAATGAAGGTGTCGACATCCCTGCAGTTGATACACTTCTTTTTGTCAGACCAACAGAATCCCTAACGGTTTTTACTCAACAAGTAGGTCGTGGACTTCGTTTACACGCAGAAAAAGATTATTGTGTGATCATTGATTTAATTGGAAACTATCGAAACGCTGATATTAAATTGAGTTTGTTTGATACAAGTGAAAGAAAAGGGAAGGAAACAACCACTATTCCAACCGTGCCACAAAGTTGTGGTATTAACTTAGAATTAAATGTCATTAATCTACTAAAAGAAATGACCAAGAAAAAACAGCCTAGAAAAGAAAAGCTTTTACAAAGCTATCGTGATTTAAAGCAGGAATTAGGAAGAAGACCTACATATCTTGAGCTTCATTTAAAAGGTCAATCAGAATCAATTCAATATCGACAAGAGTTTAAATCTTACATTGGATTTTTAAATTCGGCTGAGGAGCTAACAGAACAAGAAAAGTTAGTTTTCCAAAAATATGAAGATTGGCTTGTTGAAGTTGAAAAAACAGGTATGGCGAAAAGCTATAAAATGGTTGTGTTGCTAGCCATGTTAGAAAGAGGTCCTTCGGATTGGTACAAACCCGTTACAGCCGAAGAGGTTGCTCCTTTCTTTCATTCTTATTTGACAGAAACGAACTATAGAAAACAAATTGATTTCTCTGATAAAGAGACTAAGGCTTTGTGGGATTACAATGGGCTTGAAGGTAAGTCGATTGATATCAAAGATGCCAATGTCTAAATGGAGTGGGAGTTCGAAGGGGTTATTGAGATTTGAAGATAATAAGTTTTCTTTCGATTTGCAAGTTGATAGCGAAGATGAAGATATGATATTTGCGTGGACGAAGGAAATTTGTGAGTATAGGCTGCATTATCATTTTGAGAGAAAGACAAAATAAATAATTACATTTATAAATGAAGGGAACTGTTAAATTTGTCAGGGAGAACAATACAGATATTTTTACCTTTTGGATCACCAAGAGGAATTAAAATAGCAGAAATCACCAATAGAACTGTTCAAGCCATTCTAATCCCGCGTAATAAAATAGATGAAGCGGGACAAAGATCTGAAGTGAAAAATGTAGGAGTTTACTTTCTATTTGGACAAGACGAGGATGATGCAAATCCTAAGGTCTATATAGGGGAATGCAGAAAACTGCTTTGAACGACTAAAACAACATAATCGTGATAAAGACTTCTGGGATGTAGCCATTGTCATTGTTACAAATAATAAGCAAAATCAGTTTACAAAATCAGATGTGAAGTTTTTGGAACGTACTTCCTATGAAATTGCTTTAAATAGAAATCGGTATAAACTTGATCAAACTGTACCTGCCAGTTCCTTTGTGCCTGAATGGAGACAGTATGATTTAAACGATATCCTAGAAACAATTAAATTACTACTTTCCACCCTTGGCTACCCACTATTTGAAGAATTAAGGAAAACAAAAGAAACAGATAACCCAATCATACAAAAAGATCATATCTTTTTCTGTAAGGGTAAAGGTGTAGAAGCAAAAGGAGAGTATAATGAAGAAGGATTTGTCGTTATTGAAGGCTCTCAAATGTCCACAGAGACATCAAACAGCATACATAATTACTTGATAACTATAAGAGAGAATCTACTAAACGAAAACATCGTTACAATTGTAAATGGAATATACACCTTTAGAAGAGACAATCTATTTTCTTCACCAAGTCAAGCAGCTGCTGTTGTTTTAGGTAGGAATGCGAATGGGTGGATTGAGTGGAAGAATATTGATGGGATTACTTTGGATAGTATTAAAAGGAAGGGTAACTAAATTGTTTCATAGCGTTATTAGGATACTGTATGCTATTGAGATTTAAGAAAAAAGTAATATCATATTAACATTTTTTGTTTTCCCACTTGGGTAAATATAATATGTCTATTATAATGACCTAACTAGAAAAGGACATTAAAGATAGTAACTTGATTTTATTTAGGTTGGCATTACTCTTGAATAGTTTAGTTAGAAGAGACCCAACTACATAAATAATAAGTTTTCGTAAAGATTAACAAAAAGCAAGCAAAAGACTTTTGTTAATTTCTAACAAGGGGGTTCAAAACAATGGCTGAAATAAAATACGAAATCATTGAAACAATGGCTATTTTATCCGAAAGTAATAAAGGTTGGAAAAGACAACTGAATTTGATTAGTTGGAATGACCGGGACCCGAAATATGATATAAGGGACTGGTCTGAAGATCAGTTGAAAATGGGTAAAGGTATTACATTTACTCTTGAGGAGCTTCATGCACTTAAAAAGGCTTTAAATGAACTACCGGAATTGGAATAATTAAAGATAGGAGCTACCTTTAATCGGTAGCTCCTATCTTTAATTTTTGGCTTTTGCAAACCAAGCAGGTCGATTTGTTGTAGTTGCATTGCCATTTTTCATATAACGGAATACAATTTTATGCTGTCGGAATTTCGTTAGTGTTTCTTGTAAGTTTTTATCTCCTATCACCCAAATGGTTTCAGTTTGTTTACGATAATCAAGTATTTCAATGCCTTGATGGTCTAATTCTTTAAGCATTTCCTCAACTGATAGGTTAGATGATAATGATAATGAAATAAGTTTTAGTTTATCATTTGTTATAACTTTTGTTAAAGTGTTACTTGTAATTGGAAAATCCTGAGACCCAAGTGATATATTCTCTAATCGTCCTTCTTCGGAACTAGCTACCAAAAGAGGGTCAAAGAAGATTCCCCAAACAGGTTCGCCATTTGAAACGCTTGTTCCGTCTTTATAAAAAGTAAATGAGTTGTTCCTTGGTGCGATATATTCTAATTCTCTCTCTAAATGTTCTGTTCCTACTACATAAAGATTTCCAGAAGGTGGCTGGTCTTGTAAAACTTCAAAGCCTTCACTTCTAAGTAATTTTTTGTAATTCTCATATTGTTCATTAGTATATAAGTTTAGGTTATCAGTTTCTTGTAAGTCTATCTTCAATTGTTGAGTAGGATTTATGCTAGATGTATCATCTGTTACAATCTTTTCTTTAGCAATCTGTCTGTGAAAATTTGTATCATGATTAACAGACTGATTCTCTTCTACATATAAATTCCTCTTGTACACAATTTGATTTTCCAGTGAGTTTTCAGGTTGTGTTTCTTCTTTGAATCTTTGTTCTTCATTTGAGATAGTACTTGTTTTATTTATATCACTTTGATTTTGTGCCCATTCAACGTATGGACGTATACCCATTTCATCAACTTTTTCCCATAGACTCTCTAAAGCATTTTCTGGATTGTTGTAATACGTACTTCCAAGAACACGCCAGAAAGTCCAACCAGCTCTTTGTAACACACGTTCACGGAGGAAATCTCGTTCACGATCTTCAACTGACGTATGCCAATGATCTCCGTCACATTCGACTGCTAATTTTGATTTCTCACCTTGTATTACAAGGTCTATTCGATAATTTGCTACATTATATTGAGGGATAACACGATATCCTTTTGCAGTTATGGCATCAAATACACTTTTTTCAAAACCACTTTCACATTTCTCTCGGTTAGACTCTGTTTCTTCTTTTAAAGGATCGACGATATAAGAAAGTAATTGATATCGTAAACAGTTACGATTGTTAATGTCATTTATTGAGATAGAGTGAACTACCCAAAGTTGATCTTTAGCTCGGCTAACAGCTACATTGAATCGTTGACGGGTTTTATCATCTGCAGCTGAAACGATTCGCGTACTACCGTTTTTCGCTACAACCATAGATAGGAAAATAATATCTCGTTCATCACCTTGGAATGCATAGGCATCTCCACAGATGATTTTCCGTTCCTCCATCAGTTCCGCCCCAAGTTCTTTCAATAACATTGATTGAATTAGTTTTGCTTGGTTGGCGCCTAATAAGGAAATAACACCAAATGTTTTATCAGCATATCTTGGATCTTCTATACAATTTTTTATTTGTTTTACAATTTCTTCTGCTTCTATTTCATTGTAAGCATATTGTGAAGATCCTTCTCGCACACCATGTGGAAGGTAGATAGACTTAACTGGCTCCAAACGGTTGGCTGGGTATTGGCGTAACGGTATTAAGGGTTTAGACTGATATGAAATTTTGTTAGAGAATCCAATGATTTCTGGCATACATCTGAAATGTTCCTTCAAGGTGATAGTATCTTTAAACATAATATAGGCGACATCAAAGAAGGATGTATTTAAATTAAGATCCCTGCCAAAGGGGAAGTCAATATCTTTAAAATATTTAGTTTGTAGTTTCAAGATATCTTGATCTGTAATACCTATATTAGTAGGACTAATTTGTTTATCATCACCAACAATAATCAATTTTTTTGCCATAAATTTCAAAAGAAGAGCATCGTGCCATGATTGACTAGCCTCGTCAATGATGATAACGTCAAATAAATTCGATCGAATTTCAAAATTATCATAAACTTGGTTTAGTGGCATAATCCAAGCAGGAATGGCTTCCATACAGTTCTCCATATGCATTTGAGCATCTGCTCTATATCTTGCAGCATTTTTCCCAGTACCTTTACCAACATTTTTAACAGCTTTAACCCATGCTTTTAAATGTTTACTTTGAGTCTCTGTCATGTTACTCAGCATGCTAATCCAAGCTTTTGTAGAACCAATTTCAATCACAGTATCTTTAATATTTTTCTCTATTTGGTCGAATTGAATAGAAAGAGTTGTTTCATCTTTCATAGAGAATTCTCTAACCCAATTTTGCGCTTGTTTCCACTCAAACGCTTTATCCCATTCTATAAAACGCTGACTCCAGATAGGGGAGGCAAATGTTTCCTCAAGTGTTTTTACAAGAGTACTTGAATGAATGTTTAATTCAATAAAAATATTTTTTAGCGACGAATCACGTTGCATAACTTCTTGATAATGGAGATATTGTTCATGTAAGGTTCTGAAAGTATTAGAATTTCTTTGTTCGATAGTGTCTAATAATTCTTGGTAGAGCGGATGAGATTTTTCAGTTATCTTTGATCTAACCATTTCCCTAACTTGATCAATTAACTCAGATTTCTCCTTAAGATTTTGTTTGATATCAAAAATTTCAATGTTTTGGCTTAATGAGTCAGCCATTTCCTCGTTAAATGTATCAATTGTTAAAAAAGTATAGTCTTTTATTAGTTTGTTACGCCATTGATGAATCTCTAGTACTAACTCTATTTGTGAAAGAACATTTTCAAATTCAAGATATACCATTTGTTTGTTTATTGAATCTAGACTTATAAAATTAGGGACTAATAAACCTTCAATTTTTTCTTTTGAATATTTGTATTGAGCATACGCATGAAGAATCTCGATCTGATTAACTGTTTTTATTTCAGCACTATTGTATTTAACTGTTTGTAGTTTTGACTTGTACTGACTAACTATTTTAGGTCTAAATAAAAAATTTCCTAGAGTACCACCATTAGAAACATGTTCATGTAAGTCTTCGAACATTTTCTTTAATTCTTGTGTGGTTATATTTTCAGTAGACACTAAATCTTCCTCAAATTTATCTTTATTCTCTTTAATTATTTTAAGGTATGATGATAGATTATTTACAAGTTCTTCCCAAATATACCCATGATTAGTGAATATGTCTTTAATCACTTTCCCCAATGAGGGATAATTACTAAAAAGTAATGGTTTAACCAGTTGTTTGTAATTCTGTAAAGTTACTTTTAACTCATCACGTTCGTTGTTATCTAGTGATAAAAGGCTATATACTAATTCATTACTTTCATTTTTCTTCAATAATTCATAAGACTCAATAAGTTCTGCTTCTTCTTTCATTGCAGAGGTTAATGCCTCAAGAAAATCCCAATCAATTTTAGGGTATTCAAATTGTTCATAACCATCAGGTGTTTCTAATTTAATACTTTTCAGACGTATATATTCAATTGCATTTCTTTTTTCTTTTTCCCAGAAAGTAGAAGGAGTGTCAAACGTTACAGGTACCCTGTACCAATCGTAAATGTTTTCCTGGTTATATACGATTTCAGCAATCTTTTGGGCAGTACCTTTGTATCTTGAACTTAATTGATGTTCATATGTTTCTTCTTCCCGAATGGATATCAAATCTGATTTTGTTTTACTCAAATTGCTTTTAAGATTTTTTAATTCCATTTCTTTCTTTGAAACTGTTCTTTCCATGCTTTTAAGATCAAATAGTTCTCTATTAGTGGAAATTGTGGTTACAACCTTCTCTAAATCTTTCATTGACGTCGAGTCTCCACCTAAAAGGCTAACAGAAAGATCTTGAAGTTCTTTCGGTAATTTACTTTTTAAAACACTTAGAGCTTTTGCCGTTTGACTTGTAATTAAGACTCGGTTTCCTGTAGCTAATAAGTGAGAGGTTAAATTTGCAATTGTATGTGTTTTACCTGTCCCCGGTGGACCTTGCACAAGTACACTATTTTGTCTGTTTAAAGTAGAGATAATTCTATTTTGCTCTTCGTTAGACGGAAGTGGAAAGTAAAATTCTTGTGCCTTTTTGAATGTAGTCTCCATATTTGTTTCAGTTGTGTCAACATTTTTAGTAGGAGAAGTTTCAAACATATTAAACAAGTTACTCGGTATGAGAGAAGGCTCAGTTTGGTTTTGTAATTCTTCAATTGCTGTTTGACAGGCCTTTTGAAAACTCTTTTGCAACTTTTTACGTAAAATAAAGGCAGGACTTAAGGATATCGTTGGTATATCTGACAAAGAAATTGGGATCTCAAGAGTGTCATAATATGTGCCTTTAGAGTCCAAAGAATGAACAATGTTCTGTAAGATAGAATTTATTTCGGGATACAATTCTTCATTTAGCTCAGACAAAAGATTCTCTATTTCTTTATTGATAGCACCTGTAAGACGATGTTCCACTAAAAGCATATCTTCTTCATATTCAAAAACTTTCCCTTTGAATGAAGGTATAATAGTGAACTCAGCTTTCTCACTATTGAACTTTAATTCTGCAATTGAAGTAAGTACATGACGTTCAACTACCTCTTTTTGACTCAACTTCCACTGAAGAAGGCCAGTACTTACGACAAGTTCCATTGATTCAGAGTTACTTTGAAGATATTGATATATTTTAAACAGTCGATCATAAAGAGCTTGTATTTCATCTACTCGCTTTGCCTCTTGTATAAATGGCTCCCAAATCATATTTTTAAATTCATCAATCTTATCAATAATTTCTGGATTATCTTCTAGAAATTCTTCTTTACTAACATATTTATCATCTATAAGTAGTTCCTTCAAGACACTTTTATTTACTTTAAACAAGTAAGTTCTAACATCAATTAGTAACCAATTCTCTAATTCCTTTGGAACACTGGGTTTAGTAGGGTAAACCGGCTTTTTAACATATAGCCACTCATCTGTATTATTCCGAAAAAAATCTAAGCATTCTGTCTCATTCGGAAACTTAGATACCCATAATACGTCCTCGTAATTCTTATAACTAGAAACAGGCTTTTGTTTAAGTTGAGAAAGTTCTTTAATATAATGTATCAAATTTATCGCTTTATCATTTAATGATATTGTAGAAATTGGTTCCACCTCAAATCTATTTTTCTTAGTTTATTATACAAAAATAATAAATACATTTTAACATTTCTTTAACTTGAATTAATTGGAAATTAATTCATTGTATGGAGGAAATGTCATTAAATCTAATGGATGTTAATTCATTTGGATTGCTATAAAAGGAAGTAGTGCTGAGATCTCAACGAAAATCTTCTATATTTTTACTTTCCTAAAGTCAAGGTAAACATAAACAGGAGATAATTCCTTAAGACGGCATTCCTATTTAATCCTTTGTCTTAATTAATGCTCAGAATTAAAGGTGGTATTTCGATACTAATATAGATCCTATTATTATCCTACATCATCTACTGAAAACAGGACTTTGTGCATGGTATAATAATAGTAATCTATAAAACTGAATCATATTCTTGATTTCTAGCATTATCAGGTAGCTTTTTGAAATCTAGAGATGAAAAATATTTTACAGATTAATTATGCTAAAAAACAATAATTGAAAACAGAACTTGGAATAAAGTAGCCTTATCAGCTATCTAAAATTTCAATTTAGACTTTCAATAAATTTTGCGGAACCAATTTATATAAATACAGAAGGTAAGTAAATGTCTAACATCGGTTGGTCTTTTCCAGAAAACAATGGAGGAGAAGAAAGAGGATTAAACAATGCGAGTATTGAGACGTTTAGTGGTAGGAAGATTGAGTCTTTAGCAAGGGAAATCATTCAAAATTAACTCAAACAAGGAATTCTGATATTCCACAATTGAATACAAAACAATATTTTAACGTTGTTATGATTACTGGGATAAGAACGGGAAAGCAAAAGTTTTTTAGTACCGCTTCAAAAATGTTACAGCAAGAACATATTCCAGTATTAAAGATTTGTTATTATAACACAACTGGCCTTGTCCCTTGTGTCGTCTTGTTTTAATTATTTATATGAGTCACAAGTTTAGCAACACCTTGTACAGCTGTTACCATCAATGTCATACGTAGAGTAATAGACTGTTCGAAATGCAGAAGTTACAAAAGAGCATTTTTCCCTATTCTGAAGGATTCACCATTTCCTTCTGTTTATTAGAAACACCTTCACTCTTAATTTAACTATGAAATTGACCACCTCTTTCTAGTTGTGCACCAGAGTCTCAGTCTTATCAACATATAGAACGTATGAGCGGGGAAATAGAGCAATAAGTCTCCACTCAAATCTGGTGGGTTAGCTATTTAATCTATCAACTACTTTTGATAAATTAATGTTTTATAATGATTATTTATGCTATAAAAAGTTGATATTTTCATTTGATGTACATGCCTTCTTGGTGGTTTAATTATATAAATGACAAAATTGTTAATAATTGAGGCTCTTTTACAAATTTCAGAAATTATTTATAACAAAGCTTTCTGTTTTAATATGATATAATGATAATCTGGTAAATATAATAATTAAAATAATAATAGGATATATGACTATATATTGTTGAATTTGATAAAAACACGATTTCCTTACCGCTTGGATTAGAAACCAAACGACCGATCTCGTGTATTTGTTATTTTTAATACTACGCCAAAGCTAAAACATAAACAAGTTTGACTAATACGTTGAAATAACTTGTATCGAGAGGTTGTTATCATGATAGAAGTAAGTAACAAGAAAAGTTATAAAATAAAGAAAGAAGCCTTGAATTTAATACAAGAAGAGCAGCTGAAGGGATTTTCTGAAGGTCTACAAAAAGACAAAGATGGTAATATTAAGCTTTCTTTTTCACATAAGGGATATCTTTGTAATGACGATTTGATCAATAATTTTAATCAAGATGTACAGGCTATTAGCTTCTTTTCTGGGGGCGGTGGTTTGGACATTGGTGCACAATTAGCTGGAGTAAAAGTTATCTCGAGTATGGATTTTGATAAAGATAGTGTAGAGACTTTAAAGGCTAACAACTATTTTGCACATACAAAGCACTTTTATAAGGATATATCAGACATGTCTGCAAATGATTACAAAGCCGTTTTGCACGAGAATAATCCTAAAAAGTTAATCTTGCTAGGGGGCCTCCCTGTCAACCATTTTCCAAAGCAGGATATTGGGTTACCAATAAAATGAGGAAGGCAAATTCAGATCCTCGAAATATGATTGGGCAATATTTTAGAATGATTGCGGAACTTAATCCAGATGGATTTATTTTAGAAAATGTAGAAAGCATCTTACACCCTTCCAATAAAGAAGCTGTTGAAGCAATAGAAAAAGGAATGGACGACCTAGGGTATCATTTTGTTCTATTAAGACTTAATGCAGCTGATTATGGGATACCACAAAAAAGGAAGCGAGTATTTTTTGTAGCTAGTAGAAAACCGATTTATGATTATCTAGATCCTACACATGGTATAGATAAAGATAGAGAGTCTAATCCTGATCTTTTACCACACGAAAGAGTAATCGATTGGATAGGTAAATTTGATAGTCCTGCATATGCTGAGCCGACAGAGTTGAATTTAGGGAAATATGAAAAAGAAGTTTGCTCTGTTCCGCCAGGCAAAAATTATATTGCCCTAACAGAAAGAGCGGGGTATCCAAACCCTAAATTTGTTGCAGGTAAGCGATATTGGACATTTTTGTTAAAACTTCATCCTAATTTACCTTCTTGGACAATTATTGCGAGTCCAGGTTCATACGAAGGACCATTTCATTGGACGAATAGAAGATTAAGAATAAAAGAACTAGCAGCAATACAAACATTTCCAGAAGATTATGTTTTCATGGGATCACCTAGGTCACAAAGAAAACAAATAGGAAATGCCGTACCGCCTTTATTAGGGGCAAAAATAGTAGAATATTTATGTAGGTGGATATAAATGAGAGATTTAACTGTTGTAAGTCTTTTCTCAGGTGGCGGTGGATTTGATATTGGATTTAAGCAAAATGGTTTTAAGACTGTTTTTGCGACAGATAACTGGGAAACAGCATGTAAAACGCTAGAAACTAATAATATATCTGATCATATCGTTTGTTCTGACATTAGAGAGGTAGATTTTAACTGGATCAAGCTTAGAGAACAGAAAATTGACTGTTTAATTGGTGGTCCCCCATGTCCTCCATATAGCCAAACAAGACATTATTTGACACAAAAAAAAGATGGATTTGAAGATGAGACGTCTGGTTTTGCCGTTCCCGAATATTTTCGAGCTGTTGAGGAATTAGATCCAACTGTTTTTGTTTTTGAAAATGTTGATGGATTTATGTTTAAAACACATAAAGAAGCTTTGGAATATGTAAAAGAGAGATCTAAACAATTAGGCTATAAAATAGTTTTCAAGGTAATAAATTGTGCTAATTATGGTATACCCCAAACAAGAAAGAGATTTATCTGTGTAGGGGTAAAAGGCGAATTACCTGATTTTGTATTTCCTGAGGAAACACATTCAAATGAAGAAAATAGCGACAAATTACCTTGGGTAACTGCTGGTGATGTTATGTCTGATTACGACACGATTACTGAAGATGAAATGAATCAAAGACCAGGTGCAAAACATTACGATTTATTAAAAGAGATTCCACCTGGCGATAATTATTTATTTTTCACCGAAAAAAGAGGACATCCTAACCCATTATTTAAGTGGAAATCAAGGTATTGGACATTTTTACTAAAATTATCGCCAAATCGACCATCTTGGACAATTCAAGCTAGTTTTTCAAACAATCAAGGCCCTTTTCATTGGAAAAATAGATTTTTAAGAATTGAAGAATTAAAGAGATTACAAACATTTCCGGATGAGTATCATTTGGAAGGTGATTTTAAAGAACAGTGGAGACAGCTTGGTAATGCTGTTCCACCTTTATTAAGTTCAACACTCGCAAAAAAACTCAAAGAACTTTACTTTGTTAATGAAGAGGTCCCATTAAAATAAAGTTAAAAGCCAATCATATATGTTAAAATCAAAAAAACTACATGCAAATACTGCATGTAGTCAGACTGTCGACAAAAAGGGTTTGGAATGTAAAACATTCCAAACCTTTTTGCGATATTATATTAATATTCGTTCAACTTTTATGAAAATGAGACTCTTCGAGTCTCTATATTATACTATTACTGGACCTTTCCAAGTCCAATTGGCCATTTTCTTTAAGTTCATGGCAGCAAAAGTAAGCATCGCCTGCATTGTCAATTTTTTGAGTCCCCTCAAAGTTGTCCAACGCATTCCATGCTTTTCTTTGGCATCTGCAAATACACGTTCAATTGTTTCTTTCCGTTTTGCATATATCAGTTTTACATCTTGATGATGACGTAGATGGTCTGCCTCTTCTACATATTCTTGCCAGATATGGCGCATCACCACTTTTTGGTGATCTTTACTCTCTGTACATTGAGCCAAAAATGGGCACGTTGCGCAAATGTGCTTTGGAGATTTGTACTCTCTATATCCCTCTTTAGTTGTTGTAGAGTATTTCAAGATTTCCCCAGCTGGACATAAGTAACAATCGAAGTGTTCATCATAAACATATTCATGTTTTCGGAAGAATCCATCTTTTGTACGTGGTCTTGTGTAAGGTACTGCTGGAATGATATTGTTTTCTATTAAGTACTTTGTAATCGCTGGAGTCTTATAAGCAGCATCTGCAGCAACAGCATTTGGTTTTCCTATTATCTCGCTTACATCTTCAACCAATGGCTCTAAAATTTGACTATCATGAATATTACCTGGTGTAACATCCACGCCCAATACAAAACCATTGCGATCTGCTGCTGCATGAAATGAATAGGCGAACTGTTTTGTGCGTTCGTCTTTAACATAGTAACCACTTTCTGGATCAGTTGTACTTTCTTTGATTTCTTTTGATTCTGCCTTGTCAAACTTATCTGGTGGAAAAGGCTTCTTCCCATGATCTTCATGATCTTGATTAATCTCTTCTTGAAGACGCTCTTGGTAAGCTCTTGTTTCTTTCCGTACAACCTTCTTCTGAAATTTATGCTTATTAGCACTAGCTTTTACATGAGTAGAATCAATCAATATGTGTTCTGCACTAATAAGTTTTTTCTCGGCAGCACTCTTTAATATACGATAGAATATTTGTTCAAATATATCTGTATCTTTAAATCTACGTTCGTAATTCTTCCCGAAGGTAGAGAAGTGCGGTACTTTATCATGGAAACCATAGCCTAAGAACCATCGATAGGCCATGTTTGTTTGAACCTCTTCAATTGTCTTTCGCATTGAACGAATACCGAAGGTATATTGAATGAAGGTTAGTTTAATCAGAAAGCCTGGATCTATACTCGGGCGGCCTACTTCAGAATACATATCTTCCACTAAGTCATAAATAAAGAGAAATCAATCGCAGCCTCTATTTTGCGAACCAAATGGTCCGCTGACACAAGTTGATCTAAAGCGATCATTTCAATTTGATCTCGTTGTATGGAATTGTGTTTCGAAAGCATATTTATCACCTTAAGATTTTCTTAATACAAGTTTAAATTAAAAAAGACTGTAAGCAAACTCATTTTTCATGAGTTTGTCTACAGTCTGACTACATGCAAATACTGCATGTAGTTTTTTGATTTTGTCTTTTCTAAATCTTACGTTTTTTAAATAATTTGTGTATAATAAACACTACATGTAAATTTTTACTATATTGAGGAGAGTTAATTTTATGAGTAAGGAAAGATGGCAAGTAGACTATGATGGAAATCTTGTTTGGAAAGATGCCGTTTCATCTAAGATTAGAGGACAAGCAAAAGCTGAA